>NZ_BAABJI010000001.1:352707-705414 GCF_039543225.1 Mucilaginibacter defluvii
GAGGCTGCCTTTGCCAAACCGGTATTTTATAAAGTTTACATCGCCTTTGTTATTTTGCCCGAGCAGTATGGCGCGGCTGCTGTCAACCATGTCAAAATAGTTGCTTACAGCGCCCTTGTCTACAAAGTATTGCCGCTCATTATCCAGTTTGGGGTTAAGAAAAGTGATATATTCCGATGGGTCAACCATCCCGAAGATACTGGCCGTGCTAACGTTTAAACTATCCTGAAACAATTTGCCATACGTTTCGGCTGCGATGAAAACATCATTGCCGTCGCGAATGTAATCCATCAGGAATATATAATCTTCTTCGGATGGGGCAACGCTGCTGGCTACTACAATATACGCCGACTGTTTGTAGGGATCAATGAAAAGCTCAAAAGGTGTTTGCCTGGTAGCATTTATTTTGGCGGATGGAAAGATGTCCTTTATCCGGTTGAAAGTTATAAACGTTCCATAAGGTTTTGTATGCCTATCGTTAAAGGTAACGGTCCAGTCGGTAGGTTTAGGTCGATTGTATTCGAGCACGGCATAGCCGATGACCAGCAGGCCTGCAATAATGAGATATATTTTAAGACTCCTCATTTAAAGCTGCTCCCTGAATTTACTGAATAACTGGTCAATATCGTTATACGCCTGCTCGTCGATATGGAAATTACCATACCATACGTACTCAAAACGGCGGGTTAACGAGCCAAAGGCATCGCGCTGCGGTTTTTGCGCAAGCTCATAATAATATGCTTTGTTCGTTTTGTCTATCTGCCATTGTATAAGCCCTTTATCGCTTAATTGCTTCAGGCATTTGAGATACAGTAAACGCACTGCAAGACGGTAGTTGCGGTTACTAACGGCTTCGTCCAACTCATCGTCAAAATTAATTTCGTGTATGTTTTCCAGTGATTCAACGTAAGGCAGCGACGTTTTTTTTGCGCCTTTACGCAAAAACATACCCACATCAATGCCAATAGCTTTTAATACGAGGAATATTACACCGGCAGCTATAAGTCCCAATATCAAATATTTAAGGATTACCAGCAATAGGGGTGAACGACCAACCTCGGCCGCAAGCATGTTCAACACCCAGGCCACAAACAGATTCCATAACGATAGTTCTTGCTTGGTTTGAGGATCTACGTACTTAAAGTCATCACTTTGGCTGTAAGTATTGATGGCTTCATCGCTGAATTGCCTTACCTGCACGGCAGAACTGTCGCGCGGCATTACCACCGGCTTCTTTTTGCCTTTTTGGGCGAAAGTAAAAACCGATATCAACATGAACAGGCCGAACAGCCAATATGCCAGCGCTTTTATCCGCATATTAATATTCCTCTTCAGGCTGATGGGTGGTGTCCGGACCTTTCTCACCAAGTGTATTAATGCGGCTTAAAATGCCTGTGCCTTCTTTTTGCTCCTCAAAACTGAAATAACATAAGGACATAGCGATAGCCATTAACGAGTAAGAAAGATAAATCAGGCTCAATAATAATGAGAGTACCAAAAGTATAGGGTACATTAAAAAGTCGAGCTGTAATAACGTTTTTGCCGCGATAACAATACCCATCGGCACACTTACTATAGCGCCGCTGAAACTGATAATTAACGATATCACGAAAATGATTCCAAATGTCATCCACCAATTGCCTTTTATCAACTGAAAACACTTGTTAAAGGCATGGCCGAACGATCCGTTCTCCATAATGATGATGGGCAGTATTAAACCGAATACAACGAACAAGTATACGCCGGGTAAAAGGCATAAAAAGCAACCGGCTATGCTGAGCAAGGTAACTACAAAGTACGAGCCTATCGAGCGGAAGAAGTAATATTTAAAATAACCCCAAACCTCAACTAAAGTAGGTTTTTCGCCATCGGTTTTATCTTTATAAACCGCTATATAGCAATAAGTAACTATAAAAATGCTTGTTGCAAATAAAAACAGGCTGGTATAGTTTATAAGCAGGTTTATAAAATAGTTGTCGCCATATTGGCTTGCAAAAACGTTGCTGGGGCGTGATGTCTCCTGCATCTTTGCCTCGGTCATACCTGCGTATAAATTGGCCAGGGTGATGGTGTTGATCACTATAAAAAAGCCGCAAATAACCAGCAGCGGTTTTATCAGTGCCTTAAAATTTTCGCGGATGAAGGTAAACGTATCGCTTATGGTTTCGCCAAAGTCGCGTACGCGGCGTAATTCAAAATGAGGTTTCATCAATATCAGTTTGTAACAAATTAAGCTTTCTGTTCAGCATTGCCGGGTACAGCAACACATACCATATAATAAAGGTGAACGAGGTGGCCAGTATAGCAACACTGGCGGCCATGGGCATTTCGGTATGGCGGGTTACATAACCCTCTAAAAAAGCGGCCACCAAAAATATAGGTACTATGCCGATGGCTATCTTAAGGCCATCAAGCGCACCGCGTTTAAGCGATACCAGGCGTTTGTAAGTTTTAGGGAAAAGCAGGCTGTTGCCCATAATCAACCCTGCCGCGCCTGAAAGTACCAGTGCAGAAATTTCGAGCGTGCCATGTATCCATATTACCAGTACGGATTGCAGCCCCAACCCTTTACTGAAGAAGTAGTATTGGAATGAGCCCAGCATCAGGCCGTTTTGCATCAGGTTATATACGGTACCCACCGAGCAAAGTATGCCCAGTGCATACATGCGTAGTTCAACAAAAATATTGTTGGCTGCAATGGCGGCAAACATCCAGCCCGAACTGCCAAATTTATACACGCCGAACGGGTCGCCTTTGGCAATGTTATCATTAGTCATGTTCACGTAGTCGTTGCCCAAAATAAGGCGCACGAAGGTATCGTCATACATGGCCGATAACATACCGATAAGGCAAAATGCCATAAAAAAAGCGAACGAGTATAGCAACTGCCGGCGGTGTTTATAGAAAATCAAGGGCAGCTCGGTTTGCCAAAACGTTACAAAACGGTTGGTTTTCTCTTTTTTGTTGCGATAAATGGATTGGTGAAATCCCGATGCAAGCCCGTTCAGGTACTGTGTGGTTTTTGAGTTTGGATAGAAAGTTTTGGCGTAAGCCAAGTCATCGGTGATGCTTATAAAGCTGTCAGCCAGTTCATCAGGATCTTTGCTCTTGTTGAGCTCGTACTGTTTCCAGCGCTCCGAATTTTGTTTTATAAACAGGGCCTCACGCATGTTATAAGCTTCAGGGATTTCGGTGTTTAAAATACCGATAAAAAATTAATCTGCAATAAAAATGCAACAATCTGCTATTTTTAGGCCATGCAAACCGTTACCATACAAACCACACAAAATGTAGGCATTGATTATGAAATAGCCGGCGTAGGCGACCGCGTTCTGGCCCGCATGATTGACTACGGTATTTTCATTGCATTAGCAATAGCAGGCGGTATAATCATGACCAGTGGTGGATTTGGTGATAGTATCATGGGATGGTACTTTATAGTTATCGGTACCATCTTTGTTTTGTACGATTTGATTTGCGAAGTGTTCTTTAATGGGCAAAGCCTGGGCAAGCGGGTAATGAAGATCCGGGTGATCAGTTTGAACGGAAAACGCCCAACCTTCGGACAGTATCTCATACGCTGGCTGTTCCGGATAGTTGATTTTATGATAACCGGGGTAATTGGCCTGATATGCGCCGCCGTAACAAAAAATGTGCAGCGCGTAGGCGATATTGTAGCCGGAACCACCCTTATACGTACCAAGCCGCGCACTACTATTGATAACCTGGTGTTTACACCTACGGTTGATACTTATGAGCCGGTATTTAAGGAAGCAGCGCAGTTAACAGATAGAGACATTGCTTTAGTTAACGAGGTAATACATACTTATTTTAAAACAGGTAATGCAACGTTAATATATAATATGGCCGGAAAAATAAAGCAGCATCTCGCTGTAAATCCGCCTGAGACGATGAACGATCTGCTTTTTTTGCAAACCATAGTTAAGGATTATAGCCACATGGTAACCATTAATGCGCAGCTGACAAATAGCTAAAAGGTATAGCGTTGATATTTCGCATGATCCAAAAGAGGGTAGTAATGGCAAAAAAGATAATAGGTGTTTTAGGGTGATAAAGCAGGTGCCATTGTTTAGGTTTGCCTGAAATATAAGAGCTAACCTTAAACAGCATGTGAATAAACAACATCGGTAAACTTAATACCAATAATAGGTTAAAATCACAAGCCTTGACAATTTCACCGTGCAACAATGCATGTAAAGCGCGCTGAGAACCACAACCCGGGCAATCAAACCCGGTTAACAGATAAAAAGGACATTTTGGAAATAGGTTGAACCGCAATGGATCAAAAATATAGTATATAAAAGCCACAGCCATAACAATAGCTATTGTTATGGCTGTAAGTATTTTATTTGAAGTTGTGGTAATCACACCAATTATGGTCTGCTCAAAAAAGCGCCGCTGAAGCCTAACACGACAAAGAACAAAATATATAATATCCAGAACACGATACCAACCCAAAAAGAGATCTTAGTCCATTTGCCTGCTTGTTTAGATGCGTTTTCAGCACCTATGTAATCTCCGGCATCAAAACGATTATTTACAGATGCGGCATTAACAATAGCAACTATCCCCAATGGAATACAGCAAAATATGGTTGCTAAAATTGATTCAACCAGCCAGTTCTTCGGCCTTAAGCCCGGTGTCTGACCAAAACCCGGCGATTGACCGAATGGTGAGTTAGGTTCCATAGTGTGAGATTATAAGATTTAATGTGGTTTATTAACCGCAAGGTAATTGTTTGGTTTTCAGAAATGAAAATTTTTATTCAAATATTCGCCAATGCCAAATTATTCGTAATTTTCTGCCCTTAAACTATTTGATTGTATACCCTACACCTTAACACATGAAAAAACTTATCCCAGGTTTACTTTTGGGCGTGTTTTGCTTATCAGCAAACGCTCAAAAGGCTGTTTCTCCGGCTGCAACGTACCTTAAGCCGTTTGGCAAAATAGAACAGGCCGATCTCGAACTCAAGAACTGCGATTTTGAACCCGATGCCAATGCCGAAGTGCTTTTTGACAAAGCCGACGTTTATTTTGACAACGATTTTAACATTGTTACCGAGCGCCATAAACGCATCAAGATATTCAACGTTAACGGAAAGAAGAATGCCGACATCAGGGTAGAATACTATGGCGGCAACCGTTTGGAGTATATAACCGACCTGCAGGCGCAAACCATCAACCTGGAAAACGGTAAAACCGAGATCACCAAGATTGATAAAAAACTGGTTTTTACTGAAAAGATTGATAAGATGCGTTCGGCGCTGGTATTCTCATTTCCTAATGTTAAACCAGGCTCGGTGGTTGAATTTAAGTACCGCCTCACCGCGAATTCCATCGCCGATTTTCCGAGCTGGTATTTCCAGGGTAAAATACCGGTACGCTACAGCCAGCTAACCACCAAGGTGCCTGAGTATTTTTACTACCGCCCGCAGCTGCGCTCGCCGCGTATGTTTACGGTTAATACTTCTACACAGGAGTCAGGTATGCTGGGTTCAGGTACACAGTCGTTAGGCTATACTATCAACGTTGATACAAGGGGTATGGCCAATGTACACTCGCTTAGTGACGAGCCTTTAATGCGCTCGGATGTGGATAACATGCAAAGCATCGTATTCGGGCTTAACACCGTGAGGCCGATAGGTGGTTTTGTTAAAACCTATGCCGATACCTGGCCCAAGGTTGGCGGTATTTTAGCTGATGATGAGGACTTTGGTAAACAGCTTAAACGTAAGCTGGAAGGTGAAGATGCCATTGTAAATAAAGCCAAACAATTCGCTACTGACGATGAGCGCATAAGCTACGTGTTTAATGAAGTTAAAAAGGTGATGAAATGGAATGATATCGATCGCTGGTTCACTAATGATGGTACCGTAAAAGCCTGGGAGAAAAAAACAGGTAACTCGGCTGAGGTAAACCTTATACTTTTTCACCTGCTAAAGCAAAGCGGTATTAAAGCTTACCCCATGATTGTTAGTACACGTGATAATGGCCGTGTAAACCCGTTCAGCCCTAACCTGCACCAGTTTAACCGTGCCGTGGTTTATATCCCGATTGATACTACCAGGCATTACGTGCTTGATGCAACAAACAAGTATAACCTTTTCAATCATATTCCTGATAACCTGCTTAACTCATCAGGCTTATTTATTGATAAGGAGAGCAACCAGTATGATATCGTTTTTCTACAAAATCTCGAGCCTATAAGGCAATCATTTTATGTAAACGTTGAAATTAAGCCGGATGGTAAAATGGTAGGCACCAACCAGGTGAGCAGCTATGGTTATAATAAGGTATCGCGCACGGCTAAATATAAAACCGACGGCGAAACCAAATTCATCGAGTACCTTAAAAATAAGGATAACAACCTGCGCATATCTTCCATAAAGTTCGAGAATATGGATATTGATACCCTGCCGCTGGTGCAAAGCATTAACTTCGACCTGGATTTGACCGGGTCCGACGGTAATTTTATCTACTTTAACCCTAACGTACTCACCATGACGAACACTAACCCGTTCCTCAGCGAGAACCGTTATACTGATATTGAATTTGGCTACCGCGATAACATGACCTTTACCGGTATGTACAAAATTCCGGCCGGTTACAAAGCCGAAACTTTACCTAAAAGCGTAAGCCTTACCACGCCGGACAAAAGCGTTGTGTTCCGCAGAATGGTAAACTTTTCAAACGACGTGATATCGGTACGTTACTATGTTGACCACCTTAAGACTACTTACTTTAAAGAAGATTATGCCGATTTTCGTGAATTTAGCCGCCAGATGTATGAAATGCTGAATGAGCAGATCGTGTTAAAGAAATCGTAATCCCACATGTTTAAGAGATTGTTTTTATTAGGTATGCTGCTTGCGGGCGGCATACCTGTTTTTGCCCAAAAAGTATCGCCGGAATTATATAAGGCTTCAACCATACCTGATTCTCTTAAAACGGACGCGGATGCTGTATTGCGTTACAAAAGCGAGGAAATTACCATCAGCACACCTGGCCGCAGAATACATAAGGCGCACTCGGTAGTTACCGTGTTAAACGAACATGCTATTGATGAAACCCGCATTATATTACCGTATGATAAAACCTCGTTCATCAATTCTTTCCAGATGATTGTTTATAACGCGGATGGTGGTGTCATTAAAAAATATAAGAAAAGCGATATGTACGACCGGTCGGCTATCGACAATATTTCCATAATAACCGATCAGCGCATAAAGGCTATTTCACATACGGTAGCCTCATATCCGCTAACTATCGAAATGATATTTGAGCTTGAGGATGATGGTATTCTGAGCTATGGAAGCTGGCAGTTGCAGGAAGCGGAACGTTCAGTGCAATACTCATCATGTACGTTTATTGTTAACCCCGCAGCCGGCTTACGCTATAACAATCGCAATACCACCATTAAGCCACAAAAATCAGTTATAAACGGTAACGATGTTTATAGCTGGAGCGTGTCAAACCTGAAGGCTTTTAAAAACGAAAAAGGGGTGCCCGAATGGTGTGTTGCGCCACGGGTTGATTTTTCGCCGGTTAACTTTTCTTATGATAATCGCCCAGGAAAATTAGATACCTGGGAAAATTTCGGCAAGTGGATTCAAGCGCTCAACAGCGATGTAAACACCCTGCCGCCTGCCCGTGCCGAAGAGTTCAGGAAAATGACTGCTAACTTTAAAACGGATAAAGAAAAGGCTAAATTTTTATACGAGTATTTGCAAAAGAACATGCGTTACGTGAGTATTCAGTTGGGTATTGGCGGTTTAAAGCCATTTGCCGCGAGCTTTGTCGACCAAAAAAAGTATGGCGACTGTAAGGCCCTTTCCAACTATATGTACGCTATGCTTAAAGCGGTGAACATACCGGCCAACTATGCCCTGATCCGGGCCGGCGAAAACAGCGAACCTGCTGATTTTGCATTTAGCCAAAACAGGTTTAACCATGCCATATTGTGTATTCCCTTTAAAAACGATACCACCTGGCTGGAGTGCACGAGTGATACACAGCCATTCGGTGTGTTAGGCACATTTACTGAAAACCGTAATGCTTTACTTATAACCGAGAGCGGCGGCAAACTGGTGAGCACGCCTAAAACCAAAGCCGCAAACAATGCCTTTAACAGCAATGTAAATATTAAGCTTAATGCTGATGGCAGCGCGGTATCAACCATAAAATTAAAAAATACCGGTGAGTTCAGGAGTATGATGCTTGGGGTTGCCGAAATGTCGGTTGATGAGCAAAAAGAATTTTTTATCCGGTATCTTAAAATGAAGCAACCCGCTGCATTCAATATTAAGCAAGCCGATGATAAGGATGGCATGAAAGAACTGGAACTGGAAATGGCGTACGATAAATTCAGCGATGTAATTGCCGGGCCGCGCCAGTTTTATAAACCGGCCGCGTTTGACCTTTGGGCATACACCTGCCCGGCGGAAGAAAAGCGCAAAGCTGATTTTTACTTTGACCATCCGTTGTTAAAAAATTGTGTAACCACCATTAGTTTACCCGAAGGGTTTGAGGTGGAGAACATGCCGGCTAATCAAACCTTAAAATTTGCCTACGGCGATTATACTCTGAACTACGCTTATGATGCAGCCAAAAATGAAGTGGTTAGCACGGCTAAATTTACGTTAAACAACCACATTATCCCGGCGGCAAAGTATACCGAAATGCAGCAATACCTGGATAACGTAGCGAAAGCGCAAAACAAAAAGCTGGTTATAAAACGCAAGGCGTAACTTTGCGCCGATGATTTTCAGGCTTGATGAACGTTTGCTGTTTCCGGATCCGGCCCTGGCCGAAGCGGATGGCCTGCTGGCCATAGGCGGCGATTTGAGTGCCGGACGATTGATGCTGGCTTACCAAAACGGCATATTTCCGTGGTATAGTGATGACACACCCATACTGTGGTACTCGCCGCACGAGCGCTTTGTGCTGAACCCGGCAACGGTAGTCATCTCAAAAAGCATGCGGCAGGTACTGCGCTCGGGCAAGTTCAGGGTAACATTTAATACTGCCTTTGCAGAGGTAATAAAGGCTTGTTCGCTGGTACCTCGCGAAGGGCAGGATGGCACCTGGATCACCGGTGATATGATGGCGGCTTACATCAATCTGCACCAACTGGGCAAAGCCCATTCTGTAGAGGTTTGGCAGGATGAGGCGCTGGTTGGCGGCCTGTATGGGGTAGAAGTAGGCAAGGTTTTTTGCGGCGAAAGCATGTTCAGCAAAGTAAGCAATGCTTCAAAAACCGCGCTTATTACACTCTGCAAAACAGGTAAGTACAGCCTTATTGATTGCCAGGTATATACTGAACACCTGGAAAGCATGGGTGCGGGCATGATCGGCCGCGATGAATATATGGCCATACTGCGGCAATAAACTGTTACCTTCGCATTTGTACATGCAAAGCACCAATACACAAGAGCGTATAATTTTAGGCATCGACCCGGGTACAGCCGTAATGGGTTACGGGCTGATCAAGCAAACCGGCTCCAAATTGGAGCTTATTAGCCTGGGCGTGGTAAAAATGGGTAACATTGACGATCACATGCTCAAGCTGCAGCGCATCTTCGAAAAAACGGTAGCGCTTATTGATAACTATCATCCCGATTGCCTGGCAATTGAGGCGCCTTTTTACGGTAAAAACATTCAGGTAATGCTTAAGCTGGGCAGGGCACAGGGCATGGCTATGGCCGCGGCTTTGTCCCGTAATGTTGATATAACCGAATATGCTCCCCGCAAAATAAAACAATCCATAACCGGTAACGGCAATGCCACCAAAGAGCAGGTTGCCGGTATGATACAACGCTTGCTGAATTTTACCGAAACCCCCGATTTTCTCGACGCTACAGATGGCCTGGCCGTGGCGGTATGTCACGCGTTTCAGCGCAGCGTTGTTAGCGGCTCCTCTTCTTCTTCAAAAAAATCATACTCCGGCTGGGATACCTTTGTAAAGGATAATGCCACCCGCGTATCAGGCGTTGGTAAAAAGAAGTAGTAAGGTGTTTATAACTTACCCCAGATGTTAAAAACTATCATTACCTCGATACTTCCCTCGTCGCCTATCTTTGAAAGCACCAAATAGTTCTTTGTAAACACCGTAAGGTTGCCGGTTTTATAACTGGTATTAAAAGGGAACCATGTTAAACTCATGGGCTGACGTTGCAACTGTATCGTTTTAGTCATCAGCGAGTTGTGAATAGTGAATGGTGAGCGGTGAGTAGTGATTGGATGTCATTCCAATGCTCACAACTGACTACTAACCACTCACCAGTGACAACTGACCATTGACCAAAACAAAGCCAGACACCTGCCCTGCGGTATTTGACAGAACTTTCACGCATAGGGTTTTGCCAAAAGAAGTAGCCTGCCTGCCGGCGCCATTGAGCGCTTGCCTGTCGCGCCCTCGTCTTTTGTCAGTACCTGCTGCAACACATACAATAATTTAATTAACGAGGCGCTTATGAAACAGGAAAACGATGAAGTATTGCTACGAGAGAACAAAGACCGCTTTGTGATTCTCCCCATTAATTACCCCCGTATTTGGGAAATGTACAAAAAGCACGAAGCCAGCTTTTGGACAGCCGAGGAAATTGACCTTAGCGACGACCTGAAGCACTGGGAAACGCTTAACGCCGGCGAAAAGCATTTCATATCGCACATACTGGCGTTTTTTGCCGCCAGCGATGGTATTGTGAACGAAAACCTGGCGGTGAACTTTATGAGTGAAGTACAGGTTCCTGAAGCACGCTGCTTTTATGGTTTCCAGATCATGATGGAGAATATACACTCTGAAACATACGCCCTGTTGATTGATACTTACGTTAAAGACCCTGTTGAAAAAGACCGTTTATTCCATGCCATTGATACCGTGCCATGTGTAGGCAAAAAAGCCGAATGGGCCCTTAAATGGATTGAGAACGGCACCTTTGCGCAGCGCCTTGTAGCTTTCGCCGCGGTAGAGGGTATCTTTTTTTCGGGTAGCTTTTGCTCACTGTTCTGGCTTAAAAAACGTGGCCTGATGCCGGGCTTAACTTTTAGCAATGAGCTGATCTCTCGTGATGAAGGTATGCACTGTGAGTTTGCCTGCTTACTATACAGTATGCTTAACAACAAGTTGAGCAAAGAGGAAGCAACGAGCATTATTACCGATGCCGTTGAAATAGAAAAGGAATTTGTAAGCGATGCGTTACCGGTTAACCTGATAGGCATGAATGCCAAGCTGATGAGCCAGTACATTGAGTTTGTGGCCGACAGATGGTTGCAAGAGTTGGGTTATGATAAGCACTATAACGCTACCAATCCGTTTGATTTTATGGAGATGATAAGCTTGCAGGGTAAAACCAACTTTTTTGAAAAGCGCGTAGGCGACTATCAAAAAAGCGGTGTACTAAACAACGTACCCGAGAGCAAATCGTTCTCGCTGGATGAGGACTTTTAACAGCCCCACCCAACCTCCTCTAAAGGAGAGGAGCAAAAAAGATAATTAACTATAATAAATACACTCACTTAGAAACTCCCCCTTTAGGGGGTTAGGGGGCACGCAATATGTTTGTAATAAAAAGAGATGGCCGCAAAGAGTCGGTAAAATTTGATAAGATAACAGCACGTATCGAGAAGTTGTGCTACGGGTTTCAACTGGTTGATCCGATTGACGTTGCCAAAAAGGTGATTGAGGGTTTATATGATGGCGTAACCACTTCGGAACTGGATAACCTGGCTGCTGAAACTGCCGCGTCATTAACCACCAAGCACCCGGATTATGCTTTGCTGGCATCGCGTATAGCTGTGTCAAACCTGCATAAAAACAC
The DNA here is from genome assembly GCF_039543225.1 of Mucilaginibacter defluvii. Taxonomy (NCBI): domain Bacteria; kingdom Pseudomonadati; phylum Bacteroidota; class Sphingobacteriia; order Sphingobacteriales; family Sphingobacteriaceae; genus Mucilaginibacter; species Mucilaginibacter defluvii. The sequence continues at coordinate 364,550 of NZ_BAABJI010000001.1, forward strand.
GGTAAAATCATTCAGCGAAACCATGCGTATGCTGTATGAGTACGTAGATAGCAAGAATGGCAAAAACGCATCGCTGATCGCTGATGACGTTTGGGAAGTGATCAGAGATAATGCTGAAGTGTTAGACAGCACCATTATTTACGACCGCGATTTCGGGTTCGATTACTTCGGCTTTAAAACGCTTGAAAAATCATACCTGCTAAAAATCGACGGTAAAATAGTGGAACGTCCGCAGCACCTGTTTATGCGTGTATCGGTAGGTATCCACAAAAGCGATATCGACAGCGTTATCAAAACTTACAACCTGATGAGCGAGCGTTGGTTCACCCACGCTACACCTACGCTATTCAACGCGGGTACGCCGAAACCACAAATGTCATCATGCTTTTTGCTGACCATGAAGGATGACAGCATTGACGGTATTTATGATACCCTGAAACAAACCGCCAAAATTTCGCAAAGTGCGGGTGGTATAGGTTTGAGCATCCATAACGTACGCGCAACAGGTTCATACATCAGCGGTACCAACGGTACCAGCAACGGTATCATACCGATGCTGCGTGTATTTAATGATACTGCCCGTTATGTTGATCAGGGTGGCGGCAAGCGTAAAGGCGCTTTCGCTATTTACCTGGAGCCTTGGCATGCTGATGTATTCGAGTTTCTTGACTTACGTAAAAACCACGGTAAGGAAGAAATGCGCGCCCGCGACTTGTTCTATGCCCTTTGGATTTCAGACTTGTTTATGAAACGCGTTGAGGCCAATGAGGATTGGAGCCTGTTCTGTCCGCATGAAGCACCGGGTTTAGCGGATTGCTTTGGTGCCGAGTTTGAAGCATTATACACTAAATACGAACAAGAAGGCCGTGCCCGTAAAACCATTAAAGCACAGGAGCTTTGGTTTGCGGTGTTAGACTCACAAGTGGAAACCGGTACGCCTTATTTGTTGTACAAGGATGCCGCAAACGCCAAATCAAACCAGCAAAACCTGGGTACTATAAAAAGCTCAAACCTTTGCACCGAGATCATGGAATACACCTCGGCTGATGAGGTAGCGGTTTGTAACCTGGCATCGCTGGCCTTACCGCGCTACATCAACAACGGCGTGTTCGATCACGAGAAATTATATGAGGTTACTTACCAGGTTACATTGAACCTGAACCGCATTATCGACCATAATTACTACCCGGTTGATGAGGCCCGTAACTCAAACCTGCGCCACCGCCCGATAGGTTTAGGCGTACAAGGTTTGGCTGATACCTTTATACAACTGCGTTTACCGTTTGAAAGCGATGCCGCCAAACAACTTAACAAAGAGATATTTGAAACCATCTACTTCGCTTCAATGACGGCTTCAAAGGATTTGGCTATCCAGGATGGCGCTTACGAAACCTTCAAGGGTTCACCGCTATCACAAGGGAAATTCCAGTTCGATCTGTGGGGTGTAACTCCGGAAAGCGGCCGTTGGGATTGGGAAAATCTGCGCCTTGATGTAATGAACCATGGTGTGCGTAACTCACTGCTGGTGGCGCCAATGCCTACCGCATCAACCTCGCAAATATTGGGTAATAACGAGTGCTTTGAGCCTTATACCTCAAACATCTATACCCGCCGTGTATTAAGTGGTGAATTCATCGTGGTAAACAAATACCTGTTGCGCGACCTGGTTAACCTTGGTTTATGGAACACCACCATGAAGGATAAGATCATCAGCGCTAACGGCTCAATTCAGGATATTCCTGAAATACCTGCCGATATTAAGGAACTGTACAAAACCGTATGGGAAATTAAGATGCGTAACATCATCGATATGGCAGCCGACAGGGGCGCTTATGTTTGCCAGTCGCAATCGCTTAACTTGTTCATTAACTCGCCAAACGCGTCAAAACTTACTTCAATGCACTTTTACGCATGGAAGAAAGGCCTTAAAACAGGTATGTACTACCTGCGTACGCAGGCGGCATCACAAGCGGTTAAGTTTACGGTTGAAAACCAGGGCGGCAAAAACATGGAACCGGTTATCCCGGATCACGTTGCCCAGGTTGCCGATGAGATACCTGCAGGCCCAAGCTGCTCAATGGAAGAGGGCTGCGTAACCTGTTCGGCATAACTACGATCCTGTAGCTATTAAAGTGTCAGTTTAATAGTTTTACTAAAAAAGCGTGGGGCGTTTTGGAATGCGTCCCCGCTTTTTTGTTTACAGGCATTTTTTTGCATGACGAGCATCATCCCCGTAGGTGCTCCCCGTCATGTGTCGCCACTGCGGCATCCAATACATTTGAGGCATAGATCAACTTAAATGTATTATGAAAAATTTACGAATACTACTTGCCGCAATTTTACTTATTACTTCAACAACCACCTTTGCTCAACAGAAAGGCGAATGGAACATTCGCTTGCGTGGTGTGGGTGTTATCCCGCAGGAGAAAGCCAATATAGGCGTAATCGGTGGTGATGTCGACATCAGCAAAAGCTTTATCCCTGAGCTTGATTTTACTTACTACTTCGCCAATAACTTTTCGGCCGAACTGATATTGGGTACAACCCGCCACAAAGTGAAAACCACATCATCAAACCTCACCGCTATTGGCGGCCCTGCATCTGCCGATGTTGACCTGGGTAAAGTATGGTTGCTGCCGCCAACGCTAACGCTGCAATACCATGTGCCTACTGGCAGTATAGTAAGGCCATATATCGGCGCGGGTGCCAACTACACCATATTTTATGGTGCCGATGAAGGCTCGACCGTTAAAGGCGTTGATTACAAGAATAGCTTTGCCTTTGCCGCGCAGGCCGGTGTGGACATCGACCTGAATAAAAAATGGTTTGTAAACGTGGACATGAAGAAGCTGTTCCTCTCAACAGATGTTACAGTAGATGCTTCAAACCTCACCCCGGCGGGTAACCCAAGTCTTGAGCCAACACTGCGCAACATACCTGCCGATGTTAAGATACGCCCATGGCTGATAGGCATAGGTATAGGCTGCCGCTTATAAAAAATTGGTTTAGATAAATAAAAGCGCTGTGCCGGTTAAACGGTACGGCGCTTTTTGCGTCTGTACCAGTAATCAACCAATTGTTCACCTTTACCCTGATCATATAATGATAAACCTGTACCATTTTAAGTTACCCGCAGTCGCGCTTTTATTAATAGCCCTGTTTTACTGCCCGGCGGTTAAAGCACAAACACCGGTTATAGAGTATGAGCCTGATGAAAGTTATGTTGGCTTTAACCAGGGCAAGGGCTGGGCTATAGGCGGGCAGTTCGGGTACGATTTCCCGACAGGGGCGTTGAGCCAAAACTACCGTGTTACCCCGACCTACGGCATAGGCTTATATAAAAAGGTAGATGATTTTACACTGAACTTTAACATTAACCACCATGCTTATCCCGTAAAAAGTAATGCTATAGGCATGGTTGATAACAGGTTTATTGTATTAGGATTTTACTTTGGTGGCGCTTATGATAAATTGATAACGCCTTTTTTTAAGGTATACGGTGGCCTCAACCTGGGGGCCTGGCTTAAGCGTTACGAGGATATTTACAATTATGATGACGAATGCGGTTGTGAAATTAACAATACCAACTTTTACTTTGCTCCTAAGGCTGGTTTTACTTATCTCACCAGTAGCCGCATAGGCATAGGTGTTGAAGCTAAATACAACGTTTATGTAACCGGCTATGATTACGTTACCAATACCAGCGGAGGCAAATTATTCAATTCAGTAGCTGCTACGCTGATACTTACTTATCATTTTTAGCATGTGGGTTTAACTTGTTTTTGTTTGGTTTGTAGTGTTTTAACCGGTAGTTGATTTTTGAATTAATTGGTATTGTTTGTTAGGGTGCATGGGGTTATTTATATACTTTTACCAGTGATAACCTTATCGCAAAGCATGAATATCAACATCCCCAAATTTGCACTTAACATTATAGGTGCGTTATTACTCGTTTTTTTATTTTGCACGGAGGCTGATGCGCAGCGACGCTCAAACCGTGGATTGAACTATGACGGCGACGCGGCGGGTGTTGGCAACGGCGGCTCGGGTGAGTTCGGGTATGCATCATGGGGAGTATCACTACAGGCAGGTTTTGATTCGCCGCAAGGCGATTTGGGCGCGAACTACAAAGGCGCGCCGCTTATCGGCATCAGTGTATCAAAATACGTGGGCAACTTTACCTTCGGCATCACGTTAAGCAGGCACAGCTACAAGCCGGCTATTAACGATGTTTCTGTAAGCGTTGATATGGGCGAAGCAGGGGCTGTTGACCAGAGTGTAAAACTAACTAACAACAGTTTTACCGGTTTTTATGGCAGCGCGATATACAACTTTAACCTATCGGGCGGGTTCAGGCTTTTTGGTGGTGTAAACCTCGGTAACATGACGTCTCGCTACGGTGCAGTGGTGAGCGGTTCACAGGGCAATTTCTCGCAAAGTTATGTAGACAAGTGGGGGTATTTTGCACCTAAACTGGGTATAGATATAGCGCTTAACGACGCTTTCAGTATTGGTTTTGAAGGAAAATATAATATCTTTATGCAAGGCAGCGCCAATAGCCGCACGGGTGGCGATTTTCAGTCTGCTAAGTCGGTTGCTGGTGTGGCTACGCTCACCTACAGTTTTTAGGTGTGCTTAATGAGGATAGGATATGCATTCAAAACATGAGATAATAAGATGTGAACGCTGCAACGCGGCGTTTGAATGCAAGGCCAACTCCTATACCAAATGCCAGTGCAGCGCCGTGCAGCTTACCCTTAACGAAACCCAATACATCAGCGAAAATTACGACGGCTGCCTGTGTGCCCAATGCTTGCTCATCATTCAGCAGGAGTATAGGGAGATGGTACTTTAGTTTTTAAGTCCGTGAGCCCGCACGTCCGAAAGTAAAAGAAGCTTCTTCCGAACTTTCCGTCTTTCGAACTTCCGGACTAATTTCTTACCTTCACAGCCTCATATTCAACACTGAAATAATGAAACTATTAGAAGGAAAAGTTGCCCTGGTTACAGGCGCTTCAAAAGGTATAGGCCGTAAAATAGCCGAAAAATTTGCTGAACAAGGTGCAAAAGTGGCTTTCACTTATTTATCGTCTGTAGAAAAAGGGCAGGCACTTGAGCAGGAGTTACAAAGCTTTGGTACCCAGGTTAAAGGTTACCGCAGTGATGCTTCCAAATTTGATGAAGCCGAAAAGCTGATCAATGATATTGTTACCGATTTCGGCACGATTGACGTAGTGGTAAATAACGCGGGCATCACTAAGGACGGCCTGCTGATGCGCATGACCGAGGAGCAATGGGATGAGGTGCTTGACGTAAACCTGAAATCAATATTCAACGTAACCAAAGCCGCCTCAAAAATTATGATGAAGAACCGTAAAGGCGCGTTCATCAATATGAGTTCGGTAGTAGGTGTGCAGGGTAACGCTGGCCAATCTAACTATGCGGCATCAAAAGCCGGTATCATTGGTTTTTCCAAATCAATAGCTAAGGAGTTAGGTTCGCGCGGCATACGTACCAACGTGGTAGCGCCGGGCTTTATCCGCACCGAAATGACCGACGTGCTCGACCCGAAAATAGTTGAAGGCTGGACAGCCAATATTCCGCTTAAACGTGCCGGTGAAACCGAAGACATAGCCAATGCCTGCGTGTTCCTGGCGTCGGACATGGCAGCTTACATCACCGGCCAGGTTATCGCGGTTGACGGTGGTATGTTATAGACCGTATTTTTGCATAAACACAATAAAAAAACAGCATATTTGGTTATCAAGTATGCTGTTTTTGTTTTCAATAACCTGGGGTGATGTTTCGGGCTGGTGGGTGCCGGTGTGCATGCTTACGGGGCTGTTTTATGCGTGGTTATTGTACAGGCAACCGGTTAACATCTCCAAGAGTTTTCGATACGGGCTGTCTGTGCTGCGGGCATTGGCTGTGGCCCTAATTGCATTTCTGCTGTTATCGCCCCTGGTAAAATCTGTTACTTACAAACCCGAGAAACCGCTGGTGCTGGTGCTTCAGGATAACTCAACATCAGTAAAATCGTCTGCAAATTCTATATCTGCCCCATTAAGGCAGCTAAAGCAGCAGTTAGGTGATGATTACCATGTGCAGGAGTTTAATTTTGATAACGGTTTGCACGATGGCCTTGCCTCCGGTTACAGCGGCAGGCAAACAGACATCGCCTCGGCATTAAAACAATTGAATAACCGCTTTGTAAACCGCAACATCGGTGCAGTGGTTATAGCTTCGGATGGTATATATAATCATGGCGCTGACCCGCGTTATGAAGCCCGCAACATCAAAGCCGGTTTTTACACTATTGCCCTGGGCGATACCACACAACATCGTGATGTTCTCATTAGCAACGTCAACTATAATAAAACCGCTTTTTTAGGGAATGATTTTGAGGTGGAGATACTGGCCTCGGCCTACCAAAGTAACGGCGAAGCTATGCGGCTCAGTATTACCGACGATGGCAGGCAGGTTTACAACCGCGCCATACCAATTAAGGGGAACACCTTCAGGCAGGTAGTGCCGGTTAAACTTAACGCCGGTAAAAAGGGCTTGCATAAATTTACCGTTAACCTTGCGCCGCTTAGCAACGAAGTAACTACCGTAAACAACAATGAAACTTTTTATATAGATGTGCTGGATGCCCGCCAAAAAATACTGTTGGTCTACCAAAATGTTCATCCGGATATAGCGGTCGTTAAAAACGCCATCGAGGTAAATCGCAATTACGAGGTAAAAACTGTATTACTTACTGATTTGGCTACTATAAAACCTGCCGAGTATAACCTGCTGATATTATTTCAATTGCCCGCATCGGCACCAGGAGTTCAGCGATTTGTGGCGAATACCAGCCTGCCGGTTTGGTATATGGCAGGCGCGCAAACGGATATTACTGCTTTAAATGCCAGTCAGCAACTGGTTAGCATTTCGGCCGGCCGCAGCGAAATGCAGGAAGTATTCGCCCAGCCTGCCGAAAATTTCTCGGCATTTACCTTGAGCGATTCGACCCGGCAAAAAATAAATAAAATGCCACCACTACTGGCGCCTTTTGGCAATTACGGCAGCAAGTCGGCCACCGGTATACTATTTAAACAGCGTATAGGTAATGTAAGCACTACTTACCCCTTACTGGCTTTTGCAGCTGAAGGTGGCAGGCGTACAGCCGTGTTAACCGGCGAAGGTTTATGGCGATGGAAGCTGGCCGAGTACGCCGCTTTTGGAAACAACAACGCGCTTAACGAGCTGATGAGCCAAAGCGTGCAATACTTAACGGCCAATGCCGACAGGCAGCAATTTAGGTTGTACCCCGCTAAGGCTGTTTTTGATGAAGGTGAGGATGTGCTGATCAACGCCGAATTATATAATGATGCCCTTGAACTGGTAAACACGCCCGATGCCCGCATTAATATAAGGGACGCAAAAGGACGTAACCTTAGTTTTTTATTGAGCAGGACAGGGCAGAGCTATAGCTTAAATGCCGGGGCATTGCCGCCGGCGGAGTATTCATATACCGCTACTGTTAAATTAGGTAACCGTGCATTTACCGCCTCAGGTAAATTCACCGTGAAGCAAATAGATGCCGAGGCGCGCCAATCGGTTGCGAATCATCAGTTACTGCATGATATAGCCCAGGAAAGCGGGGGTGTAATGCTGATGCCATCAGACTTAGGCAAGCTGTCTGATCTCATCAAAAAGAATGAAAGTGTAAAAACGGTAGTTTACGAGGATAAACACTACAACGAACTGGTAGATTTAAAATGGGTGTTCGGCGCGATACTGCTCGTTATATCTGCTGAGTGGTTTATCCGAAAACGGGAGGGAGAGGTGTAACCGGGTGATTCAACTATGATACAGCCATGCTAAGGTATCCGCGTGCGCACAACTCCTCATACAATATCTTAAACCAATACGTATATTCTTCGGGATGTTCCTTTAAGTCGCGCGCGATCATTTCGGGAGCCATATATAACCAGTCGGCTACCTCGTCGGGGTTTACCTCGGGTTTGCAGGAGTAAGTGCCTGTAAAAACATGGTCAAATTCGTGTTCAAATAAGCCCTCGCCTAAGTCGGCCTTATAAGTGAAAGAGAAAGCTTCGGTAAGTTCACAAGTTATGCCCATTTCTTCCTGCAGCCGTCTTTGCGCGGCATCCATATTACTCTCGCCCGGACGGGGGTGGCTGCAACAGGTGTTCGTCCACAAGCCGGCCGAGTGGTATTTGCCGGCCGCACGTTTTTGCAGCAGTAATTCGCCCCTGTTGTTAAGCAATATAATAGAAAAGGCACGGTGAAGAACGCCCTTATAGTGCGCTTCCATTTTTTCCATAGTGCCTATCGGGTTATCGTTACTGTCAACAAGAATTACTTTTTCCATTTGCTGTATATACGGCAGAATTAGCCATGCGGATGAATGTCAGGGGGGTAAAATACAAACTATAAACGCAAATGTTGTTTAAACATTTCATTAACGCACTGCTCAACACCTGCTCAACCTGATAAGCGGCGTGTAAACGCCGTAAATCAGTTTAAATAATTCGTTGATTTGGTGATGTGATTATTTTATTAATAGTCTGATATTTAATTATTTATTTTAATAGTAACCTTAAATTTTAAATAAAAAACCGTTGTTCGCGCAAATACTTTACAAAATTTGCCTTAACCAATATTTACTTATAAACCATTTAGCGTATGCGTAGTTATTTATTATTGATGCTGTTAATATGTGCCGGTATATTTTCTGCAGATGCCCAGCAGATCACCTCGCCCGATAAAAACCTTGTACTCAATTTTGAGCTTAAGGATAACGGGGTACCAACGTACAGCCTTACATATAAAAAGAAAGATGTTATAAAAACCAGCAAGCTTGGCATCGAAACCAAGGATGTTCCCTCATTTTTAAACGGTTTTACCATTACCGACACACAAAAAAGCACGTTCGACGAAACCTGGCAACCGGTTTGGGGCGAGCAAAAAAATATTCGCAACCATTATAACGAGTTGGTGGTAACACTTACCCAAAAAGCAGAGAAGGATCGTTTTATCCGCATTCGGTTCCGTTTGTTTAATGATGGTTTGGGTTTCCGTTACGAGTTTCCTTCACAAAAAAATCTGAACTATTTTATTATTAAAGAGGAGCACACACAGTTTGCCTTAGCCGGCGATCATAAAGCGTTTTGGCTGCCCGGTGATTTTGATACGCAGGAGTACAGTACCGTAACTTCAAACTTGTCTGAAGTTCGTGGTAAAATGAAGGCCGCCGTTACCCCAAATGTTTCGCAAACCACCTTCTCGCCAACCGGGTTACAAACCCCGCTGATGATGAAGAGCAAAGATGGCTTGTACATCAATATACATGAGGCCGCGCTGGTTGATTACTCGTGCATGTCGTTAAACCTGGATGATAAGAATTTCGTGCTCGAATCATTTTTGACCCCTGATGCTATTGGCGATAAGGGCTATATGCAGGCGCCTACCCAAACACCATGGCGTACGGTTATCGTGAGCGATAAAGCCGGCGATATCCTGATGTCGAAACTGGTATATAACCTGAACGAGCCAACCAAGTTCAAAGATGTATCGTGGATAAAGCCGATTAAATACGTGGGTGTATGGTGGGAGATGATCACCGGCAAAAGCACCTGGGCTTATACCGATCTGGAGAATGTACAGCTTGGAGTAACCGATTACAGCAAGACCAAACCGAATGGTAAGCATGGTGCCAATACACAACACGTTAAGGAGTATATTGACTTTGCCGCTAAGAACGGGATAGATGCCGTATTGGTTGAAGGCTGGAACCAGGGCTGGGAAGACTGGTTTGGCAAAACCAAAGATTACGTTTTCGACTTTGTTACACCATATCCTGATTTCGATGTAAAGGAGCTGCATCGCTATGCCGAATCAAAAGGCGTAAAGATCATTATGCACCACGAAACATCTGGCTCGGTACGTAACTACGAGCGCCATTTGGATACTGCTTACAAGTTTATGGTAGAGAATGGTTACAACGCCGTTAAAAGCGGCTACGTAGGGCAGATCATTCCGCGTGGAGAGCACCATTACGGCCAATGGCTGGTTAACCATTATTTGTATGCTATTACTAAAGCTGCCGATTATAAAATTATGGTGAATGCGCACGAGGCCATCAGGCCTACCGGACTGGCACGTACCTATCCTAACCTCATCGGTAATGAGGCGGCACGTGGTACCGAGTACGAATCATTCGGCGGTAACAATCCCGATCATACTACTATCCTGCCATTCACCAGGCTGATCAGTGGCCCGATGGATTATACGCCGGGTATCTTCCAAACTAAAATTAGCGCTTACAACCCTGACAATAATTCATTTGTACATACCACGCTGGCTAAGCAACTGGCTTTGTATGTAACCATGTACAGCCCGTTGCAAATGGCTGCCGATTTGCCTGAAACTTATAATAAGTTTTATGACGCATTTCAGTTTATTAAAGATGTGGCGGTTGATTGGGATGACTCTTACGTATTAGAGGCTGAGCCCGGCGACTATATCACTATCGCCCGTAAGGCCAAAGGTAAAAACGAGTGGTTTGTAGGCAGTGTTACAGACGAGAACGCCCGTACAGCCGTAGTTAAATTTGATTATCTGCCCAAAGGAAAAACTTACGAAGCTACCATCTATGCCGATGGCAAGAATGCCAGTTACGATAAAAATCCGCAAAGCTATACCATCCGTAAAATTAAGGTGACCTCAAAAACAGTACTTAAACAGGCTGTGGCACCGGGCGGTGGTTTCGCTATCAGTGTAAAATAATAAAATTGGTTCTATTAGGTTTATAAAGGTGTCCCCCGTGTGCGCAAGTGCCGGGGGATTTTTTGTTCTTATGCGCTTTTCTCCATCTCTTATGTAAACTATAAATATTCATACCTTTACCGCATATTTTAACTTATTTATATAAGCCGGTTAATTGTTTATTGGTTATGATGCCTGTACTGCGTTGGGTGAAGTTATGTGTAATTGTAATGCTGATGCCGGTTATTGGTTTTGCCGCCAATATTCGCAGCATTGGTGTGCCTTATGTGCAAAACTACCCTAAAAGCCTGTACCAGGCCGGTAACCAAAACTGGGCCGAAACGCGCGATGCAGATGGCTTGATGTACTTCGCCAATTCGGAAGGGTTGCTGGCTTACGACGGGCAAAACTGGCAGTTGCACCGTATGCCCAACGGCTTGATAGTGCGTGCCGTAGCTGCCGATGGAAGAGGTAAGATTTATACCGGTGCCTTCGGCGAGATCGGCTACTGGTCAAAAAGTGCCTCGGGCGTGTTCAAATATACTTCATTAGCGCACCTCATACCTGCCAAATATCGCCTTAACGAAGAAGTTTGGAAGATATATGTAAGCGACAAGCAGGTTGTATTTCAATCGTTTGGCGTGATATACATTTATAGGGACGGCAAGGTAAGTACTATTAAAACCAAGCCATACCTGTTTTTATTTAAAGCGGGCAGCCGGTTCATTATTGAGCAGCTCAACATTGGCCTTTTTGAAATGAAAGGCAACAAGCTCGAATTTATTAAAGGTAGCGAGATACTGAAAACGGGTGTGCTTACCATATTGCCTTTTGGCGATGGGCGCTATCTTATCGGTACCTCAAAAAACGGATTGTATTTATACGATGGGCAAACCATTACGCCCTGGAAAACCCAGGCTGATGAGTTTTTGCAGCGCTACCAGCTTAACAATGGTGTTGCCATACCCGGCAATTACTTTGCCTTTGGCAGTATATTGAACGGTATCATCATAATTGATCGCGCGGGTAACGTTGTACAGCATATCAACAAATCAAGCGGCTTACAAAATAATACGGTTCTGAGTCTTTATTTAGATAACGAGCAAAACCTATGGGCGGGTTTAGACAATGGTATCGACCGTATAGAGATCATATCTCCGTTGTACTTTTACTTTGATAAGAGCGGCAAATTTGGCACCGTATATTCCAGTATCATCCACAATAATAAAATATACCTCGGTACCAACCAGGGGCTTTATTACAGCGATTGGGTGCCCAACAAAAACCAGCTTTTCCAGTCGTTTGATTTTAAGCTGATACCCGGCAGCCAGGGCCAGGTTTGGGATTTGTCGCTGGTGGATGGCCAGTTGTTATGCGGGCATAACGATGGTACCTTCATTGTAACCGGGGCACAGATCAAGCAAATATCAACTGAAAATGGCGGCTGGATGGTGAAAAAGCTGAATGCCAACCAACTGATACAAGGCACCTATACGGGTTTGGCGGTTTATAAAAAACTGCCTGATGGCCAATGGGCTTTTGATTATAAGATCAGCAATTTCATCATTCCTGCGCGCTATGTTGAGCCCGACGGCAAAGGGAAGATATGGGTAAGCCATGCATACAAAGGCATTTACAGGGTTGAGTTAAGTGCCGATGGGCGTAGGGCAGCGGCTATAAAGTATTATGATGAAAAGAACGGCCTGCCCGGCAGTTATAATATTGGCGTTTTTAACCTGGACAACCGGGTAGTGTTTTCCACCAACAACGGGTTTTATGTGTATGACGACATCAGCGATCATTTTTACAAGTACGATCAGCTGAATAAAAAGCTGGGTTCTTTTGCCTCAGCCAACAAGGTGATACCGGCCAACGGCAGCAAGTACTGGTTTATTGACCGGGGCAGGGCGGCCCTGGGCGATTTAGCTGTAACCGGTAACCTAAACCTTGATTCAACCCGTTTTAGCATACTTAACGGGCGCATGGTGAAGTATTACGAAAATATTAGCCGTATCAGTCCGAGCCTTTATCTTATCAGTATTGATGATGGTTTCGCCATATTTAATGATCAGCCCGAAAAAGCGGTTAAAGAGGCGGGGGTACCCAAAGTGCTGATCAGGCGGGTAGAGAACTTTACGGATAAGATCCGGAATATTACCGACTGGAATAATATCGCGATAGCTTACAGGCGTAACAATATCCGCGTACGCTATGTGCTCCCGGTTTTTCATCAGGCTAAGGTTGAATACCAATACAACCTTAAGGGCTACTCCGGAAGCTGGTCTGAATGGAGTGCGCAGACACAACGCGAATTTACCGGGCTAAGGCAGGGTGATTACCGCTTTGAAGTTCGGGCGCGAATTAACGGGCGTATAACGGATGTAACAACGCTTAATTTTACCATATTACCACCCTGGTATCTTACTAAAACAGCAATTCTTTTCTATATACTTTTTGTTATCGCTGCCTATTATCTGGTACGGCGCTATTACCGCTTTAAACTGCAGATACACAACAAGCGCATGCAGCAGAAATTGCAGCGCGAAAAAGAGGAGTTTTTGAAACGCGAAGCAGAGGCCAACGAACAACGTTTATTTAAGCTGAAAAATGAGCAGTTACAGGCTGACCTTGACCGTAAAGGCCGTGAGCTGACTAATTCAGCCATGAACATTGTTTATAAGAATGAGTTGCTGCAACGTATTCTTGATGAAATTGCCGAACTTAAAGACGCAAACGGAAAAACCTTGCCTGCCGAGCAGCTCCGTAAAATACAAAAGGTGGTTGACGAGGGTAAGAGCGACGAGCGCGACTGGGTGTTGTTTGAGAACAGCTTTAATGAGACCCACGAGAATTTTTTTAAGAAATTAAAAGCCCAGCACCCGGATCTGGTACCCAACGACCTTAAGTTATGCGCCTATCTGCGCATGAATATGAATAGCAAAGAGATGGCATCATTATTGAATATCTCATTAAGAGGAATTGAGATACGCCGCTATCGCCTGCGTAAAAAGCTCGGATTAGAGCATGACAAGAACCTTGTAGAGTTTTTAATGGAGGTTTAGCTACTACATCATCACCTCTCATAAACCGATTAAGCTAATACCTGTACAATTGACACTCACCTCTTGGGTGAGTAGGTGGATTATTTTCATAAATAATTATAAATCAAATAATTAAATTTTATTTCAACTGCGTTTGAGCAAGTATTTTACTGCTGATGTAGTAATGTAGAGTGCAAAAAATTGAAACAATGTACTACACTTCACAGTTTTGCAGGGTGAATACACACAATTATTATTACCTAAAAAATTAATTAACCATTTTATGAAGAGAATAATTACTATCTCATTGTATGGGGTATTGTGTCTGCTTTTCATCAACAGTGCGTTTGCGCAGAATGTTACCGTAAAAGGTACCGTGAAAGACGCTACAACTGGGGAAACGCTAATTGGCGTAAGTATAGCAGTACAAGGAACCCAAACCGGTACTCAAACCGGTCCTGACGGTACGTATACCATTTCGGCTCCGGCCAATGGTAACTTAGCCGTTAGCTATATTGGTTACGCAAGCCAAACCGTAGCCGTTAACGGGCAAAATACAGTAAACATCAGCCTGAAGGCTCAATCAAACGAGTTGCAGCAGGTAGTGGTAGTGGGTTACGGTACTCAGCGTAAAATAGATGTTACGGGTTCTGTAGCGTCAGTAAAGGGCGAGGAAATATCGAAACAGGCATCGGTTAACCCGGTAGGCGCTTTACAGGGTAAAGTTGCCGGTGTACAAATTACTAACAACGGATCGCCGGGCGCCTCACCTCAAATTACCATTCGTGGTTTAGGCACAATTTACGGTGCTACTAACGTGTTGTATGTAGTTGATGGTGTTTGGTATGATGACATCAGCTTTGTTAACCCAGCTGACGTAGAAAATATAAGTATCCTGAAAGATGCGTCGAGTACAGCTATCTACGGTTTGCGGGCCGCTAATGGCGTTGTTTTAGTGACAACTAAACGAGGCAAGAAAAACTCAACCAAGGTTGACTATAATGGTTACGCCGGATGGCAAACCGTTACTAACCCTGTAAAAATGGCTAACGCTACCGAGTACGCAACCATCATTAATGAGTTGTATGCATTGGGTGGCAAAAGCCCTTTGTTCAGCGATCCAAACAGTTATGGCAAGGGTACTGATTGGTACGGCCAGGGCTTGCGCGATGCATTTGTTACCAATCATCAGGTTTCTGTAAATGGTGGCGGTGAAAAATCTACTTACAACATGTCGTTAGGCTACTTGAGCCAGGATGGTAACGTTCGTGGTAACAATTATGAGCGTTTCACGGCACGTATAGTAAACGATATTGAGCCGGTGAAAAACCTGAAGTTCGGTTTTAACATCGGTGGGTTGTACAGCAAGTCAAAAGATATTCCCGGTGGAATATTCCATGAGCTTTATTCAGCAGCCCCGGTAGTACCGGTTTACTATGCTGATGGTAGCTACGGTGACCCGAATGATTTTAACCTTGGTAGCAACCCGGCATTCAACCCACAGGTAACACTTGATTACTTCAATCAAAAATCGCAGAATTACCGATTTAACGGTAACGTTTACGGCGAATTAAAATTCCTGAAAAACTTTACGTTCAAAACCAGTTTAGGTGGCGATATCGGTCAGGCAGAAAGCCGTAATTATAGCCCGGTTTATGCAGCTACACTAACACAACGTAACACCATAAGCGTACTTGGCGTTAACCGCACCGAGACCCGCAACTGGATTGTTGAAAATACCTTAAGCTATTCAAATAAAGTTCAGGATCATAGTTTCACGGTGTTATTAGGACAAACGGCTCAGCGTAATAAATCTTACAGTTTGACTGCCAGAGCACAAAACGTGCCTTATGGTAGCGAGGGGGATTTATACTTGACGCTTGGCGACCAGGATAGCCGTTTCATAAGTGACGGCGGCGGATTGACTACATCAGTATCTTATTTTGGCCGTGTTAACTATTCATTCAAGGATAGATATTTGCTTAATGCGTCGTTAAGAGCTGACGCGAATTCCGGGTTTTATGGCGCTAATTTATGGGCATATTTACCCTCAATAGGAGCCGGCTGGGTTGTGAGCAATGAGTCGTTCATGAAAGATCAGGAGTTATTTAACACCTTGAAAATAAAAGGTAGCTGGGGTAAGGTAGGTAACGCGAATGTACCGCGTAACCCAACTATTCAAGAGGTAACGCAAATACCCCAATATGCGGCTATTTTTGGTGTCGATCAGCAACTATATACAGGTGCTAATATCGCATCATTTGTTCCGCCAACAATTGTTATCGAGCGCGGTGTAGGTACTGATATAGGCATCGAAGCGTCTATGCTTAACAGCCGCTTAACCATTGAAGCTGATTATTATAACCGTAATACCAACCAGGCTATATTTGGCATTCCTATTTTGCAATCATTGGGAGCTAATGTGTCCCGTATAGTCGGAAATCAAGCTCAGTTTCGAAATACAGGCTTTGAATTCAGTGCTGGCTGGAGAGATAAAGTTGGAAAAGACTTTAGTTATTCATTAAGTGGTAATTTTAGCATAAACAATAACAAAGTTGCCGAAGTTGTAACCGGTCTTAACCCAATATATGCGGGAGGAAATGGTATAACGAACGGCGCTTTAGCTACCCGCACAGTATTAGGTCGGCCAATAGGTGAATTTTACGGTTACAAAGTAGACGGCATCTTTCAAACAGCTGAAGAGGTTGCACAGTCATTGCAAACCTCAGCCAAACCAGGTGATTTTAAATACGTAGATACGAATGGTGACGGTATACTCGACAGCCGTGACCGTGTGGCTTTAGGCAATCCAAACCCTAAATATTTCTATGGTTTTAACACCAGCTTTAACTATAAAAACTTTGATCTGGCGTTGGATTTCCAAGGCGTGGCCGGTGTAAGCATATACAACGCTAACATTGCCTATCGCTTTGGTAACGAAAATTTCACCAAAGATTTTTATGATAACCGCTGGCATGGAGCAGGTACATCAAACACCTATCCTTCTGCCGATGTAGGTTCTACTTCAAACTCAGCGCCTAACTCATTCTATGTTCAAAGCGGTGCTTATTTCAGGGTACGTAACATACAGTTTGGTTACACCTTGCCTGGCAATTGGTTAAGTAAATGGAAAATTCAGCGTATCAGGCTGTATGCAAATGCGCAAAACCCAATTAACATCTTTAGTTATAAAGGCTTCAACCCCGAGGTTGGCGGCGCGCCTACCGAAGCAGGTATTGATGCCAACGTGTACCCGCTTTATGCAACCTATAATTTTGGTGTTAACGTAAGTTTCTAATAAAATGAAGAAGATAAATAATCAATATAAACACAGCTTCGTAGCTATGGCTATGCTTGCTACGCTTTTTGTATCTCAAGGATGTAAAAAAAGCTTTTTGGATGTGCCATTGCAAGCACAGCAACCTAGCCAAAACTTTTTTGTGAACGCGGGTGATGCCGATAAAGCAGTAAACTCGTTATACGGTAACCAGCGCGATTGGAATAATGTTGCGTTCGCACCTATAGCGCTTGAAAGTGTAGGCTCTGATGAGGCCGAAAAAGGCAGTACACCAAGTGACGCTACCTTTTTTAATAACTATGATAACTTTACCGTTACTGCCGGCGAAGGCCAGTTAGGTGGTTTTTGGCAAGGAAAATATCAATCTATAAACCTGGCTAACCAGGTGCTTGAGAACGTGCCAAAAATTCAAATGGATGCAGCATTAAAAAACCGTTACCTGGCTGAGGCTAAGTTTATGCGTGCTTACAGTTACTTCCGTTTGGTTAGGGCTTTTGGTGATGTGCCGTTACGCTTGAATTTACCCAAAGATGCGACAGAATTTAATATTCCGCGTACGCCAAAAGCACAGGTTTATGCAGCAATTGAAAAGGATTTGACTGAAGCTGCTGCCGCGCTGCCGCAAAGCTATCCGGCTGACCAGCTTGGCCGTGTTACAAAGGGTGCAGCTTTGGCATTACATGCTAAAGTTGCTATGTATCAGCAAAAATGGGCTGATGTGCTTGACCTAACCAACCAGGTTAAAGGTTTAGGTTACTCATTGTTCCCTAACTTCTATCAGTCGTTCAGGGTAACCAATGAAAATAACTCGGAGTCTGTTTTTGAAATACAGGCTAAGCGTGTTGATGGCAACCCGTCAGCATCTAACTCTCAATATTCACAGGTTCAGGGTGCCCGTGGTACCGTAGGCGGTGGTTGGGGTTTTAATGTACCTACTCAGGAGTTAGCCGACGCATTTGAAGACGGTGATCCGCGCAGGGCTGCAACCATCATGTTCAGAGGCCGTACCACCCCTGATGGCGATGCCGTGCCTGCAAATGCTGATAACCCGATGTATAACATGAAATCGTACGTTCCGTTCAGGTATTTTGTTAGCGGGTATAATGAGGGGGCCGACCAAAATATTCGTGTTATACGTTATGCGGATGTTTTATTAATGAATGCTGAAGCAGCCAATGAACTTGGGCAAACCAGCGCAGCTTTGGAGTCACTGGAGCAGGTAAGGGCTCGTGCCCGTCAGGGTAACAACAGCATATTGCCACGCGTTACTACCACCAACAAAGATCAGCTACGTTTAGCCATATGGCATGAGCGCCAGGTTGAACTGGCCATGGAGTTTGACCGTTATTTCGACGTAATACGCCAAGGCCGCGCCGCGCAGGTTTTTGGGCCTAAAGGCTGGAAGGCAAATAAGAACGAGGTTTGGCCTATCCCACAAAATGAGATCGATTTAAGTGCGGGTGTTTTAACACAAAACCCGGGTTATTAATCACTAAGCATTATCATTCATGAAAAAGTATAGCTTTAAAAATATATTAGGTGTAGCCCTTGCGGGGTTGGCACTATCATCCTGCCAAAAGGATTTTGATCCTAAATCGTATGCCCCGCCATTAAATATAGGTGGTTTTACCAGTGCTGCACAGGTTGCTCCATCAAACCTGGTAGCTCATTGGGCCTTTGATGGTAATTTGGCGGATAGCGTATCAAAAACTGCCGGAACAGCTACCGGTACTTCATTTACCGGCGGCATTAAAGGGCAGGGCTTGCAAGGCGCTTTAAATAGTTATGTAATTACCGCACCCAGTGCAACTATAACCGGTTTAACCAGTTTTACCATGACGGAGTGGGTTAATACGCCGCCGCCATCAACAGGTATAATAGGCTTATTCAGTTTAGCTAAAACCAATGCCTTTTGGGGTAATTTCGAAATTTTTATTGAGAACGGCAGCACCAACGATAACGGTAAGCTTCGTGTGCATTTCTTTAACGGTACCGATGATGTTACCTACGCGCTTGATAACGTGAAAAACATGTTTGATAAATGGGTAAACCTGGGTGTATCGTACAATGAGTCGACCTCGGTAGTAACTGTTTACTTGAACGGATCGGAAGTGGGCAATACCAAACTAAACGGATTGTCGGGTGCGTTAAAGTTTCAAAATACAGGTAACATCGTTTTTGGCTGCGTTCAGTTTCAAACAGATCCGAGCCAGACAACAGCCACCGGCAAGCAAAGCTGGGCAAGTTACCTTACCGGGCAGCTTGATGAGGTACGCATTTACAACAAAGCGTTAAGTGATAATGAAATTAACGCGGTAGTTAAACTTGAAGGCCGGGGCAAATAATTATATAGTGTTTACAATTGGTAGTTACCCACCTCAAAAGGGTGGGTAACTTGTTTAAAAAGTGATTATGGTGAAAAGGATATTGTTCTACTTAGGTTTGATATTAGTCACGGCATCGTGCAGTAAAAGCGGAAATGATACCGTTGAACCGGTAACACCGCCGCCAACGCAGCCGGGTTCGTTTAGTTTTAATGCTTTACGGGTTAATGGGGTATCATCCGGTTTTAACTATCGTAATATCAATACATCGCCCGTAATTAAAATATCTTTCTCGGCAGCTTTGGATAAAAGCACGGTGAAAAACAGCGTCACTTTTAAAACGGCATCCGGCACCAATGTAAACTATGATGCTACTTATGAGGATGATGACAAAACCATCGTGATCAAGCCATCATCTGCCTTACAAAACATAACTAAATACAGCGTTGATGTTACTACCGCGCTTAAAGCTAACAATAAAGGCAGCCTGCAATCGGCTGTATCAGTACAATTGCTAACAGCTATCGATTCAACCGACAAGTTTCCGCGCATTTCTGACGATGCTTTGCTCAATTTGGTGCAGCGCCAAACCTTTAAATACTTCTGGGACTTCGGCCATCCAAACAGCGGCATGGCGCGTGAGCGTAACTCATCAGGCGATGTGGTAACTACCGGTGGTTCAGGCTTTGGCATAATGGCTTTGGTGGCCGCGGTTAACCGCAATTTTATAACCCGCGCCGAAGGTTTGGCACGGATGCAGAAGATAGTCGGCTTTTTAAAAACCGCCGATAAATTTCATGGCGCTTTCCCGCATTGGCTGAATGGCGCTACAGGCAAGGTGCAGCCATTCAGCGAAAAGGATAACGGTGCAGACCTGGTGGAAACATCGTTCCTGATGGAAGGCCTGATTATCGCGCGTCAATATTTTAATGGCGCAGGTAATGCCGAGACTACGCTTCGCAGAGATATTAACGAGTTATGGAACGGCGTGGAGTGGGACTGGTTCCGTCGCGGTGGTCAAAATACCCTCTACTGGCACTGGAGCCCTAACTACAATTGGGACATGAACATGCAGGTAAGCGGCTGGAACGAAGCCCTGTCGGTGTATGTATTGGCGGCATCATCAAACACGCACGCTATACCAAAAATAGTTTACGATAATGGCTGGGCAGGCAACGGCGCTATGCGCAACGGCAACACCTATTTTGGTGTACAATTGCCATTAGGACCTACC
Source organism: Mucilaginibacter defluvii (assembly GCF_039543225.1). Lineage (NCBI taxonomy): Bacteria > Pseudomonadati > Bacteroidota > Sphingobacteriia > Sphingobacteriales > Sphingobacteriaceae > Mucilaginibacter > Mucilaginibacter defluvii. The sequence continues at coordinate 385,223 of NZ_BAABJI010000001.1, forward strand.
CAGGGCGGGCCAATGTTTTTTGAACATTACTCGTTCATGGCCATTAACCCAACCAATTTAACTGATGCTTATGCTGATTATGATAAGCAAACCAAAGCGCACACACTGGTTAACTATAACTACTGTGTAAGCAACCCCAAACAATATAACGGCTATAGCGCCGACTGCTGGGGACTAACCGCCAGCGATATTAAAGGTGGTTATACGGCCAGCTCGCCAACTAATGATGTAGGCGTGATTGCACCAACGGCTGCCCTTGCATCCATGCCTTACGCGCCGGAGGAAAGCATGAAGGCATTAAAGTTCTATTATTACAAACTGGGTGATAAGCTATGGGGCGATTATGGCTTTTATGATGCCTTTAACCTAACCGACCCATGGTTTGCCGACTCGTACCTGGCTATTGACCAGGGGCCTATTGTTACCATGATTGAGAACCATCGCAGCGGCTTGTTATGGAACCTGTTTATGAGTGCGCCCGAAGTAAAAAAAGGCATGAAAGGCTTAGGTTTTTCGGGACCTAATTTATAACACGTTTTTATCGTACATAAAAATGAAGAAACTGATATTATTAACACTGTTGCTATCAACAGCTTACCATTGCTTTGCCCAAAGCAAAAAGAACACGGTAAAATATACGGCCATTAAACCGGTTGGGGTTATCAAAAATTTAAGCGACAGCGCCCTGCTTGATGTGGTGCAGCGCCAAACGTTCCGTTACTTTTGGGATTTTGCCCACCCGGTTAGCGGCATGGCGCTTGAGCGTAGTAACGAGGCTTTTGATTACGGCGGCGAGGTGGTTACCACCGGCGGCACCGGTTTCGGCATTATGGCCATGATTGTAGCGGTTGACCGTAAGTGGATACCGCGCGAGCAGGCGGTTGACCGTATGCTCCATATGGTAAAATTTCTTTCTAAAGCAGATGCTTACCATGGCGTTTTTCCGCATTGGTTGAACGGTGCAACCGGCAAGATCATCCCCTTTGGGCGTAAGGACGACGGCGGCGACCTGGTGGAAACATCATTCCTGTTCCAGGGATTGCTTACCGCCAAACAATATTACAATGGCACAAGCCAAAAAGAAGAAGAGTTGCGCAACCGCATAGGCTGGTTGTGGAGCGAAATTGAGTGGGACTGGTATACCCACGAGCGGGACAACCTGTACTGGCACTGGTCGCCAAACAATGGCTGGGCCATGAATTTTCCGATACGTGGCTTTAACGAATGCCTGATTACCTATGTGCTGGCCGCCAGCGCCGAGCGTTACCCAGTTGACGCTGCACGTATTTATAACCGTGGCTGGGCACAAAGTGATTTTTTTAAAAATGGTAAATCGTTCTATGGCATTAAACTGCCTTTAGGCTTTGATTATGGTGGTCCGTTGTTTTTTTCGCATTACTCTTTCTTAGGCTTAAATCCTCAAGGATTAAAAGATCAATATGCTGATTACTGGGAGCAGAACGTAAACCATACCCGCATCAACTACGCTTACTGTGTTGATAATCCTAAAAAGTTTAAAGGCTACGGCGAAAACTGCTGGGGCTTAACCGCCAGCGATAACCATGAGGGTTATAACGCACACTCGCCAACTAATGATCTTGGTGTAATTACACCGACAGCGGCATTATCAGCATTCCCATACACGCCAAAGGAATCAATGAAAGCACTGCGCCATTTCTATTATGGTTTGGGTGATAAGATATGGGGCGAATACGGCTTTGTGGATGCTTTTAACGAGAGCAAAAACTGGTACGCTAAATCATACCTGGCTATTGACCAGGGCCCTATCGTGGTGATGATCGAAAATCACCGCAGCGGCCTGTTATGGAATTTGTTTATGCGCGCGCCTGAAATACAGGGCGGCCTTAAAAAGTTGGGTTTTGAAAGTCCGGCTATAAAAAGCAACTAATGGTTAGTAGGATAAATATATGGGGCATTGCCTGTGCTTTTCTGCTGTTTGCCGGTGTTGCTACCGCGCAAAACAGCCAGCGTACGTATTGTAACCCGATCAATATTGATTACGGGTACACACCTATCCCCAACTTTTCAACCGCGGGTCGTCACCGTGCTACGGCCGATCCGGTTATTGTTACCTATAAGGGCGATTACTACTTGTTCAGCACCAACCAATGGGGCTACTGGTGGAGCAGCGATATGAGCAACTGGCACTTTGTAGCCCGCCATTTTCTACGCCCCGAGCATAAGGTGTATGATGACCTGTGCGCTCCCGCCGTATGGGTGCAGGGCGATACCCTGCTGGTGTTCGGCTCAACCTATTCAGATAATTTTCCGATTTGGATGAGCACTAATCCGAAAGGTAATGAGTGGAAAGAAGCTATCCACAAGTTTGAGCCCGGCGGCTGGGACCCGGCCTTCTTCAGGGATGATGACGGCAAGCTGTATATGTACAATGGCAGCAGCAATGTTTACCCGGTATATGGTGCCGAGGTTGATCCCACTACATTTCATTTAAAAGGCTACCGTAAGGAGATGTACCTGCTGCAACCTTACAAATATGGCTGGCAGCGCTTCGGCGAAAATCTGGATAACATTTTTCTTGATCCGTTTATGGAGGGTGCCTGGATGACCAAGCACAACAAAAAATACTACCTGCAATACGGTGCCCCGGGTACCGAGTTCAGCGGCTATTCGGATGGGGTAATTGTAGGCGAGGGGCCTTTGGGGCCATTTAAGCCGCAGCCTATGCCGTTTAGCTACAAGCCGGGAGGCTTCGCGCGTGGTGCCGGGCATGGCGCTACCTATCAGGATAAATGGAATAACTACTGGCATGTATCAACCATGGTTATCGCCATAAAAAATAATTTTGAGCGCCGAATAGGTATATGGCCTGCCGGCTTTGACAAGGATGATGTGATGTATTGCAACACCGCCTTTGGCGATTATCCTACCTATCTGCCCACCGGCGAAACGGATCACCTGAAAAGCCGCTTTACCGGCTGGATGCTGCTGAATTATAACAAACCGGTAACCGTATCATCAACCCTGGGTAATTACTCGGCCAACAACGCGGTTGATGAAGATATTAAAACCTACTGGAGCGCCGCGAGCGCCAACGCAGGCGAGTGGATAGCAACCGATTTGGGTAATATAAGTACAATAAACGCTGTGCAGATAAACTATGCCGATCAGGATGCTAATGTATTGGGCAAACCTTCGGGGCCGTTCTATCATCAGTATAAATTACTTTACTCTACTGATAACAAAAGCTGGAAAACTGTTATCGACAAAAGCAAAAACAAGACCGATGTGCCGCATGATTATGTGGAACTGAACAAACCGGTTAAGGCGCGCTATATAAAGTTGGTGAATCAGCACATGCCTACAGGCAAATTCGCCATCAGCGGCTTACGGGTTTTTGGCAATGGCGGTGGTACAAAACCTGATACCGTAAAGGAATTTATTGTACTCCGCACCGAAAAGGATAAACGCGATGCCTGGATTAAATGGCGCCCGGTTGATAATGCCTATGCCTACAATATTTACATCGGCGTGGCATCCGATAAGCTATACAACTGCATTATGGTACATAACGCCAGTCAGTACTTTTTTAAGGCGATGGATAAGGATATGCCTTACTATTTCCGGATAGAAGCCGTTAACGAGAATGGAGTTTCGGAGCCAACGGCGGTTATTAAATCAGAATAGAAAATAAGTTTAACTCAAGTATATACTACAGATTATGAAGTTATCAAAAATAGTCATTGCATCGTGCCTGGTGTTAACAGGCTTCGGGGCATCGGCACAAAAAGCCGCCCGCGATGCTAAGATGGATGCCTACATCAATAAACTAATGGCTAAAATGACGATTGACGAAAAGATTGGTCAGTTAAATTTGCCATCTATCGGCTTTGACGTTACCGGGCCAATATTGAGCCAGGGTGTGGAAGAAAAAATTGAAAAAGGCATGGTAGGCGGTGTATTCAACACCTACACGCCAAACGCGGTGCGCAAGCTGCAAGAATTGGCCATTAAAAAAACACGCCTTAAAATTCCATTGCTTTTTGGTTATGATGTAATACACGGGCACCGTACTATTTTCCCTATTCCGCTGGGTTTATCCGCATCGTGGGATATGCCTTTGATCCAAAAAACCGCCCGTGCTGCTGCTGATGAGGCTACTGCCGATGGTTTAAACTGGGTGTTTTCGCCAATGGTTGATATTGCTCGCGATCCTCGTTGGGGCCGTGTGGCCGAAGGCGGCGGTGAGGATACCTGGCTGGGTTCGCAAATTGCAAGGGCGATGGTTAAGGGTTACCAGGGCGAAAAGAATGACCTTCGTCGTGAAGATGCCGTGCTGGCCTGTGTAAAACACTTTGCATTATACGGCGCTGCCGAAGCTGGTCGTGATTACAACACCGTTGACATGAGTATGCGCAAAATGACCGAAACATACCTGCCTGCTTACAAAGCCGCTGTTGACGCGGGTGTGGCCACGGTAATGAGTTCGTTTAACGAGATAAATGGAGTGCCTGCTGCTGCTAATCACTGGCTGCTTACTGATTTGCTGCGCAACCAATGGGGTTTTAAAGGTATGGTAGCAACCGACTATACCGCCATAATGGAGCTTAAAAACCATGGTATGGGCGATGATGCGCAGGTAGCTAAACTGGCACTGGTTGCCGGTAATGATATGGATATGGTGAGCGATCTGTTTATTGGCGAACTGAAGAAACTGGTTCAGGCTAAAAAGCTGGATGTAAAATACATCGACCTGGCTTGCCGCCGTGTGCTGGAATCAAAATACAAACTGGGTTTGTTTGATGATCCGTACCGCAATATAAGCGAAGATCGTGCTAAGAACAATATCATGAATGCTGAAAAGCTGGCTTTGGCTAAAGAAGCGGCTGAGAAAAGCATGGTATTGCTAAAAAATGATAACAACACTTTGCCATTGCAGGCCGGTAAAAAAATAGCCTTTGTTGGCCCGATGGTTAAAAATCAGCGCGACCTGATCGGTAACTGGAGCGGTGCTGGCGACTGGAAAAAAGCCACCAGCTTTTGGGATGCTTTGCAGGCACAATATCCGTCGAACAAGTTTACATATGCCAAAGGCTGTAATATTTTAGATGATAAGGCGCTGATAGATAAGCTTAATCCGCATGACGCGCAGATCGTATTAGACAGTAAATCGCCTGCCGATATGATTAAGGAAGCGGTTGAAAAAGCAAAGGATGCAGACGTGGTTGTTGCCATGCTGGGTGAAGCGTTCGGCATGAGCGGCGAAGCTGCCAGCCGCAGCGACATTGGTTTGCCGGTAAATCAACTAAACCTGTTAAAAGCCCTGCGCGAAACAGGCAAGCCTATTGTGCTGGTATTAATGAACGGTCGCCCGCTTACTTTACAGTGGGAGCATGACAATACCGCCGCTATACTGGAAACCTGGTTTGCAGGTACTAAAGCAGGCGATGCCATTGCTGATGTACTTTTTGGTAAATACAATCCGTCAGGTAAATTGAGCATGACCTTTCCGCGTAGCGTAGGGCAGATACCCATTTATTACAATGCAAAAAGCACAGGCCGTCCTTTTAACGACGAGCAAAAATATACTTCAAAATACCTGGATATACCTAACACGCCGCTTTACCCGTTTGGCCATGGTTTAAGCTATACTACTTTCAGTTATAGCGATGTTAAGCTGAGCAAAACCAGCATCCGCAACGGTGAGCGTTTACAGGCCACAGTTACGCTGAGCAATACCGGTAAATACGACGGTGAAGAGACGGTGCAGTTGTACATCCGTGATATGGTAGGTTCAGTTACCCGCCCGGTTAAGGAGTTGAAAGGCTTTCAAAAGATATTTTTGAAAGCAGGTGAAAGCAAAACAGTAACTTTTAACGTAAGTACTGACGATTTGAAATTTTACGACATCAACATGAAATATACTACCGAGCCTGGCGACTTTAAGCTGTTCATCGGTAGCAGCTCGGCTGATGTTAAAGAAGCTGATTTTAAACTGTTATAACGATCTTTCTTTTCTCGGATTTTTAGTGTGTTAATTAAGTGTATGCCCGGCCTTGTGCCGGGCTTTTTTGTTGCAGGCATAATCATGTAAATATTACGCGGAATGATGTAAAACTGAGGCGGGCATAGCAGCTTAGCTTTGTAGTAGTTGATTTAACTACCACACCTTTATGATGAATAAACTGCTCCTGATACTTTCATTTTCGATATTGACTGCCCTGCCCGCCCTGGCACAGCACGATCATCATATGCAAAAAGATGTTGCCAGGCCCGATACTGCAAAACATCAGCATAATATGCAAATGGATGATATGGCTGGTATAAAACATGATACTATGGCCATGCCGGGCATGCACCATTCGTACTCGCTTAGTCTGCCCATGAATCGTAATGGTTCCGGCACCTCATGGATGCCTGACAATACACCCATGTATATGCTGATGAAGCATACTAAAAAGGGGATGTTCATGTTTCATGGCAGCATGTTTTTGCGCTACAATAATCAGCAGTTAAATGGCAAAACCCAACGCAGCGATACACAGTTTGATGCGCCCAACTGGTTTATGGCCATGTATAACCGGCAGGTGGGTAAAAACGGTTTGCTAAATATCAGTGCCATGCTGAGTGCCGACCCATGGACGGTTACTGAACGAGGTTATCCGTTACTGTTTCAAAGCGGAGAAAGCTATAAAGGCCAAACCCTGGTTGACAGGCAACACCCGCACGATCTGTTCAGCGGGCTGACCATCGGCTATACACAACGGCTTAGTAAAAAGGTAGATGTGTTCGGCTACTTTGGTTATCCGGGCGAGCCTGCACTTGGCGCTCCCGCGTTTATGCATCGTATTGTAGCGTTGAATGATCCGGATGCACCGCTGGGCCACCACTGGCAGGATGCTACGCACATTACCTACGGAGTAGCTACGCTGGGTGTTCGGGTTGATAAATATAAACTTGAAGGATCGATATTCACCGGCCGCGAACCTGATGAGGATAGGTATGATTTTGATAAGATGCGTTTTGACAGCTACTCGTGGCGGGCATCGTTCAACCCGAATAAGGCATGGGCGTTCCAGGTATCGCAGGCGTATATCAACAGTCCGGAGCTGCTGCATCCCAATGAAAATATATGGAGATACTCCGCGTCGGCATTGTATGCTTCACCGGTATCGCACGATGGAAAATACTTTACCAGTGCATTAGTTTGGGGCATGAATCACAGCGGCCACGGCGACGAACATTCCCTTTTAGCCGAAGGCACGCGCCAGTTAAATAAACAGGCAATATATGGCCGTTACGAATTCGTACAAAAATCAGCCGAAGAGCTGGCGCTCGAGGATCAATTCGGCGCCGCCGTATTCAATGTACATAAACTAACACTGGGCACCAATCGCCGTTTGTTTAAAACAGGCCCGATAGAATACATCAGCGGCATCCAGGCGTCTATCAACTTTGCGCCTGAAAAATTAGACCCGTTATATGGCAGTACCCCCATGAGCGGGCAGATATACTTGCAAATACGGCCGGGACTGATGAAACACAAGATGTAATAAACAAAAAGCGGCATGATTGAAATCATGCCGCTTTTTGTTTATTATTATTACAAAAGCTTTCAGCTTTAGCCTTTACGCTTTCAGCTATTAATAACGGTAATACTCCGGTTTAAACGGGCCTTCAACAGTTACGCCGATGTATTCAGCCTGATCCTGATCAAGCACTTCCAGCTCAACACCAATTTTGGCAAGGTGCAGGCGTGCTACTTTCTCGTCAAGGTGTTTTGGCAGGGTGTATACTTTGTTCTCGTACTTATCGCCATTGGTCCAAAGCTCTAATTGGGCAAGGGTTTGGTTGGTGAATGAGTTACTCATTACAAAGCTTGGGTGGCCTGTAGCACAACCTAAGTTTACCAAACGGCCTTCAGCTAACACAATTACGTCTTTACCGTCAATAGTATATTTATCAACCTGTGGTTTAATTTCAATTTTAGTATTGCCATAAGCGCCGTTTAACCAAGCCATATCAATCTCGTTATCAAAGTGACCGATGTTACAAACGATAGCTTTGTCTTTCAAGGCACGGAAGTGCTGCTCACGTACAATATCCTTATTACCGGTAGCGGTAACCACAATATCAGCCTCAGAAATGGCAGTGCTCAGTTTTTTAACCTCGAAGCCTTCCATGGCCGCTTGTAAGGCACATATTGGGTCAATCTCGGTAACAATTACACGCACACCGGCGTTGCGTAATGAATCGGCAGAACCTTTACCTACGTCGCCATAACCGCAAACAACGGCTACTTTACCGGCCATCATCACGTCGGTAGCACGGCGGATTGCGTCAACCAGTGATTCGCGGCAACCGTATTTGTTATCAAATTTTGATTTAGTTACCGAGTCGTTCACGTTAATGGCAGGCATTGGCAGCGTGCCATTCTTCATGCGTTCGTACAGGCGGTGTACACCGGTCGTAGTTTCTTCAGACAGGCCTTTGATCGCGCCAATCAGTTCAGGATATTTATCCAGTACCATGTTGGTTAAATCGCCACCGTCATCTAAAATCATGTTAAGCGGCTGGCGCTCTTCGCCAAAAAATAAGGTTTGCTCAATACACCAGTCAAACTCTTCGGCGTTCATACCTTTCCAGGCGTAAACCGAGATACCGGCAGCAGCGATAGCCGCAGCGGCATGATCCTGGGTAGAGAATATATTGCATGACGACCAGGTAACTTCAGCACCCAGCTCAATCAAAGTTTCAATCAATACGGCAGTCTGAATGGTCATGTGCAAACAACCAGCAATGCGCGCGCCGGCCAATGGTTTTGAAGGGCCATACTCGGCACGTAACGCCATCAAACCCGGCATTTCAGCCTCGGCCAGTTCAATTTCTTTGCGGCCCCACTCAGCCAGCGAAATATCTTTTACCTTGTATTTCAGGTAAGTAGTCTCTACAGTCGACATATTATTTATTTTTCTGTTATTAGAATGCAAAAGTACATAATAATGTTTTCTTAATGAAATGCGGGCTTGAGGTTCAGCTTATTGGTAAACTTTTTGCTTCAGTACAAACTTAAACCAATCATATGTTAGAACACGCGCTCATTATCGCCATGATAGTATTGTTTATACATGCCTGTAGTTGGCGCGGGATGATATTTGAAGGCATCAAAAAAATTGTTGAACCTAAGGGAATGCTCTATAAGCCGCTATATGGCTGCCCGATCTGCATGACGCCCTACTATGGTACTTTGATCTACCTGCTGTTTTTCCGTCAATCTGTTGCTGATGGCTTGCTTACGGTGGCCGCTGCCAGCGGACTGAATGTTGTATCGGTGTTGCTGATCGATATAAAGGACGGTATTTGCAAGCGCGATGAATAGGGCTACCGTCAAGCCAATGTTATTATTGCGCCTGTGTGAATTGTTTTTGTAGAGAATTGATATTTTTGTATTGATTTAATTTTAAGGATAGTATATGATGTACCCAGAATATTTAGTTGCCCCCATGCGTGCCGAACTGACCAACGCGGGCTTTGAAGAACTTAAAGATGCCGACGCGGTAAAAAACGCCATTGAAAGCGAAGGTACCGTATTGGTAGTTGTTAACTCGGTTTGCGGTTGTGCCGCTGCCAACGCGCGCCCGGCCGCCCGTGCCGCCGTAACTTATGAGAAACATCCGGATAAACTGGTAACCGTTTTTGCAGGTATGGAAAGAGATGCGGTTGATGCTGCCCGTAACTATATGCTGCCTTACCCGCCGTCATCGCCATCAATGGCTTTGTTTAAGGATGGCAAGCTGGTACACATTATCGAGCGCCACCAAATTGAAGGCCGCCCTGCGCAAATGATTGCCGATAATCTGGTATACGCTTTTGATCAGTACTGCTAATCAGTATAAATAAATAGAGAGCCCGTATCGAAAGTTGCGGGTTTTTTTGTGGGACGATCAATCGTTAGTACGGCGGTGCAGCAGCCAGTACCAGCCTAAATTAAAAGCGATAACCGCGTGGTTGAACAGGGTAGGTATCAACCCGTAATATTCGCGCATAATGTTAAAACGCTCAACCAGGCTTTGCCGGTGCTTTTGTTTGGACATGCCGCCCACCAGGTATTTAGCCACATAGCGTTTAACGTTTACAATTCTTTTGGCTTGTCTGGCGGCATGTAATATCCAGTCGATATCGGCACTTAACTGGTAGCGGCTGTCATAAGGTTTTGTCAGGCTGCGCCTGATGTAGATGGCCTGATGGCTTACGCTCATGCCGTATTTAAAACTTCGCCAGTTGAATTTACCGGGTGCTTTGTGGCGGCGCTGGCCGAGGCTTTTACTGTCCGCATCAATCATTTCAGTTTCGCCGTAATAAATATCAGCGTCAGGCGATGATGCGAAAACAGCTTCAATGGTACCGGCATCATATAGCTCGTCCCCCGAGTTCATAAACAACACATAATCGCCGGTTGCTAATGCCAGCCCTTTGTTCATGGCATCATAAATACCCTTGTCTTTTTCGCTCACCAGGCGGGCAATACGGTTTTGATGTTTTTGAATGATAGCTAAAGTACCATCGGTTGATGCCCCATCGATTATGATATACTCAATATTGGCATATGTTTGCCTTAATACCGAAAGCATGGTGCGCTCCACATCGCGTACGTTATTATACACAACGGTGATGATGCTGAGGGTAGGGTTAAACGCTGCCATTTATAATATCGAATTGTAAAGATCAATGTATTGTTTGGCCACTTTGTTATTGGTAAAATTTTCCAATACCTTTTGCCGGGCCGATATTGATAAGCCTACATTATCTTCAGAAAATAACAAGTGCCTGATACCCGCTGCCAAATCGGCCGCTGATTTATATTCAGCCAGGTACCCGTTCTGCTGATGGTCTATCAGGTCAGGTATTCCGCCCGAGTTGAATGCAGCCACAGGTGTACCGCAAGCCAGGGATTCCATGATCATGTTAGGAAGGTTATCTTCCAGCGATGGCGACACAAACACATCCGCGGCACTGTAGATCTCGGCTAGGTCACTTTCAGCGTTGATTATGCTTAGTTCTTTCACCTTGAAGGGAAGGGTAGCGGTGTCGAAATGTTTATTCTTACCGAAGATTACCATTTGTACAGGAGCATCGCCGGTTTGTTGTTTCAGCAGGTGCAAGGCTTCAACCAGGTAAATGATACCTTTGCGGCGGTCGTTTATATTAGCAGCGCCAAAAAGAATAATATTAGCATCGGTATCAATACCCCATTTTTTGCGAACGGCAATTTTATCTTTTGGTGAAAAGGTATCTACATCAATTGGGTTAGGGATGGCAACCGTTGGCCTGCTACCCAACAAGCCGCTGCCGCGCGATACATTGCCCAGCCAGTTGCTGCAGCTTACTATGGTTAGGTTTTGGGCGCTTTGCAGCATAGCGAACTTACGCTGCCATACCTTATGCGAAAGATCATTAGTCTTTGGGCGGCGCAGCATCCAGCAGTTACCGCATTGGTTTACAAAATGATCACAGCCGTTAGAGTAGTGGCAGCCGCCGGTAAAGGCCCACATATCATGCAACGTCCAAACCACGGGTTTGCCTAATTGTAGTAATTGCTGCAGGTTTTTAATGCTGAGGTACCCGGAGTTCGTCCAGTGCAGGTGCAATATTTCAGCTTCCTGTATAGCAGGATGATCGAGTATGTTACTTCCTGAATTTGCAGGTGAAAAAGCAAAACGTACCGATTTGTCCCTCTCCTCAAAAGCGATGAATGGTAAGCGTTCAAGTAAAAAATTAGCTTTGGCTATGCGTTTTCCCGTTGTAGTAGTTACCCTTTGCTCGGTGGTGAGCCTTTGCTGAACGGCCATGGTTACATCAACACCGTTTTGCACCAGCGCTTTAAGCAGGCGCATACAGGCGGCGGGCGCGCCGCCACCGGCATCGGCAGTGTTGATCAATGTAACCTTCATGTATTAAAACCGGCACAAGTATAGCTAATTGCAGGCATTTATGCTTAACATAGGCTGCTAACTAAGCATTGCCTGTTTATAATGCAAAAAGCAGCGGCATGTTTAACAAACCCGCCAATTATTTTACTTTTGAGGAATCGCTAAAAAATCATCAACGTAAAAATGAACCCTTTTGCTTACTTGTTTCAGGACCGGAAAGCTAACCGCGGGAATATAAAAGGCCAGTTGGTGCTTTTTATGTTCAGGCTGGTGCAGTTGATTAACCGCTCGATGGTAGCAAAGGTGATACTTTTTCCATACCTCATGTTTTACCGCTTTTTTGTGGAATGGAGCCTGGGTATCGAGCTGCCGCGCAAGCTAACGGCGGGTAAAGGACTGATCATTTACCATGGGCAGGCACTGGTAGTTAACCAGGGCGTGGTGCTTGGCGAAAACTGTGTGCTGCGCAATTCGGTAACCATAGGGCATAAAAAACTGGCTGACGGAAACTTTAGTGGTTGCCCGCGCATTGGGAACAATGTTGACATTGGCGCAAACGTTTGTATTATTGGCGATGTTACCATTGGCGATAACGTAATAATAGGGGCGGGCGCAGTAGTGGTGAAAAACATACCGGCCAACAGTGTAGCCGTGGGTAATCCGGCGCGCATTATCGAACAAAAAACAACCATAACGGAAACAATTATTACAACAGGTGCTTAAAAATTAAATGGATAATAACTTAACCGACCGCTCGTTCTGGAAATCATTTTGGGAAGCAAAAAAGGGCCTCATTTTTCCTATCAAGGCAAATTACGTATTCGGCGATATATTAGGCAAGCTAATAGCCGAGAAGCAAATAAAAACAGCGATTGAGTTGGGCGGTTTCCCGGGTTATTACGCCACGTATCTTAAAAAGTATCAAAAGCTGGATACTACCCTGTTTGATTACTACATCCACCGCGACATCATCAAAAAGCTGCTTGAGGCAAATGGGTTAAGCGAGTCTGATATTACCATCATCGAAGCCGACTTATTTAACTATACACCCGAAAAACAATACGATCTCGTATCATCCTTTGGGTTGATAGAGCATTTTAACGATACCAAGGCCATTATTGAAACCCATCTTCAGTTTTTAAAACCCGGCGGTGTGCTGTTCATCACCCTGCCAAATTTTGTAGGCGTTAATGGCTGGGTGCAGCGCAAATTCGACCGTGATAATTACGATAAGCACAACATCAACAGCATGAACCTGCAACTGCTGGCCGATAGCTGTCGCCAGTTAGGTTTAAAAGAAGTAGAGTGTTACTACTCCGGCAAGTTTTCCATCTGGCTGGAAAATAAAGCGGAGCAAAGCGCATTGGCAAAAGTTTTTGTAAAAGGCTTATGGTTTGCCGGCAAAGTGTTTACCAAGATAGTACCTGTTGAAAGTAAGGCGCTTTCGCCTTATATTGTGTTAAAAGCGGTAAAGTAGCCTTATAATGAAAATGAAGCAATCGGCAATTAATGTAATAGCAGCAATAGCTGTATCAATTATTGTTTATTTTACAGTTCCGGCACTTTTGTACAACAGCTTTTTTGTTTCATTAGCGCCTGGTTGGCATACTACCATTTACCCGTTTGGGAGCAACTTAAATTTAACTGTGCTTATTTTAATAGTTGCTGTAATTGTGAATTTGTTATTTAAGGGAATAGCAATGTTGTTAAAGAGAATAATTGCACAGTTCTAAAGCGCCAAATACTATTTTTCAGATTCCTAAATTTTGTAAATTCAGGTTCAAGACTTTTTCAGATATTTTATCCGCCACTGCTTTATCAGCCGTAACCCACGTTGTAATAAACTGCCTTTGCGGTTCTTCAAAAAGTTACGAATGGCAATATGTGCCTGCTTGTCTTCCGCTATTATGGTCGGGAATTGCTTTACCGGCTTATCGGTAATTTGCACCTGGTACATATTCTCGATGTTGGAGTGCACACCCGTGCCATCATGCCCGATGTTGTGCACCAAAGAGTGAGATGGGTTCAAAGTCAACCCACCTTTCAAGAATATGGATGCATACCAGCGTATAGCCCAGGAGTTGTTTTTACCTGCCTTGAACTCCTGCATCTGTTTCCAAAAGTTCATGGTGTTCTCTACCGAAAAGCGGTGCTTTTTCTCGTGGTCAAATTGGGCCATCAGCTTATCGATATCCGGCTCAAAGTTTTTCCACGCCCGTGCCCACGTAGCCCATCCCCAACTTGTAGCAATATGATGAAAGAAGGTTTGCGGCAGTTTGTCATTATTTAAACCGTACATATATGCGCCGATGTGCATAACCTGCTCCTCGTTAGCATAGCGGTTAAGCGCCTCGTTAAAATATTGCAGGGTATATTTTGAGGAAAGCAGATCATCCTCAAACACGATCACCTTACCGTAATCGTTCACCAACCGGGTAACACCGTCAATAATAGATGCTGCCAAGCCCAGATTTTGTTCTCGCTCAATAACCCTAACCGATTTAAAGCCTGAAACTGTTTTTACGTATTGCCTTACCTGCTCTACTTTCTCTTTATCAGCGTCGGTTTTGGCTGCATCAGCAAAAATATACAGGCGTGATTCCTCAGCCAGTAAATTTTTTTGCAGGTAGTTAAGTGTTCTGCGGGTATGATCAGGACGGTTATAAACAAATAAAGCAATGGGGGCAAGGTTTTGCATGCTCAGTAAAACAGTATCTTTTTTGATTGAATTAACCGGAATGTAACCGGCAGGTTTTAAAAATATAATAATGCTTACCGGCGTACAAATTTAGCTATCAACTCATCAACCTTTTCGTTAACATCTGCCGATATTTTAAATAAGTAAGTAAGTACCGCGTATACAAGGGCGGTGACGCCGCTACGAGCCATAATATCAAGCCATACATTAGGCAAGCGCCAAAAATTGAAGCCGATAAAATAGCTGATGGCCGCGATAACCACTACCAGCAAATGCTTGTACGTAAAGGGCTGCATTTTAAAGCGGATCTTGATATATAGCCAAGTGGCGAAATTCATACCCACAATAGTAATGAAATAAGCTATTGCTGAGCCCAAACCTTCATAAATAGGGATAAGCAAATAGTTAAGAATGACGCAGATAACGCACATAATTACGGTGATGAGCGTTACCAGGCGGTATTTGTGTGAGGTGGTTATAATATAGCTGTTTAAACCGCCGGTAATATCAGCCAGAAAGCCAAGCCCGATAACTATAAAAAGCATAAAATATTTCGGGTCGGTAAAATCCTTATTACGGGCAAGGGCATACAGGTTATCCCGGTTAATAAATATGCCTATAAACAGCAGCATACCTACCACTAACTGTATGATAGATGTTTTGGCATAAATATCGGCAATATTGGCCATGTTTTTTGTTCGCCACGAATCGGCAACAATGGCGTAAGTGGTACGGCTGAGCGCCTGCGCCGGAATGCTGATCACCATAGCAATATTGAAGTACCAACTGTATACCCCCGTTACCGCATCACTGGCCATAGAGCTTAGCATCAATGTATCTACCTTTTGCAGCAAAGTATAAACAGAACCTGACACGAGCGTAAACATACCGAAGTTGATCATCTCCTGCTTTTTATCGCCGGTTAAGGTGCTTGTTACGCTACCCAGTTTAAAACTTCCGGATACGAGCAAATTGATAAGCAGTATAAGCGAAATAATTCCGTTAACTATAATGTATCCAAATATAAATCCCTCAAACGTGAGCCATTTCTGCGTTATCATCAGCAGCATTATGGTAGTGGCCAGGCGCAACACCACAAACTGTAGTATGTTTGAGAATATGGTACGGTAAACTGCCCGACCCATCATCTCCAAAAAGTTAAAGGCGATGATGAACAACGCCAACGGTATCATGTAATAATAATACTTTACAAACAACGGCGAGCTTTGCGCGTAAGCGCCGATGATGGCTGGTTTAAATACCAGGTACAAAGCTGTTGCAACTGAAAAGCCTATCAATGCCAAAAATGCCACCCAATGAATAAAGCCGTTGTGCTTGCCGTCTTCGGTGCGGTAAAAAGGGAAATAGCGTGCTATAATACTGGGTACACCCATTGCCGACACCAGCGAGTATAATACCGATACGCTGATAACCAGGTTATAAAAGCCGAAATTATTATCGCCAACGATGGGCGGAAAAAGCAATACCGTATTAATATACGCTATTGCCATACCTAAATAAAGTACAAGGGTATTTTTATAAGCCTGTTGCTTTACTATACCCATTGTTTATTTCCATTTTATAGCTATACGTCCGGTATAGTCAATCCGGTTTAACAAAACCGGGAGCTTATGTTGTTTGATATACTCATCCACAGCCTTTCTGGCGCCTTCCCAATGGCCGTAATCATCAATAATCAAAACACCGCCTTGTACCAGCAGCGGATATAAATAATGCAATTCATGCCTGGTGGATTCATAAAAGTCAGTGTCGAGTCTTAATATAGCGATTTTGCCAGGTAGCGTTGCCGGAATAGTATCTTCAACCTTGCCTTTTATGTAAAAAATTTTTTCATCCGGATAGTCAAGCATTCTTACGTTATTTTGCACCTCTTCAATAGTAGAATAGCACCATACTGATGTGGGGTCTTCTTTATCCGATGTATTCATTAGTTCAAGAGCTGACGTGCCGGAGAGTACTTTGTCATCTTCAGTAGGGGCAGACATGCCCTCAAAGGTATCGTATAAGTAGATATTTCTACTCAAATCCTTATTATTTACTAATGTATCTATGGCTGCCATTGAACTTCCGCCGCGCCACACACCGCATTCCACAATATCACCTTCAATGTTATTTTCTGTTATATAGTTTACAGCGTTACATAACGCGGCAATTCTTTCGGGTGTGGTAAGTGTATACGGCTTTACTTTTTTATATGTTTTTATGATGCTTTTGTCAAAGTCAGCGGGCAAGCCATCCACTATTAATCGTTTATCCGGTTTTATTATGTCGTAGCCCAATTTTTTAATAAAGCTCAAAGCTATTTTCTTTATCATTTTATTGCTTTTTTGCGTTTAGTAATAAGGTTGTCAATTTAGATATTCTATTATTAACGTCGTAGTTATTACGAATATGTGCTGCGGCTGCATTGCCAAGTTTCACGGCTAAGTTAATATCACCGGCTATATTCAGCATGTAAGCGCCCATACCTTCAATGTCATGCTCAGGCACCAGGTAACCTGTTTCACCATTGATTACGGCCTCCTTTATACCCGAGTGCAGGGTGCTTACAATGGCCAGTCCCGATGAGCCCGCTTCTAAAACCGACACGGGCGTACCTTCCTTGTCGCCATCAGCCGCCGTAACTGAATGTTGTACAAAGCACCGGCTTTGTTTTAACAACACTTTTATTTCGTCAGGCTTTAAAACCCCTCTTAATGTTACCTGAGCGTCCAGGCCAGATACTCTTATAAAAGCGGCCGTTTCATCAAATAAAGGGCCATTGCCTACCATGTTTAATGTAGCATCCTCATATTGATCAGCTACTATTTTAAAGGCTTTTACGACAGACAGGGGCGACTTTTTCTCCACAAAGCGGCCAATCGAAATAAAGTTTCTCCCGTTGGATGATATGTCTAATTGCGGAAAGGCATGCGTGTCCACTCCGCAGGAAGAAAGTGTAATTTTGTCGGCCGGAGCGCCCATTTGTTTTAAGGTCTCCACCATATCGCCCGACACAGCTATAAAAGCGCTCGCGTAATTAAAAGCCTTTTGATATTGCGCGTAATACTTTTTTACCGTACCGGCGTGGTGAACGTCGGCGCCATGATAATGTATCACCAGCGGAACGCCTGCAAGTTTACAAGCATCGGTAACCATTGCGCCAACCATACCATATTCGGCAAACACCACATCAATTTCATTTTTTGTGAAATAATTTGCCAGAGCCTTGTTGGCTATGCCTATAGATAGCTTTTTAAATATTCGCTTTTGTATCAGATATAACAAAAGTCCCCATTTCGACACGATGATAAACTTGCCCTCATCATCGTACACAGGGAAAGCCCCGCCCCACAGCACCTTTTTGTTGCCGGGCAAACGCTTTATATGTTCTTCAATAAATGTTTCGGAGAAAGCGTTGTTATTGGGTTTTATAATGCATAGGTTAAACTCACCCATCACTTATATCGGCTTTGTAGCAATAACAACGTATAATGATGCATCCCTGTCTCGCTGGCTTTGCGAGTTTATTTTGTTGAATAAGCCGATCATGCCCTGCATCACTAAAGCAAATGGCGGAATCAGGAATTTAGGCATCTTTACCGCTATAGCATCCTGTAACAATTGTAAGCCGCTGGCAGCCAATCCCATAATGCCATGAAAAGAGGAGATGATAAAACCTTCTTTTTCTACCGTTTTGCGCAAGCCCGCGCTCGTCCAGCGCCAATAATCATTCGGGGTAGGGTGATAAAACCAATAACCATGTGTAGTAAGTATTAGCGTGCCGCCGGGTTTAAGTATGCGTAACGCTTCCTGCAGGTAACCCGCAGGCGAGTCTACATGTTCTAACACCTGGTTTGACAGTACGATATCAGCGTAGTTATCAGGCAAGGTGGTCTTGCTGTCGAAATCAATATGGTGTTCGGCTTTCGGGTTCATTTCCAGGTCGACCCCCAGATACTTGCCTACCTTTGGCTCAATAACCGATCGGTAAGGCATATCGCCGCAACCAAAATCAACCAATAGCTTGTTAGGGCTATTGGTTGTTAATTGGTTAATAACTTTTATTGTTGCATCCCGCAGATGTGTTAAATGCACATAGCGCGTATGAAATATAGTAGGATTTAACCTGTCATTCCCTTTCATCCGGCTAATTTAACTTTTGTAACGTTATTCGGGAAAATAATAATCGGGCTTATCTTATTGTTGTGATAATTTGGCCGACTGTTCCTGGGTTAAAACAAAAAGTTTCTGCATTTCGGTATCGCTTATAATGCGGTTATAGATGCGGATATCATCAAGCCTGCCCATAAAATAATATGGCTCGGTACCATCATAAGGGAAAATACTGTCGCGGCCGATGAACAAAGGCGCATCAGTAAGGGCGTTAGGCGTAGGTATGTTTTGTGTAACTGCGTCTAACTTGCCGTTTATGTAAGTGGTATAGGTTTGTGCTTCCAGGTCATACAGAGACGTGATCATATACCAGATACCCTTTTGCAGGTATTTCTCACCCACGGCAAACGGATCGTCGCCGGCGGAAACGCCGTAAGAGGGCCTGCCCACTTTACCTACGCTGGTATGTTGTGCTTCAGCACCCGAAAAAGATAAATGCCAGCCGTTGCGTGAACCCGAACCGCGTTTATGTAATATGGCCGAACCGTGCGAAAGGTTATAAGCATCAACATATATCCAGTAGTTAACGGTAAAGCTGGTGTTATAAAGGCGTAGGTCTTCTTCGTCTTCCACCCTTACAAAAGCACTATAGCCATTAAACTCGTATGCCGAAGCGGGCTTGTTAAATCGGTTCTTTGCATCGGTAATATTATAAACCAAACCGTTATGCTTATTGCCTGAAAGATCCTTGGCATTGCCATCAAACGGATAAAATGCGATGAGGCCGGTTTTTAAACTATCAAGTGTAAGATCAATAGTATCTGTTGGGATTTTGGTGGAGTCAGCTGGATCGCCTTCAGGTTCAAGGGAGGTTGACTGGCAGGAAATAAAGCTTATTGAAAATAATATTGTAGCTAACAATCCAAAAAAGTGCTTCATGTATTTGTGTGATAAAATTTGCACTAATATACGTGATTTTGCAAAAATAGAATAACCCTTATTGATGATTTATGGCTGGAAGAATGGGATTACATATCCACTTTAAATGAATAACAAGTTTTCTTTCTTGGATAACATTTCTTTATATTTAATCAATTGTATTTCCTTTTAACCTTAAAACTAAAAAAATGAAAAAATTAGGCTTACTTTCAATGATGTTGCTGTTTACTGTGACCTCAATTAATGCAGTTGCTGAAGTTAAAATTCCGGCATTGCAACCACCTGCAAGCGCGGGGATAAATTTTGCTACAGTTGATATCGGAGGATTTGCTTATTCCGGTGATAATTATGTTATGTATGGCGATAACGTTACAAATAAAATAGTTGGGGTGTATTTAATTGATATTTATTTCAACCTCACACCGGTTTTTTCATTTACAAACGGGTCTTGGTACTACACAACATATCCTACAGTGTATGCCGGACCTGTGAAAATCAGAAAAACCTCAACCTCCGCACTATTTACTTTTGAAGGGACGACTTTGTATTATTAATAGAAACGTAAATAAAAAAGGGGGCCAAAAAGCCTCCTTTTTATTATATAAAGCTATTTATTGGTTGCCGTATACAACTGCAATATATTGACAAAATTAGAGCGCCCGCGAGGAAGAGCGTGCAGATAACGCGCGTTTTTATGGTCATGATAATGGGTTTTAAGTTTATGTAATGAATAACAAGAACCCAAACCGCATTAACAAGAAAAATTTTCTTTAACAGAAAATTAAAATAAAATGGCCATCCGGTTGGGATAGCCATTTTATTTTAATTAGTAATAATAATATTACGACTGGAATTTTTTACCGTTTACCTTACGCTCGTTTTCAGTTAAGTAAATTTTACGTAAGCGGATGCTTTGCGGCGTAACCTCAATGTATTCATCAGCCTGGATATATTCCATTGATTCTTCAAGCGAGAATTTGATGGCCGGTGCAATACGTACGTTGGTATCACTACCGGATGCGCGCATATTGGTTAACTGCTTGCCTTTGGTAAGGTTAATAACCAAATCATTATCGCGTATGTGCTCACCTAATATTTGGCCTTCATAGATATCTACACCCGGATCAATAAAGAAACGGCCACGATCTTGCAGTTTATCAATAGCAAATGCAGTAGTTTTACCGCTATCCATTGATATTAATACACCGTTTAAACGAGCAGGGATTGTACCTTTCCATGGCTCATAGGCTTTAAAGCGGTGTGCCATGATAGCCTCACCGGCAGTAGCGGTTAATACGTTGTTACGTAAACCGATGATGCCGCGAGACGGGATATCAAACTCAAGGTGTTGTAAATCGCCTTTTGGCTCCATAATCAACAGATCGCCTTTACGCTGGGTAACCAGTTCAATTACCTTGCCGGCAACGTCACCAGGTACATCAACTATCAGGGTTTCAATCGGCTCACATTTAACACCGTCAATCTCTTTAACAATAACCTGCGGCTGGCCCACCTGTAACTCATAGCCTTCGCGGCGCATGGTTTCAATTAGTACTGATAAGTGGAGGATACCACGGCCATATACCAGGTATGAATCAGGCGAATCGGTTTCAACAACACGAAGGGCCAGGTTCTTTTCAGTTTCCTTAATAAGGCGGTCGCGCAGGTGGCGTGAGGTTACAAACTTACCTTCTTTACCAAAGAAAGGTGAGTTATTGATGGTGAACATCATGTTCATGGTAGGCTCATCAATTTTGATAACTTCCAGTTGCTCCGGTTTTTCAAAATCAGCAATGGTATCGCCAATATCAAAACCATCAATACCTACAACGGCGCAAATATCGCCTGCTTTTACTTCGGTAGCTTTTATTTTACCTAAGCCCTCAAAAGTGTAAAGCTCTTTTATACGTGATTTTTGGATAGTACCATCGCGTTTCACCAATGATACCGGCATGTTCTCTTTAATGGTGCCGCGCGCAACACGACCGATCGCGATACGACCTACAAAAGATGAATAATCAAGCGAGGTAATTTGCATTTGCAGCGAACCTTCGTTAAACGGAGCCGGCGGGATGTGCGCCAAGATGGTATCCATCAGCGGGAAGATGTTATCGGTTGGGGTTTTCCAATCGGTATTCATCCAGCCTTGTTTTGATGAACCGTAAATAACCGGGAATTCCAGTTGCTCTTCGGTAGCATCAAGGTTAAAAAATAGTTCAAAAATCTGCTCGTAAACCTCTTCAGGGCGGCAGTTCTCTTTATCAACCTTGTTTACAACTACAATAGGTTTTAAGCCTAAAGCCAAAGCCTTTTGGGTAACAAAACGGGTTTGCGGCATGGCGCCTTCAAATGCGTCGCAAAGCAGCAATACGCCGTCGGCCATTTTTAACACACGCTCAACCTCACCGCCAAAGTCGGCGTGACCAGGAGTATCAATAATATTGATCTTAACGTCTTTGTATTTAACCGAAACGTTTTTTGCAACAATGGTAATACCACGTTCACGCTCCAGGTCGTTATTATCTAATATCAATTCTCCGGTTTCCTGTCCATCACGAAATATTTCGCAGCTGTGCAGAATTTTGTCAACCAGTGTGGTTTTACCGTGGTCAACGTGTGCTATAATAGCTATGTTTCTTATTTTTTGCATGTAAATGCGGCTCTAAAATTTGGCGCAAAGGTACACTTAATTTATTGCATTTTAAAGCTTTTACTACATTATGAATATATTAACAGCGTAGTTATCAGCCCAAAGATTGCCCCTTAAAGCTGATTTGGATACGATTTTAAGCTAATCCGCACACTGTCATTAACATGTAAATCATTATCGCGGTTATATCATGGCTCGGGTTGCTGCGTTTCAATAATATAATTTGTAATTTTGTGCCGATGAATATTCAGGTTGTAATAGTTGTTATTTTATTTGTGGCCGCAGCGTTCTATCTGGGCCGTAAAATATATAACAGCCTGTTTGCCAAAAAAGGCTGCGGTACCAATTGTAAGTGCGGCGTCGATTTTAGCAGCTTACAGCCTGATAAGCATAAATAGCCCTTTATTCCCTAATTTTTGCTATTAACATTTCATGTCACAAAAGCAGGTTTTTCAGGCCGATACGCCTGGCAGATGGAAACGCTTTAAATGGTTTAGCCGCATTTTTTTATTAGTGCTTATATGCGGTATTATTGCCGCCGCTATTACCGTTACCGATAAAACCTATCCCAGCCTTCCAAATTTAAACCCCTCACCTAAAAAGCTTACCGCACAGCAGCTCGAGCAATTAAAGCGCTCAACCAAATACCGAGATTTTAAGATACAGAAAAAGCAACTGCAAAACCTGCAGCAGGCGCGCAGGCTACAGCAACTTAAACACCCCAACAACAAACGCCGCATCAATGCCGCCTTTTACCGGGCATGGGAACCGCAGGCCTACAACTCGTTAGCCGAAAGTTTGCCCAAGCTGGATATGGTTGTGAGCGAAGGTTTTTTTATTAAGCCGGGGGCTAATGTGGTGAACGTGGCTATTGATACCGGGCTCATCAACCTGAATAAAAAGTACAAGAAGCCGGTAGTTGTCAGCCTATCCAACTATGTTAATTACGACAACCTGCGCGGGGGGTACGATACCGAAACACTTAATCGTATTACCGGTAACGCGCAATTGCGGGCCGCTTTTATTGATGACATAGTTACGCAGCTGAAAAAGCGGAATTTTAGAGGGCTTAATATTGATGTGTACGATATAGACATCAACAGCCGTAAGTTCCGCAGTTTTCAAAAAGAACTCTATACTGCCCTGCACGCTGAAGGTCTGATACTTACCCAAAATGTTATTGCCGAGGATGAGAACTACCGGCTGGAACAGTTGCAGCATGTGAACGACTACCTATTCGTGATGGCTATTGATCAGCACAACGAGTCGAGCAACGCGGGTGATGTATCGCACCAGGAATGGGTGGAGGAGCTGATAGATAATGTGTGCGCGCGGGTACCCAGCGAAAAGGTGATACTCACTTTTCCGGGTGGCGGGTTTGACTGGCCTGATAATAGCGTGGGCTCGCCTGTAAGTTACCAGCAGGCTATAAGTGTGGCCAAAGAAAATAGTGCACGTATTGTATTCGATCCGGCATCGGCTAATATGCATTACACTTACCTTGGGCTGGACAGTTTGAGGCACACCGTTTATTTTGCTGATGCGGCCGCCAATTTCAACATCATCCGCATGGCGGACGACTGGGGTACGGCGGGCGTGGCGCTGTGGCGTTTGAGTTATGAAGATCCGCGGTTGTGGAGCTTCATCTCCAAAAACCTCACTATTGATTCGCTGCGTAAAACGGGTTTTGATACCCGTTTGCTGTCATCGGTAGGTTTGAATGATAAGATAGATTACATTGGCGATGGCGAAGTGCTCGACCTGATTACTACCCCGCACGCGGGCGAGATTAAATTGCGGATGGATACCACCAGTTACACCATCACCAAACAGCAATACATTACGCTGCCTACTAAATACGTGATACGCCGCTACGGTTATAAGCCCGGCAAACTGGTATTAACTTTTGATGATGGCCCCGACCCTGACTATACCCCGCGTATATTAGACATATTGAAGCGTGAAAACGTACCTGCGGCCTTTTTTGTGGTAGGCGCAATGGCCGAAAAAAACATACCCCTGCTAAAGCGTATACATGATGAAGGTTATGAAATAGGTAACCATACCTATCTGCATCCGGATATATCAAAAGTGAGCCCGGAGCGGGTAAAGCTGGAGTTAAATGCTACCCGTAAATTAATTGAATCCGTTACGGGGCGCAGCACCATCCTGTTCAGGCCGCCGTTTAATGCGGATGCCGAGCCGCAGACTATTGCCGAGGTAATACCCGTGGCTGAAAGCCGCAGGCAAAGCTATATCAACATCGGCGAATCCATTGACCCTTGGGACTGGTATCCGGGTGTTACCGCCGATAGTATTTACGCGCGCACTATTCGCGATGCGCACAAAGGCTCCATGATATTATTACACGATGCCGGGGGCGATACCCGCGAGGCTACGGTGCAGGCGCTGCCGCGCATTATTAAAGAGCTAAAACGCCAGGGCTACAAGTTTACCACCATTGCCGATGTGATCGACAA
The DNA here is from genome assembly GCF_039543225.1 of Mucilaginibacter defluvii. Lineage (NCBI taxonomy): Bacteria > Pseudomonadati > Bacteroidota > Sphingobacteriia > Sphingobacteriales > Sphingobacteriaceae > Mucilaginibacter > Mucilaginibacter defluvii. The sequence continues at coordinate 410,015 of NZ_BAABJI010000001.1, forward strand.
AACGCGCGACGATATAATGCCCGTTGTTAAAGATGATGCCAACAGCGGCATTACCGGGCCTTTGTATAACGCCGTGGTGGCAGGTTATTTTTATGGCAACTGGTTTTTGTTCTACGTGTTCTTGTCGGCCATATTTTTGGCGATAGGCCGTATTATATTGATCGGTATTTTGGCTGTAAAGCAATTCTTTGAGAATAAAAACCGCCAGGCAGCTGTGGCCGACACTGATCTGCCGGCGGTTAGTATCATAGTACCTGCTTATAACGAGGAGGTTACGGCGGTTAAAACCATCAACAGCCTGCTTAAATTAAACTATCCACGCTTTGACATTATTTTTATAGATGACGGATCAAAAGATAATACCTACAAAGTAGTAAGCGAGGCGTTTGGCAATCATTCGTCGGTAAAAATATTTACTAAGGCAAATGGGGGTAAGGCATCCGCGCTCAATTACGGCATCGAGTATTCGACTAATGAATACCTGGTTTGTATTGATGCTGATACGCAGTTAAAGAGCGACGCAATTTATCATCTCATGGCATGCTTTACTGATGCCGAGATCGGCGCTGTGGCAGGTACCGTTAAGGTTGGCAATGCGCATAACCTCATCACCATCTGGCAATCCATAGAGTACATTACGGCGCAAAATATGGACAGGCGGGCCTTTGATCTTATCAACAGCATTACCGTGGTGCCAGGCGCTATCGGCGCGTTCCGTAAAGAGGCCATTTATAAAGCAGGTGGCTTTACGTCGGACACGTTGGCAGAGGATTGCGACCTGACCATGCGTATATTGAAGCAGGGCTACGTTGTGCGTAATTGCGGTGATGCTATTGCTTATACCGAAGCGCCCGAAACGGTAAAGATGCTGCTTAAACAGCGCTTTCGCTGGAGTTTTGGGGTAATGCAGAGTTTCTGGAAAAACCGTGATGCGCTATTCAATAAAAAATATCGCTTTTTTGGGATGGTAGGCATGCCTAATATCCTGATCTTCCAGATTATATTACCGCTTTTTGCACCGCTCGCCGACCTGATGATGGTGCTGGCACTTTTTGAGCCTAAGCCTGAGCGTTTGCTGAACTATTACGGGGTTTTCTTGCTGGTTGATTTTGTAGTATCCATTATTGCTTTCCGCATGGAGCGCGATGATTACCGTAAACTCATCTACATCATTCCGCAACGGTTTATGTGGCGGCAGCTGATGTATTACGTGTTATTTAAATCGGTACGCAAAGCCTTAAAGGGTGAATTAAACAGTTGGGGGACCTTGAAACGTACAGGCAGTGTTAAAGTATAATAACTATATTTGATTAGTACAATCTGTTATAATATGCCTGACCGACAGCCGTTTTCAATTAAGCAGCTAAGTGCCGATGATCTTGAAAAATACATAACTCAATTGGCTGATCTGCTGCATGCCTGTGTGCATGCCGGGGCGAGCATTGGCTTTGTGATGCCGTTTTCGCAAACGGATGCGGAGGATTACTGGGCCTCGCGGGTTTTATCGGCCGTGCAAACCAACAGCATCATAGTACTTGCCGCCATAGCCGGTGATGAATTGGTAGGCAGCGTACAACTGGATATAGACACCATGCCCAACCAGCCGCACCGTGCCGAGGTACTTAAGCTGTTGGTGCAGCCGGGTTTTCGCAGGCAGGGCATAGCTAAAACCTTGATGCTGGAGATAGAAAAAATTGCCGAAGAGCACACCCGCAGTTTGCTTACCCTTGATACCCGCACCGGCGATATAGCCGAACCTTTGTATACCTCGTTAGGTTATAAAATAGCGGGCGTTATTCCGGGCTATTGCCTCGATACTTTTGAGGACAGGCTTGACGCTACAACCATTATGTATAAAACGCTGCAATAGCTTTACACCGTTGTGCAGCGCAATACCTACATTTGCGGCATGACCAGCATCTCACCGGAAAACAAAGGCAACGCCAAAACTTACCAGCATATATTTTTCGACCTCGACCATACTATTTGGGATTTTGACCGTAATGCCGAAGAAACTTTGCAGGAGCTTTATGTTATACATAAGTTAAAAGACCTTGGCTTGCCTGTGGCCGATCTGTTCATTGAAACCTATACCCGTAATAATCACCAGCTTTGGGCTGATTACCATTTAGGTAAAATAAATAAGCAGCAACTGCGCGAAACACGTTTCAAAAAAACTTTTCAGGATTTAGGCATCGACCCTGATGTTGTGCCGCAATCGTTTGAGGATGATTACGTGCAGTTGTGCCCCACCAAAACCAACCTGTTTCCGCACGCGCACGAAACGTTGCAATACCTGCAATCCAAATACAGCCTGCATTTAATTACCAACGGCTTTAAAGAGGCCACCGAACTAAAAACAACGGGTACCAATATTGCCGGTTATTTTAATAATATCATCATCTCTGAAATAGTGGGGGTTAACAAACCCGATAAAGCCATATTTGAACATGCCGTTACCCTGGCGGGTTGCACCAAGCATAGTTGCCTTATGGTAGGCGACAGCATAGAGGCCGATGTGCGCGGCGCGCTGGCCTACGGTATGGATGCCATTTACTTTAACCCGCACAATGCCCAAAAACCAGCGGATGTGCCTCAGCAGATCAGTAGTTTGAAGGAGTTGGTGGAATTGTTGTAAATGCCGACGTTGATTTTATGCAACGACGGAATTCAAAGGCAAATCGAAACTCAAACAAGCAACATTTATACTTTTTTATATTTTTGCATCAAACTCATTTATACCAATGGCCGAAATAAGCATTAGCAACCAGGACTGGAACCGCGTTAAAATAAAACTGCAACGCAAATACAATCATCTTACTGATGCGCAATTACAATATACCGAAGGGCAGGAGGACAGCCTGATTACCCGTATTATGGAACTCGTTAACCGCGACCGGGATTACGTGGTTTTTACCCTCAAAAAGGCGCTGGTAAACATTGATAACAATCGCCTGTAAAATTTAAAGACCCTCCGCAAAAACCGGGGGGCTTTTTGTACATTTATATTATAGTAGATAAGACGAATACCGCAAAGTGAAGATCAAAAAATATAAAGTACAGTATTTAGTAACCGGCATCATTGCCGTTGCCGCCATCACCTTCAGTTTTAAAGATGATCTTTTCCAGATATCGAAGAACCTCGACGTTTTTGCCTCGCTGTACAAGGAAGTAAATATCAATTATGTTGATGATATCAACTCTGCCAAAATGGTTAAAACCGGGGTTGATGCCATGCTCAACGGATTGGATCCGTATACGGAGTTTGTGCCCGAATCGGAGATTGAAGATTTTAAGCTGCATTACGTAAGCACGCAATATGGCGGCATTGGCGCATCGGTATTTACACGTGATGATAAAGTTTATATATCCGACGTTTTCAGCGGTTTCCCCGCACAAAAGAATGACATACGCGCGGGCGACCAGATTTTAAAAATAAACGGCTTAACCCTTAACGGTAAAAATAACGAGGAAGCAAGCCAGTTGCTGAAAGGCCAGAAAGGTGCGCCTATAAAAATAGTGTTGAAACGTACCGGAGAGGTAAACCCGATTGAAAAAAACATCCTGCGCGACGAAATAAAGCAACCCAATGTTGCGTATTACGGCATGGTTGATGGCAATATGGGTTATATCAAGCTTGATAAATTCCTGGAGCGATCAGCTGATGAAGTGAATGCCGCGCTTTTAGCTGTAAAAAAGAATAATCCCGCAGGTATTATCCTTGATCTGCGCTCAAACGGTGGTGGTATTTTGCAGGAAGCTGTTAAAATAGTTAACCTTTTTGTGGCCAGGGATGTGAAGGTGGTATCGCAAATGGGTAAAATAAAAGAAAAAAACTATGTGTACACCACACAGGATAACCCCCTTGAACCCGATTTGCCGCTGGTGGTATTGGTAAACAACCGTTCGGCATCAGCTTCAGAAATTGTGGCCGGTACGCTTCAGGATATGGACAGGGCAATCATCATCGGCCAGCGCAGCTTTGGCAAGGGGTTGGTTCAGCAATCATTCAGCCTGCCTTACAACAATCTGGTGAAGATAACCGTGGCTAAGTATTACACTGCATCCGGGCGTTGCGTACAGGAGCTGGATTACGCGCACCGTAAAAACGATGGCAGCGTGGTTAAGGTAGCCGATTCATCCATCCATGAATTTAAAACCAAAAACGGCCGCTCTGTTTATGATGGCAGCGGTGTATCGCCTGATATTGAGGTTAAGCGAGAGAAATTCGCGCGTATTACGCAAACGCTGGTGGCCAAGCTGTTGATATTTGATTACGCTACGCAATATAAAAACACGCATCCTAAAATAGCCGACGCGCGTTCGTTCGCGCTTACTGATGCGGAGTATGATGACTTTGTAAAGTACCTGGCGGGGAAGGATTATAAATATACCACCGCAACCGAAACGCTTTTGAACAGCCTGAAAACCCAGGCCACTAACGAAAAACAGTTTAACGAGATACAGGCTGAATACGAGGTGCTGCGCAATAAGCTGTTGGCCAGCAAGGGTAACGACTTAAAACAACACAAGCAGGAGATAAAAGAGCTGCTTGAAAATGAAATATCAGCGCGTTATTATTTTGAGAAAGGCCGTTACGAAACGCATTTTAAGTACGATAAAGAACTTGCCGAAGCTATTAAAACCATGCAGGATAAGGCGCTGCTTGCCGCTGTATTGTCCGGCCAGGGCAAATATAAAAGCATCGGTAAGCCTCAATTAGCCGCGGTAGCGGTTAAAAAAGATGCCGCTTTGACTGATAGCGACGATGATGAATAGCGGCTTCGGTACACTATCAGTTAATTATTTAATTATTGATATAGGTTAAAAGATATTATAATATCTGAATAATAGATTTTATTGTATTGATAATCAGTGTTTTGTTATTTTTTATAGCTCCTGAATAATGCGTATTTAAACTTTTTGCACGGTATGGTTGTCTTACCATCATAACACAACTAATAAACGTTATGAAAAAGTTTATAATAACAACCGCCATAGCCTTAAGCTTTTTAACTATACAAAAGGCAAGCGCGCAGTTAAGCGTAAATATAAATATTGGTAGCCAGCCGGCCTGGGGCCCTGTTGGGTATGATTATGTAAATTATTATTACCTGCCGGATATTGACGCGTATTATGATGTTCCCGCACGCCGGTATGTATATTTAGATAATAATGTTTGGGTGCACCGTACATACCTGCCTTCTCGCTACCGAAACTATAATTTATATAACGGTTACAAGGTGGTAATTAACGACCGTGACCCTTGGCGTAACCACACGGTTATACATAACAAATATGTAAGCTACCGTGGCCGCCCGAGCACAACCGTTATACGTGATAGCCGCGATGCTAAGTATGTTAAATACCGCACTGTTAATCGTGTAAATGTTAAGCACCAAGGTCCGGGTAAATCATTTGTTAAAGCAAAAGGAAAGGGTCACCCGGGTTACGGCAATGGCCACGGTAAAGGCAATGGCCACGGCAAACACTAAAAGAAAGTTTCTGTCAAAAATAGTAGTAGTAAAAAGTAAAACGGCTGCCCGGTAATGGACAGCCGTTTTCGCTTTTTATAGCATTATTATATACTACCATTTAACGCCCATGTTGTAAAACATGAACGACCATTTATCAGCTTGTTCACTGATGATTTGCGCGGTTGAACGGCCGGCACCATGGCCCGCGTTGGTTTCAATGCGGATAAGTATCGGTGCAGTGCCCTTCTGCATCTCCTGCAAGCGCGATGCGAATTTAAAAGAGTGCGCAGGCACTACACGGTCGTCATGATCGGCCGTGGTGATCATGGTAGCCGGGTAGCTTGCCGGTTTAATGGCATGGTATGGCGAGTATTTGTACAGGTACTCAAACATTTCCTTTGAATCTTCGGCCGTACCGTAATCATACGCCCAGCCGGCGCCTGCGGTAAATTTGTTGTAACGCAGCATGTCTAAAACACCTACAGCCGGGAAGGCTACTTTGCATAGGTCAGGCCGCTGGGTAATGGTGGCGCCTATCAGCAAGCCACCGTTTGATCCGCCTGAAACGGCCAGGTAATCCTTTGATGTATATTTATTTTTGATCAGGTATTCTGCTGCCGCGATAAAATCATCAAACACATTTTGCTTGTTGAGCTTGGTACCGGCAAGGTGCCATTTTTCGCCATACTCACCACCACCACGAATGTTTGGTACGGCATAAATTCCGCCATGCTCCAGCAACACAATGTTCGAGGTGCTGAAACCAGGTGTCATGCTCGCGTTAAAGCCGCCGTAAGCGTAAAGCAGTAACGGATTTTTACCATTCATTACGGTACCTTTTTTATAAGTGATGATCATCGGTATTTTAGTGCCATCCTTTGAGTTGTAGAATACTTGTTTCGACTCATACAGATCAGGATTAAACTGTACGCCCGATTTTTTATATAGCTCAGATTTACCGGTAGCTATATCATACTTAAAAATGGTAGAAGGGTAGATGTATGAAGTGAAGGTGTAGTACAACTCTTTCTCCTCTTTTTTAGCCCCGAAGCCGCCCGCTGAACCCACAGATGGTAAGGTGATATTGCGCTCCAGTTTGCCGTTCATGTCATACTGCTGCACAAACGAGGTTGCATCCTTCAGGTAGCTGGCAAATAGCTTTCCGCCGCCGGTTGATATATTCAATACATTTTCGGTTTGCGGTATCAGGTCTTTCCACTGTGCTGATTTAGGGTTATTAAAGTCAACCGTAACCAAGCGATAATTCGGGGCATTTAAGTTGGTGTGGATGTACAGCTTTTCGCCAACGTTGTCAACCACGCTGTTATCGTTATTAAAGTTATCTACAATATTGATGATCGGGCTGCCTGGTTTGCTCAGATCCTGGATGTAGAGCTCATTACCTGTAGTGGTAGTCGCCGCGCTGATCACCAGGAAGCGTTCATCTTCGGTTAAACCGGCACCAATATAACGGCGCGGTGTTTTCTCGCCGCCGAAAATCAGCTTATCCTCGCTTTGCGGCGTGCCCAGTTTGTGATAATAGAGTTTATGATACTGGGTTAAACCTGCCAGTTGGCTGCCCTCTTTCGGCTTATCGTAGCTGCTGTAGTAAAAACCATCATTACCATGCCATGATGTGCCCGAAAATTTCACGTCGATCAGCGTATCGCCAACCACGCTTTTATCATCCGTTTTTAAAACGATCACCTTGCGCCAGTCTGATCCGCCCTCAGATATCTGGTAAGCCGCCAAACTACCATCCTTGGTAAAGCTGATACCCGCTAATGAGGTAGTACCATCCTTAGAGAATTTGTTAGGGTCCAGAAAAATTTCCGGCTCGCCCTTATCTACCTGGCGCCATAGTACGGATTGGCTTTGCAGTCCATCGTTTTTATAAAAATAGGTGTACTTGCCTTCTTTAAACGGCGCGCCATATTTCTCGTAGTTCCAAAGTTTGGTCAGGCGTTCTTTGATCTGTTCGCGGTAAGGTATTTGCCCTAAATAGTTTTGGGTAACCTTGTTTTGTTCCTGCACCCAGGCTTTCGTGTCGGCGGCGCGATCATCTTCCAGCCAACGGTAAGGGTCGGGCACGGTAGTGCCAAAATAAGTGTCGGTTACGTCGCCCTTTTTAGTTTTAGGGTAAGGTAGAGTTTTAATATTCATGGTTTGTGCATGCGTATAGCCGTATAACATTACGGCCACGCTAAGTAGTGAGGTAAATTTTTTCATCAATAATAAATGATTATGAGGCGTAGCAAGATACAAAAAATACCCCACCCTAATCCTCCCCGAGGGGGAGCATTCTAAGAAAGCTTTGATCAAGGGTTTGTGCTTCATCATCTTTAGTCTGCTCTTGGCCGCAGAGGCCAGTTACTTTACCTTAGATGCAAAGTAACCAAACATCAAGCCGGAAAAAACCTTCATCCGCACAGGCCATACTCCCGGCCCGGTTTTCCGGCAGGCTTACGCTTCTCTTTATTTAATTTGCAAGAAGCATAAACCACTCATAATATATAATTCCGGCCTCTTAATTTTCGGATAGCAGGTGGCTGCACTAACTTTCATAGAAAATTAAACAGCCGGCGATTTTTGTTTCTTTTGATCGCTCAAAAGAAATTCAGGATAGATGATGAATATGCTGTGATTATTTTGCCATACCTAAAGCGTTACATTTTCGTACTTTTGCTTAAATATATCTTTGATAGCATGAATGCTGATGCCGTTAAGCAGCTGAAGGGCCGCTACTGTAATTCGTTAACAGAATACTCCCGCTTTGTTACCCGTGAAGTTAAGATTGGTGATGTACCGTTGGGCGGCAATAACCCCATCCGTATACAGAGCATGACCACTACCGACACCATGGACACCATCGGCACGGTAGAACAATCCATTCGCATGATAGAGGCCGGTTGCGAATACATACGCATTACCGCGCCCAGCATTAAGGAAGCCCAAAACCTGGCCGAAATAAAAAAACAACTACGCATGCGTGGCTATAATGCCCCACTGGTTGCCGATATACACTTTACACCCAACGCCGCCGAAGTGGCCGCTCGCATTGTTGAAAAAGTGCGCGTTAACCCGGGTAATTATGCCGATAAAAAACGCTTTGACCAGATAGACTATACCGATGCCGAATACCAGGGCGAATTGGAGCGGATCTATCAAAAATTCGCCCCGCTGGTAAACATTTGCAAGGAATATGGCACAGCCATGCGCATCGGCACAAACCACGGTTCACTGTCCGATCGTATTATGAGCCGCTATGGCGATACCCCCCAGGGCATGGTGGAGTCGGCTATGGAGTTTATCCGCATTTGCGAATTGCTGAATTACCGTAATTTGGTGGTTTCCATGAAATCGAGCAACCCGCAGGTAATGGTGCAGGCCTACCGTTTGCTGGTTGAAACCATGGTAGCCGAGGGCATGAACTATCCGCTACACCTGGGCGTTACCGAAGCGGGCGACGGCGAGGACGGTCGCATTAAATCTGCCGTAGGTATTGGTACTTTATTAGAGGACGGCCTCGGCGATACCGTACGTGTATCTCTCACCGAAGAACCCGAAGCTGAAGCCCCGGTAGCCATCGCGCTGGTGGAGCGGTATAGTAAGCGGAAATCCGGAAGTCAGGAAGTCCAAAGGACCGAAAGCAAAAATACAACTCCCTCTCCTGTGGAGAGGGTTGGGGAGAGGTATTCTCCTTACGAATATAAACGCCGCGAAACCACCGAGGCAAATGCCTTTATTGGCGGGCACATGGTGCCGAGGGTGGTGGTTGATCTGTCGCAGGCTAATTTGAAAGACCCATCGATATTGAATGATGCAGGTTACCTGTACTCTCCCATACTGGATAAATATAATATGGCCGAGCAGTCGGTTGATTTTGTTTACCTGGGCGATAGTTTGCCGTCATTCACCTTTCCTGGCAACCTTAAACAGCTATATAATTATAGAACATGGGTAGGCTTAGCCAATAAATTTTTGTGCCATCCGGTGTTTACGCTGGATGAATACCTGGACTCCTCTGCCGACCGTTCATCGCCATTGAACTTGGTGCGGGTTACGGCCAATGACTTAATGAGAGAGGATTTCGCTAACCTTCCGAACCACGGTTCATTAGTGTTTGTGCTGGAAACTGACAAGGCGCACGGCATGGCCGATCAGCGTACATTCTTCTTCAAATTAATGGAACTGGGGTTGAATACGCCGGTCATTGTAAAAAGGAGTTATGACTTTATAGTCGATAGTACATCGACCATAGACCATGGAAAATCAACTATGGACTATGGCCGATCGACCATGGACCAAAGAGTTACTTTACTCCAACTTTATGCTGCTACCGATATGGGGGCTTTGCTGGTTGATGGTTTCGGGGATGGCATCTGGATTGACGCGCCTGGGCTGCCTACGCAGGCAATTACCTCAACCTCGTTCGGTATATTGCAGGCTACACGTTCGCGCATCTCAAAAACAGAATATATTTCGTGCCCAAGCTGCGGGCGTACCTTGTTTGATTTGATGATTACCACGCAGATGATCCGCAGCCGTACCAGCCATCTTAAAGGATTGAAGATTGGTATAATGGGTTGCATCGTAAATGGTCCCGGCGAAATGGCTGATGCCGACTACGGCTACGTAGGCTCCGGTACCGACCGTATCACCCTTTACCGCGGTAAGGAAGTGGTGAAAAAGAACGTAACATCCGAAAACGCGCTGGACGAACTAATCAACATCATTCGTGAAGATGGTAACTGGATTGAGCCGGTAGAGAACTAACACTATGCTATGAATAAGTTGAAGTTATTGCTGCCGGTTGCTTTTTTGATGTTAATAACCTCTTGCACAGTTAAACATCAAACTGTACAAACCCGCTCCGTAGCCAACAATGGCAAGGCCTGGGCATCGGTCTGGCAGCAAAGGGCGGCGGAGTACAAGGCATTATGTTTCCAGGCATATAATGCAGCGCGCGTACAGGTTGATCTGGCTATAAAAACACCAACGGATAAACCACTGGCTATTGTTACGGATATTGATGAAACTGTGTTGGATAATAGTCCTTACGATGCGCAGCGTGCGCTCAATAACTTAGAGTTCGATACCAAAACCTGGAAAGCGTGGACAGCCAAAGCCATTGCTGATACAGTTGCAGGTGCCCCGGCGTTTTTAAAATACGCGGCATCAAAAGGCATCACCGTATTTTACATTACCAACCGCGATGAGGACGAACGAGGCGGTACGTTAAAAAATCTCAAGCGCTACGGTTTGCCTGATGCGGACAATGCGCACCTGTTGCTTAAACAAACCTCATCAAGTAAGGAGAGCCGACGCCAGCAGGTACAAAAAACACACAACATCATTTTGCTTTGCGGCGATAACCTGCCCGATTTTGATGCCTTGTATGACAACAAGCCCAACGAGCAAAACCGTGATCAGGCTACCCGTAAACTGGCTAACCAATTCGGAACAAAATATATTGTATTGCCCAACCCGTCGTATGGTGATTGGGAGGGTGCTTTGTACAAATGGAATTATAAGCTGACACCGGCACAAAAGGATTCGGTAATCCAGGCAGCAACCAAAACAGATCAGTAGTTGCAGGTTGTTATAATTTTAGCATTTTTGGCGTATCATAAACAAAAGACATCAGCTAAAGTTATCCATCTATGACAACCATTGAGAACGAACACTTACGCGTATCTATCCGTAGCAAAGGCGCCGAACTTACATCGGTATACAATAAGGCAAATGGTATTGAGCAGCTTTGGCAGGCCGATGAGTCGGTATGGCCCTGGCATGCACCCAATTTGTTCCCGATAGTAGGGATGGTGCTCAATAACGAGCTTTTAGTTGATGGCGAAAAGTATACACTGCCTCGACATGGCTTTGCCCGCAACAGTGAGTTTGTATTGATTGACCAGAGCGAGGTACACGCCACTTACTCGTTACCTAACAGCGCCGAAACGCTGAAGGTATATCCTTATAAATTCGATTTCCAGATAATTTATACTCTTATTGAGAATGCCCTGCGGGTTACTTATAAAGTGATCAACCTGGATGACCGTACTATTTATTTTTCGGTAGGCGGGCACCCGGCTTTTAATGTACCTTTTACAGCAGGCGAAAATTATGATGATTATTACCTGGAGTTTGAAACGGAAGAGGAACTGAATAGATACGTGCTTTCTGATGGCGGATTCCTGACCGGCCAAACCGAACCTGTGGCGCTCGATGGGAAGAAACTCCGTTTAACCAAAGAGCTTTTTAACCGCGACGCACTGGTGTTTAAGAACATCAAATCGAAAATGCTGGTTATTAAAAGCGAAAAGCACGATAAAACATTAACCGTTGAATATCCGCATTTTGACCATTTAGGGATATGGGCAAAACCCGGTGCCGATTTTGTTTGCATTGAGCCCTGGCTTGGGTATACCGATACCGAAGGCCACCCGAACGACATCAGCCAAAAGGAAGCCATACATTCCCTAAAACATGGCCATACCTTTGAAGCAGCATGGTACGTAAGCGTATAAGGTTTTGAATGTTAAATAATTGCAAATTCTCAAAACATTTCAAAGCGTTTAAATATTATTCAGTTTAAAACTCACAATAATTTAACTGCTATGAAAAGGAAAATTTATCTATTAGCTACTACTTTGCTGCTAACTTTTGCAGCTTTTACCAGCAATGCCGCTACTTATAACGACGACAAGAAGGACGGCGTTAATAAAGAGGCCATCGCTAACATGACCGAGGAGCAAAAGCAAGCCCGTGTAGAAGAAATAAAATTACGCGTTGCCGAGATTAAAGAGATGGATAAATCAGAATTGACTAAAGCTGAGCGCAAAGAACTGAAAAACGAGCTTAAAGGTTTAAATAAAGAAGCTCAGGCGCTTGGTGGAGGTGGTGTTTACCTTTCAGTAGGTGCTATCATCATCATCATCCTGGTACTGATCCTGATCCTGTAATCCGGGCAGAAAAATACTTTAATGGAAAAAGCGGCGCGATTTATTGCGCTGCTTTTTTTATGCGAATTTGCCGGATTGTAATTTCCTTAATTCCGCATTGGCATAGTTAAACCATTTGCGGTTGCTTTTGCGCTCTACTGGGGTAAGGTGCGGTTGCTCCTCCAGCATATCGGCCAAAATATCAGCCGCATCCTGGTGCCGGTTATTGCGTATCAAAAATAACGCATATTCATAACGTTGCTCAAAGTAGGAGTAACGGCCCTTCATCAATTTAAATTCAGCTTCGGCCTGTTCAGTTTTACCCGTTTTTTCAAGGGCAATGGCGTATAGTATATGCGAGCGCGAGCGGATGAACTGCGGCAGCTTATATATTTTTTGAGCCGTAGCTATAGTATCATCATAACGTTCGCTTTGGTTATACGCGATTATCAGTTGCTGTAAAACGTGTTCGTTTTCGGCGAAAGCGCCGGTGAGGCTGGCTTCATAAAGCTCAATGGCCTGCTGGGTGTATCCGCCTTCCAGGTAAGCGTCGGCCAGTTTAATACGGTTGGCAAAAGTATCGCTAAAGCGCAACTGCTCCTCCAGGCGTTTGTATTTAACACCGGGATTGATGATGGCCTTAACATCAATATTGGGCTGGCGCATCCTACGGCCCGACAGTACTTCTGAATACAGGTACGCAATGCAGCCGATAACCGGCAGTATAATAATTACCCACAGCCATTTTTGCTGATGCCCGTTGCGTATGCAATGGATGGCGCATATGCCCTGTAAAACTAATGGTATATAATAGAGATAGCTATTATCAAGAGCAAACATAAAAAAGGAATCAGTTAATATGATAAAGCACTAAGTACCATCAAATATAACTAATTCCTTTTGGTTTAAAACAGGCCTAACTGCCCTTTATCGTCCATATCTATATCGTCCGGGTTGGTAATTTCCAGATCGATCTTTTTAGCAGGTTTTTCTTCAGATATATTATTAACGGGCGCGTCCGCAGCGGGAGGGGCGTCAACCGTGGTTTTATCTTCAGGCGTCTGGATAATCTCGGTAGCTTCAACACTGTCCGGTGCCGGATCGGGTACATCGGCGGCATCGTCATGCTCGGCAATCAATTCAACGCTTTGCACCACGTGTGCAGACAAACGGTTGCCCATCGCTTTCATGCCTTTTACATCTATCAGGTCGGCCAGGTTAAGCTCAACTACCTCTGGTATTTGGGTTTTGCCTTTCAGCTGCTCTACCTTAACCACTGCCTGTGCAGCGCCGGAGATGATGATGAGTTTAGATCCGTTTTCATCGCTGATGATACTGGTTTGCCTTCCTATAGCGGTATTTTCAAACACAAAGCGTTTAACCATATAGTTTTTAGCCTTGCCCTCAAAATGCACTACAGTATAAACCTTTTCCGGATCGTATTTTTCAATAACGATCATCTTATCATCAAAATGGTTATTCAGGTCAAAGCTGGTTAACTCGTACACGCCATTGCTCATTACAGTCAATACACGGTCGTCGCCATCAAACTCACCAAGGTACTTACCGCGCCCATCAGCGTTCAGGCGTTTAAGCACCTCATCATACCAAATTTTACGGCCGGCAAGCGTACTCACCCCTTTACTTTTCAGTGTGATTTTTTTAACCGGATATTTGGTTACGATATTACCCATCGAACCGCGGCCCTTGATGCCGATCTCCGCAAAATCCAGATCAAACTGTAATTTTTTAAGCTTGGAATGCGGTTTCAGTTGTATGTTGATCACCTCGGCCTCGCCGTTCGGGTTAGCACTGAAGTATAATGATTTGGAGCCTTTGGTGCCCTTGGTCAAATCGTACTCCTTATCGCGCGTAATGCCGGTTACCGCAAAGCGTTTTACATAGCTTACTCCGCTTTCGCCATCTTTATATACCATATTGTAGATGGTGCGCTCGTCGTTCTTTTTAAATACCGCTACGTGGATGATATCCTTACCCACAAATACTTTATCCTGGATGCGTACTACGCTGAAACGGCCGTCGCCACGGAAAACAATAATATCGTCAATATCCGAGCATTCGCCAACCAGTTCTACATTATCGTCGCGCTTTAAGCCGGAGCCCACAAAACCGTCTACCCGGTTTACATAAAGCTTCACATTGGCCAGGGCCACCTGTGCGGCCTCTACTTTATCAAAAGTGCGTAATTCGGTTTTGCGCCCGCGATCTTTACCGTATTTATCCTTCAGCTTTTCAAACCAGGCTATCGCATAATCATTAAGGTGTTTAAGGTGATGTTTTACTTCCTTAATCTCATCCTGCAGATTCTTGATCTGCTCATCCGTCTTTTTAACATCAAAACGGGTGATGCTGCTCATTGGCTTATCAATCAAGCGCTTGTAGTCCTCGGGCAGTATTTCGCGGTAAAACTGCGGAAAGAAAGGTTCGAACAAGCGGTTAAGCACGCCAACCACTTCCTCAAAATTGGTTGAGCTTTCGTAGTCGGGATGCTTGTACATCCCTTCCTGGATAAATATTTTAAGCAGCGAGCTGAAGAATATCTTTTCCATCAGCTCCTTCAGCCGTATTTCTAGCTCCTGCTTCAGCAGGTCTTTGGTGGTTTCGGTACATTCCACCAGCATATCGTTCACACTAACAAAGCGTGGCTTATCATCCTGAATTACACAGGTATTAGGCGATATGGATACTTCGCAATCGGTAAAGGCGTAAAGGGCATCAATTGTAACATCAGGCGAAATGCCCGGCGCGAGGTGAATGATGATCTCCACATCCTTAGCCGTGTTGTCCTCTATCTTTTTGATCTTGATCTTGCCCTTGTCGTTGGCCGCAATCACGCTGTCTATCAAACTGCCGGTTGTGGTGCTGAAGGGTATCTCGGTAATGGCTAAGGTTTTTTTATCACGCTCAACTATGCGCGCGCGTACCCTTACGCGGCCGCCACGCTGGCCTTCGTTGTAGTTTGAGCAATCGGCCATACCGCCGGTGCTAAAATCGGGCATCAGGTTGGGGCGGTTCCCACGCAGTACTTCCACCGAAGCATCGAGCAGCTCAACAAAGTTATGCGGTAAAACTTTGGTGGCTAGGCCCACGGCAATACCCTCGGCGCCCTGCGCGAGCAGCAACGGAAACTTAACCGGAAGGGTTAGCGGTTCCTTGTTACGGCCATCATAACTTGCTTGCCAGTTGGTGGTATCGGGGTTAAAAACTACCTCGTTAGCAAATTTTGAAAGCCGCGCCTCAATATAACGCGGGGCCGCTGCCGAGTCGCCGGTTACCGGGTCGCCCCAGTTACCCTGAGTATCTATCAGCAGGCTTTTCTGCCCTATCTGTACCATGGCATCGCCAATGGATGCATCACCATGCGGGTGATACTTCATGGTATGGCCAATAACGTTGGCTGCCTTGTTAAAGCGGCCGTCGTCCATCTCCTTTAACGAGTGCAGTATGCGGCGTTGTACCGGTTTTAAGCCATCATTGATGTGTGGCACGGCACGGTCAAGTATTACGTATGAGGCGTAATCCAGGAACCAGTTTTCGTACAGGCCATCAAGTGAGATAACATTGTTTAATTTTTCTTCGCCGTTAGCAGGTATATCGTTAGTCAGATCGTCACTCATTTATTAGCAATAAAAAATATGGATGGGTAAAGATAAGGCATCCCGTGCTATTATCTAAGTCAACTTATGAACATGTTAACTTGATCAGTTTCAATTTAGCAATTTTCTAAAGAAAATTTATCAGCAGCTGTAACCTCTTTAAATTTCGAGGTGTCTTATTAATAAAAACATTAACAAAATTAAATTAACCCCTTAACTACCGTATCATGAAAAATTTAAGGATACTGTTCGCCATGCTGCTGATGCTGGCCGGCAGCTTGGCAAAGGCCAATAACGATGACGATTACAAACTGACAAAAACATACGCTACCAATATTTATGTAGAGGCGGTAACGCTGGGTAAACTAGGAGGTTTCGAGAATATATTGGATAAGGATGCCAAGTTTTGCATACTGATGGGCAACAAGCGTGTGGCTACCTATGGCAAGGCTGAAATGCTGAAGTACATGGAAGCAAATTTAAAGGGAATTAAACAACTGTGCGATACCCATAGTACAGTTGTGGAGGAGAACGGACAAATGTCTGTACTCAAGGTAGAAATGAAGTATGGTAACTTTATCCGTACCAACTACGTGACCTTTGCTGACACAGGCAAAGGCTGGAAAATTACTAATGTTTGCTCGGTATATAAGTAAGCGTTGGTGTATAACAATTGTGTTTAAAGGGTCCCGATTTGGCTTTCAGGGGCCCTTTTTATTTTTATTCCTTGCGGGATGCGCGCAGCATTTGGCCGTAATCCCACCGGTTTACGAGGGCGTTTACAGTTAACGCAATGCGCTTATCGCGCGTGGGCTGGGTTTTGGCACTGTCAATCCATTTAACAAAATAGCCGCGGTGCGATGGTGTGAGCCCGTAAAAGTAATTAGCTGCCTCAGGTTCATATTCCAGGCATTCGGTTAAATCATCGGGTATCTCAACCTTAAAATCCTTATCATCTTCTAACTGCACATGCAACATGGCACCCTCGCCCTTTCGGGTACCTTTTCGCATTTGTCCGTTTATGGGTAATATAAAATTACCTTCGCCGGCCGGCAGCAGGGCTGCACCGGCAATGGCAAAGCCATCCAACAAACCCCGCACGCGGAATGACCGTTTATGGCCGGGCTTAATTTCGGCCGCAATGTGGGCGGGTATATCAATATAAGTCCAGCCGGTTTTATCGCCATTCTCGGCAAACTGTAATATAATGGTTTCAAATGTTATCATAACCGGGTTTTGGCTTTACGGGTATCCATATCTCTTCTTCTGATTCCGGATCATTATTTTTATACTTTTCACCCAATACTTCAAAATGCGGGCGGTCATCTAATAGGTAACCCGACGCGGGCAGCCATTCAGAAAATATATAATTGAAGATGCTGGTGTCCGCACTTGAGCCTTTGTAATTGAACGCGGCATATAGTCCACCCGGCAAATCAAAGGTTTCCATGGCTTCCGGTACAGTTGTTTCTGTATCAATCTCTACCAAGGCCCATTTTTCAAATTCCCTGTTTGCATCAAAGGATTCAAAATAACCTGCGGGATAAACCTGCAGCGAATACAGGTGATTTGATAATGCATTGCTTATTTCTTTACGTCGCGGCATAAAGGTTTGCCACAACTGCCCGGTTCGGTTGTCGGCAATGCTGGTAGTTATATACATACCTATCAATTTTTTTGACATTATTTGCCGCAAGGCGGGATGCTTAAACATGCTAGTTTGCAACGGCATAGGCCAGTAATTACAATACGGTTAAATAATGAGAGTTTTAAGCCTTCAAAACAATCAATTTAAGGCCAATTGTTAAATATATGTTAAAAGTGGTTGTAGAACTAAAATTGTTGTAACGTTTGCAATAGTGCTACTGTCTTATAGATATAAAACAAAACATAATTTATTTATACAAACCTTTAAAACAATAATATCATGAAAACCTTAAAATCAATCCTGTTAGGCTTAGCATTAATCATAACCTCAAACTTTGTAAAAGCCGACGACATCGCTAAATTAACAAAAGATTACGCTGTTAACTCATACATTGAAGCCGTTGCGCATGGTAAACTTGATGGCTTTGCCCAGGTGCTTGACAATGGTGTTAAATTCAGCATGATGCGTGGCCAAAAAAGCCTCAACTTCAGCAAAACTGAAATGTTGAACTTCCTGAAATCAACCAAAAATACTGATCAGGAATGTAAAGTAAATACTTCAACAGTTGAAAGTAACGGCGAGGTTGCCATCGTAAAAGTTGACCTGGAGTATGACGGTTTTACCCGCAGTAACCTGGTAACAATCACCAACACCGGTAACGGCTGGAAAATTACCAGTGTGCACTCAACCTTTAAAGCATAATTACATTAGTTAGTTTTAGTTTATTTTTTCAAGAAAAAGCCTGAAGCAGATAAAATTGCTTCAGGCTTTTTTGTTGCTATTGCCCGGTAGCCGTTTGCGTGGTACCGGCTTTATAGTAAAGCTCGGCCAGGGTTTTCTGATAGCCGGCTACCATACTCTCCCGCTTTATTTTCATATCAATCAGCTTGCTTTCGCGACTGTTGATCAGGAACAAGGTACTCTCACCCAAATCAAACTTCTGCAGCTCACCGGTTAACAGCGTTTGCTGATTGTTGATGCTTTGCACTTGCACCACTAATTGCGAGCGGTAAGCGTTCAGATCGTTATATGACGATCGGATATTGTTACTTATTTCACGGCCATACTGTTGCAGGTCATAATTTAGTTGTTGCTGCTTAATTTTAACCTCGCGTAACTTACCACGTTCCTTACGTAAAAACAAAGGGAAGGCAAATTCAATACCTACCTTATAATTGCTCCAGTTAAAATCATAATAATCGGGCACGTAACTGTTAAAATCGCGCCGGGTGGATAGGAGTGAGCCACTAACGTTGATCTTGGGTTTGAGCATCTCCTGACGGTAGCGCCTGTCAATATCAAGTTGCGCGTTTTTAGCCCGTAGCTTTAACAGTTCGGGGTGTTGCTGCTCGGCCTGCCCCAGCAGGTTCTCCAGCAAAGCGTTCTCCGGCAATGTAATATTATTATTTACCGGCTGCGGTACCGCATTAGGTGGTAGTTCAAGCGGTATGCCTTCGGCATTCCATAGGTGGTTTGATAGTATTAAAGCCGAGTTTTGCAGGGAAATAGTACTTTTTGCAAGTTGTATCTGCCGCTCCTGCACCGTAATACTCGCTTCTACCGAGTCGATAGGCGGTTTATCGCCAATTAAAGTTTGCCGCCTAACGGCTTCAAAACGTTTCTCGGCAAGCGTTACGCCCTCTCTCAATAACAGGTATTCGCGATAGGCATAGTACCAGGCCCAGTAATCCTTGGCAGCGGCGTACCATACGCTGTTTATCTGTTTAACCTTTTCAGCCTCGGCATAATTAACCATAACCTTGGCCTGTTGCAGGGTGCTACGGCGTTCGTCAATAAGCAAACCCTGCCCCAGGGGTATGGTAAGGCCCACGCCTGTTAGCCCCGAAAGTGGTGTGCGTGTTTCCGGATTGGTATAGGTACCCACGCTGCGGTCATACCCAACTTTTAAATCGGCGCCGGCTACGTACAGAGGTACCTTAAGCTCGCTGTTCCAGTTATTATAATACTCAGTATTTCCAAAAAGCTTACGACCAAATGAGGCTTTAATTGCCGGGTCAAAATATCCGGATGACTGTAGCACGTTCGCTTTTGCAGCCTCACTTAGCAATGCGGCCTGTTTTACTATCGGGTGATTGCGAAAAACGATCTCCTCCAGGTCATCAAGCGAGAAAATCTTCCCGGTATCAGTTGCTGCCCTTGGCTGTGCCATAGCGCCAAGCGCGCTAATGAGCATCAGCAGTCCGGCTATGTATCTTCTAAAATTCATAGTTATTTACTTAACTAAGTACAGCAGTTTATTTTGATTTTTCTGCTGCTGTTTCATTGTCCTTGGGTTCTTTTTCCAAGCTTGGCGGGAAACCGTTCAGCTGTCGCCATATTTCATACCATACCGGTACCGAGCGTAAAATGATACGCCCATACACACCCGAACCCTGCCTTAATTGTATTGGCCATGGTTCGTCTTTCGTAGGTACAGGATTTGCTGGCCTGATCAGCACCCGGTACTTACCGCCGTTGCTGCTCACGCGGTCAATAGCCCAAACCTTACCTGCAAATGTGCCTACGGCAACTGATGGCCAACCCGAAAACTGCACCGATGGCCAGCCTTCAAACTGCAGGCGTACATCGCTCGTATCTAAAATCAGCGGAACGTCCATCGCGTTAACATACAGCTCGGCCGCTACCTGCGGATGCAGGGGTTGCAGGGTAACTACTGATTCGCCGTCCTTAATATTTTCGCCTATACCGGCTTTAAGCGTTTTTACCACATAGCCGTCCTGAGGGGCGCGTACGATGTAGTGTCCGCGCCGCACATCTATATTAGCGATATCATTACGCAACTTAGCTATTTCGCCGCGCACGCTGGCACGGCTTGATAACGCCGAACTCAGGTCAGACTGTGTTTTGGCCAGGGTTTCCTGGTACTTGGCGCGGATGTTATCCAGGTCGATACGTGCGTTAAGCAACGCCTGGGTTGAATTGTTGAGCTTGTTTTGCTGCCCAACCACTTTCGCGCGGTCTTCCTGAAGCTTTAAGCGGCGCGTTTCAATGTCGGTTAATGAGAACAAGCCGTCTTTAAAACCCTTTTCGTAACGCGCAAGCCTTGCCTTTGAAGTTTCGTAGTAGTTGGTTACCGCTACCAGGTCGGCGCTGTCCATCTTTACATAGTTTTCTGCCTGGCGTACCTTGTTTTCCGCAGCGGATAACTGAAAGCGCAAGCCGTTGGTAAGCGCCTTTATCTGCGCTTCGGTAGCGTCTATTTTTTGTACGGCCGCTTTTTCGCTGTTTTGTTTGGCTTCCAGTTGTTCCTTCAGCCTAAGCGGAAGTTCAGGGTCAAAGTACGATTGGCTGGTTTCGGATATTACGAGGATGGTGTCGCCTTTTTTCACTTCCTGCCCGTCGCGCACAGTCCAGCGTTCAATACGGCCGCCAATTTGGTTTTGTACGGTTTGCGGGCGGTCTTCCGGCCTCAGTGCGGTTACAGTACCACGGCCGGGTATGGTTTGCCGCCAGGGCAGTAATAATATAATAATGAAAACAATAAGGCAAACCGTCATAATACGCCCTAAAGTTCGTGAACCTTTAATGCTGATCAGTTTTGTGCGGGATTGCTGGGCCAAAGCCTCCATCTCCTCAATATGGGCGGTGTTATGTGATGCAGATGCCATTTTAGTTTTCCTCCTCCAATTCCATATCGGTAACTACGGCAAGTTTTTCACTGCCGGTAACCATGTCAAACAATGTGTTCAGGTTGGTCATTAATTTTTCAACCGCGTAGCTAATTTGTACAACAATTACCTCAGCTGCTACGAACTGCCCAAAGGTCATCTGTCTTTCAACCACAAAGAATGATCCCAGCAGCAGCAGCGCGCCCATCAGCACCGTGCGCAGGGCAACGGCGCTAACAAAAAATTTCCGCAGCACGCTAAAGTGATCGTTACGGGCCATCAGGTATTTTGCGTTTATTTCGTCGGTAGTTTTAACTACTTTATCCATCATTAATTTATTGCCCCTATAATTATCAAGGTCGCCTGCTACTTCCTCCAGATGGGCAACCAGTTCATATTTATGCTCCGACTCTTCAATACTCGTATCAACACCCCGGCGATAGTAAAGTAATACAGTAGCTACTATAGCTCCTATGGCCAAAAAGCCAAAAACAAAGAAAACCGGGTGATAAAACGTAAGCAGTACAGCGCTAAAAAATATCTGCACTGATGAGGCAACAATATCAACCAGCAACTTGGTAAGGCCTTTTTGTATAGTTAAAATATCAAAAAAGCGGTTAACCAGTTCTGGTACATGTTCTCCTTCCAGTTCCTGCTTTTTTATTCGCGGCAGCCTGTAGGCAAACTCCATTGATGTACGTGTAAATATTTTTTGTTCCAGAAATTCAACCAGCGTGAGTTGGCCTATCAGCAGCGCGCCGCCAATAATTACGCCAACAAGCACCACGGTTATCAGCAGGTAGGTAGAGCTATACATAGCGCCGTTTGAGAGTAGGTTGAATACAGCCGTTGTGCCAAGCGGCAAGGTAAGGCCAATTAAACCAATCAGCAGCGCGTAAATAAAAATATAGTTGATGGTTGACCGCTCGTAATGTAACAGTCTAACAAGCCGTTGCCAAGGAGTAGGGGCATTAATGATTTTTTTCTTTTTCATAAAAAGATAAAAAATAATATATTAAATAAAAATGTTGTTAAGTAAGATAGCGGGCGTTCAAAACCGATCGTTTTAAGCTGTAAACGCTTTATTACAAGCACTATGGCTTAAACTATATACATGGTTGTAAATATTATAACCCGATATATAATAAATCAAAGTATAAATGGTTTTGACTTGAGAAAATATTTTCAGGCCATGTTTGGAGGCGGTGTGAGCACATCGCGCAGGGGCTCTTTAAATATGGAGAAGCTATATACCCCGTAAACAGGAGACGATGGAATTATATGGTGTACAATGTTATAAATATAGCCGTATTCATAGCACGAGTACAATTTTTTATCAGCCTTGTCAAAACAGTTTTCACCCGTGCGGTTACTGCCCTCTTCTTCGGCTTTTTCTACGGCGTAGGCTTTGCTGATATTTTTATAGTACCCGATAAACAGATCGCACGATTTTAGCGCCAGCACCGCAATAAGCAGCAGGCCTAAAATTGTTTTAAAATATCCGTTTCGCAGTATCCCTGTCATTTTCAGGTGGCAAATATAAGTCAAAATGAACTTAATGATCTCTGAAAAGCGTTAATAAACTGTTAAAAAACACAAGTGTATGACAAATTTAATTTTTAGTTATCTGCTATTAGCGATTTATTAAACAGTTGTGAGAAAAGTATTAGAAAAGGCTTTCCGATACCTGTAATTTTCGTTTTCTCATATGCGTTTTGATCTAAGAGCCTTTAAAAATATGCGTTGCGATAGGAAATACCACAGTTATAAAGGATAAAATTCGCTAAACATAAGGCAATATCATCAGCATAGGGTAAGTATCAACTTATGATATTTATAAATAATATATAACCTATAAATTATGATGACGTTAGCGCAAAGGATCAACCCCGGGAATTACCTCGCTTGGCTTAAAACATTACTCTGCCTGTTGGTAATATTCAGCTTGTTTTTGGGCAGTTGTAAAAAAGCACAGCGCGGGGATGAGCAGCCCGCGCCGGAGCCGGCAAAAAAGGACACGCTGGCTATTTACACGCCGCAGGAATTTAAAGACAACGACTTTAATAATCCGGCAAGTAAATGGGCTTACAAGCGCAGCCGCCAGTCAGAACATTTCATAGTTTTTTGGGACGCTAAGTACGGGGCGAATGACCCGAACGCTGCTGCAGTGCCCGAGCAATACCGTGTAGATATTAATGACTTGTTGCTAAAGGCCGAAGGTTTTTACAAGCTCAATATCAATACGCTTAAGTTTGCCGAGGTAGGCAATGGTAAATCTAACCTGGATAAATACAAGATGATGATCTTTTTGTATTACCAGGATGAGTGGCTGGCAACAGGCTCCGGGTATGACGATGTGATAGGCGCGCTATGGATAAGCCCCAATACAGTAAAGCCGGTAGGCTCTACGCTGGCGCACGAGATAGGCCATAGTTTTCAATACCAGGTACGTTGTGACAAGGGCGGAGCATTCGGCTTCAGGTATGGGTTCGGCGGTAAGCCGGGCAATGGTTTTTGGGAACAAACCGCGCAATGGCAGGCTTTTCAAAGCTATCCGGAAGAAGCTTTTAGCTCCTATGATTTTGGTGTGTACATGGATAATTGCCATCGTCACTTTCATCATGAAGCACAACGTTACGCGAGTTACTTTCTGCAAACCTATTGGGCATCAAAACACGGTATTGAAATTGTTGGCCGCATTTGGCGCGAGGCCTTGCAGCCCGAGGATGGCATACAGGCCTATATGCGTTTAACCGGCATCAATAATAAACAGCTTAATGATGAAGTGTACGATGCCGCCGCCCATTTTGCCACCTGGGATATTGACGCGATAAGAGACATCGGCGCCGGTTACATAGGGCAGCAACCGTATGAGTTTGACAAGCTGAGCGATGGTAGTTTCCAGGTAAAATATTCGCGTTGCCCGGGTACTACAGGCTTTAATATAGTACCTGTTAAAGTTCCCGCAGGCGGAAACATAATAAAAGCCGCCTTTACCGGTTTGGCCAATGCCGGCGGTTATAACCAGGTTGATGCCGCCAAAGCCGGTTGGCGATATGGTTTTGTTGCCTTACTAAACAATGGTACACGCGTATATGGCACCATGTTCGAAAATAAAAGCGGTGATGCCAACTTTACAGTACCAGCCAATTGCAGCAAACTATGGTTTATAGTAACCGGCGCCCCCACAACGTATGCCCAGCACGGTTGGGATGATGATAACAGCAACGATGAGCAATGGCCATATAAGATTAAATTTACCAACACCACATTGTTAAATGATATTGAGATTCCAACGGGATCAACGCCTAAGGATGTTACTTTTAATATAGATGTTACCGTACCTTACGATACCGAGAACTACAGTCGCAGCACCGTAACTCCTGATCTGGAAAAACTTGCGCAGGCCTTTGTGCTTACTCCGGCACAGATAACGCAAGGATTAGCCAATAAAACCATTAAGTTTTACGCGGTTGAAAGTAACGGTACGCTTAACGCGCAAACTACAGCCAATGGTTACGGCCACTGGTTTAACGCCGCCGGTAATGTTATTGGCTGGGGAGGCGATGCCCGGGTATTCTCAGAAATGAATGCCGATAAGTTTACTTTCGATATAGGGCAATTCCCGAAACAAGTGGTGCTAAACGATAAATTTAACATTAGCCAGGCGCTGGTTTATGAATATGCAACAGATAAAACTGTAACAGCTACCTTTAAATTTGCCGTAACTGTTAAATAAGCCTGATCGCCTTTTATCTGAATTTTTGCAGAAGCCACATCGTAAAAAGGTGTGGCTTTGTGTGAAAATAGCATAGATTTCAGGTATTTACCGGTCGTGTTAATTAAGCCGGTCAAAGTTTTTATACCATATGCGCACGTTGCTAAGTATCCGGGCAATAAAGAATACTTCTAAATAACGTGTTGTTGATTAGCTTAACATGCGCTTTACTTTTTTGCAACATGGTGGATTTAGTTTTGGCACAAACAGAACTATTACACATGAACAATTTTTTACTTAACCGAAAAGCATTAAGTATTGCTGTGGCCCTTTTTGTAAGCTCGGCAGTGGTTTTTACCGCTTGTACCAAGGACAAAAATGACGATGGAGAGGTGCCAACGCCAACCCCAACCGCTCCGATTGAACTGAAAGACTTTTCAGTAAACCCCTCGTTAATTAAAACGATGAGCGGTTTTGAAGATCTGAAGATCACTACCCTGATCAGTTCTGACGATGTGTTGGCTGAGTCGCCAAGCTTTATATTCGGTGCACAGCCTGATGGTGCCGGTATACTTAAAAACCCGGCAGGCGAAGGTTTTATCATGATCAATAATCACGAGATATTGCAATCAGTATCACGCGTGTATCTGGATAAGAACTTTAAACCGGTTAAGGGTGAATACATTGTTGATTCGGACGGCGGCATGACACGATTATGCTCTGCTACCATGGCAACGCCTGAGGAGCATGGTTTTGCTAAACCCACCTTTTTAACTGCCGGCGAAAGCGGTGCCGAATCCATGATCCATGCTATCGATCCGTTAGCTGCTGCTGATAAAAAGAATAATCAAAGAACCGTAGCCGCCCTTGGCCGCTGGAGCGCCGAAAATGCGGTACCACTGCCTAAAGGCAGCTTTACCGGTAAAACCGTTATTATGATTGGCGAAGATGAAGGCGACGGACAACTGGCCATGTATGTATCAAATACCCAAGGCGACCTGCAAAACGGTAAGCTGTATGTAATGAAACGTACCAATAACGATCCTGTTGAAACCAACATGAGCAAAGGCCAGGCTTACGATGTTGAGTTTGTAGAACTTGATAACGTAAAAAGCAGCACCGGCGCGCAATTGCAACAACAAACAATTGATAAAAAAGCTTTGATGCTTGCCCGTGTTGAAGATATTGACTACCGTAAAGGAAGCGATGCCAACGGCCGTGAAATTTATTTTACCGCGACCGGCGTTAGCCAGGGCGATAAGTTAACCCCAGTAAGCGGAAAAACCATGTGGGGCCGTGTTTACAAATTGGTTCTTGATGCTAACAACCCGCTTAAAGGCAAACTGGAAGTAGCGGTTGACGGTGCCGACGATCCGGGTAACAGCATTGTTAACCCTGATAACCTTTGTGTAACCGAAAATTATGTTTACATACAGGAGGACGGCGATTCTTTTTACAAGAACAACAACCACGATGGTACCATCTGGCAATTTGCAATGGCTAACAAATCACTGAAAGCCATGCTGCAAATGAACCATCGCCGTACAGACGCCACGTTTAACACCAAGTATAATCCATCAAACAACTTGCAGTTAAGCACCTGGGAGTATGGCGCTATGTATGATATTTCTAATCTTACAGGCATTCCGAACACATTCGTGGTAAATATTCACCCGCACACCTGGACCAGCGATAAATATAAAAATTCTGACGGTGGCACAACCCGCTTAACCAACAACAGCGAGGGTGGCCAGGTTGTCATCGTTCGTGGCGTAGCCAAGTAATTAGTAATTTTTTCAAAAGGTCCCCCTGTGGTAATGCCGCAGGGGGACTTGTTTATACAGGAATTTTTAATCTCCAATATGTCCGGAAAGTACCGCATCATTATTCCGTTATTACTAATAGTTATAGCTGTGTTCTTTGCGTTCTGCAAACGCGATGAAAAGCCGCCTGCACAGCTCGTAAAGCAATCATTTGATAAGGAACTGGTACAGTTGCAGGCCATAGTTGATCAGAAACTGTTTCCGGCAGTTCAAAAGTTTGATCTGGCAAAAAGCAAAACCGCTTTTCTGGATGCACGAAATCAGTATAAAAGGGTGGAGTATTATATAGAATATTTTTTCCCCTCCACGGCCGTAATGATAAACGGAGCGCCGGTTGATGAAATTGAATTGGGCGAAAACCTGGTTGAAAACCCGACCGGTTTCCAGGTAATGGAAGGCCTGATTTATGGTGACGAACCTGCAAAGAACGCTGATGAGCTGCTTAACGAAGTGAAAAAGATGCAGCTTAACCTGAAAAGGGTTGCCCGCTTTAATGCGCAATACACCATTACGGATGCGCAACTGTTTGATGCCATCAGGCTGGAAATTTTCAGGATAACCGGGTTGGGCATTACCGGCTTTGATACACCTGATGCCTTACAATCTGTACCCGAAGCCGCGACAGCGCTAAGCGGCGTAAGTACTGTACTCGCTGCCTATGGCGATAGTGAGGCGTTAACAACATCGCGGAGGGCTGCCGATTATCTAAATAAAAACCATGATTTTAATAGGTTTGACAGGCTGCTATTTATAACTGATTATATTGATTCGCTGGGTTTACAAATAGGTGAATTACGCAAAAAGCTTGGCATTACTACCGCAGCGAGCGGCTCCGCGCTTAATGATGATGCCGTAAGCCTTTTTCAAAATAAGGCCTTTAATGTAAACAGGTTTGTAGGTAACAGTTCCGAGTTTATCAGCAAAGAAAAAGTAACATTAGGCGAGGCCTTATTTAACGATGTAATCCTGTCCAACAGCGGAAACCGGAGTTGCGCAAGCTGCCATAACACATCAAAAGCCTTTACAGACGGCCTTACAAAAGCAGCTGCCATAAGCGGCAACAAATCACTTCAGCGTAACACGCCAACACTGGCTTATGCAGGTTTACAACGCGCCTTTTTTTACGATCTGAAAGCAGGCTCTCTTGAAGATCAGGCGCTTGACGTGGTTCATCATAAACAGGAAATGGATGGTTCTCTGGATCAGGCTTCGCAGCGTATCAATTTAACTAAACGTTACAAGGCCTTATTTGATAAGGCTTATAATGATAGCACAGGTAAAGCAAACCCTTGGCGTATTCAACATGCGCTGGCATCTTATATACGTTCATTGGCTCCGTTCAATTCCAGGTTCGACCGTTATATGCGTGGCGATAAAACGCAATTGACCAATGAGGAAAAGCGCGGCTTTAACTTATTTATGGGGAAAGCCAAGTGCGGGAGCTGCCACTTTGCGCCGGTATTTAACGGTACCGCCCCACCGCTATTTAATAAAAGCGAGGCAGAGGTATTGGGCGTGCCTTCAAGCGCTGATACGTCAGCCTTAAATATTGATGCCGATCTGGGCCGGTACTCGCTATACAATTATCCGCAGTACAAACATGCTTTTAAAACTTCCACTGTTCGTAATATAACCAAAACGGCTCCGTACATGCACAACGGGGTTTATAAAACTTTAGATGAGGTTCTGGATTTTTACAACAGGGGTGGCGGTGCAGGTATGGGCATCGCGGTTGATAATCAAACGCTTTCGTCAGACAAGCTTAATCTGACCAAACCCGAGATAAAAGCCGTTATTGCTTTTCTGGGAGCTTTAGAAGACCAATAAATAGTTGACACCGGTATTTTACACAGAAAAGGGTGCAGGCTTATGAGTCTGCACCCTTTTGTCATTTGTTGTTATCTTTCGTTCCCGCTTGCGGTAAGGTACCGGTAAACAGCCAGTTGGTTGTAGTAATCGGTATAAGCGGTGGTGAGTGTGCCTGCTGCTTGCTGGTAGCTGGCCTGAGCATCCAGTACATCTGTTACCGGGCTAAGTCCGGCTTTGTAATTATCCTGGTTAACCTTCATGTTTTCAGTGGCCAGTTCCAGGTTTTCGCGCGCGTATACAATTTGTGTCAGTTGGTCTTTCATATTGTACCAGTAGCGCGTTATACCCAGCCTGATCTGGTCCTGGGCATCCCGCAGGTCATTTGCGGCTATGCTTTCGTTAAGCTTTTGCTGTCTTACCTTTTGCTTGCCTCGTCCCCACAAACCGTTTGAAATGGGTATGCTCACGGTTAAGAATCCCGAAGGAACAAATGAACTACCCAAACCGCTGTTAAACGAGCCGGCTTGTGCTGCGCTTATACCTACTGACACGCTGGGCAAGTTATCGCCTTTAGATAAATTGGTCTGAAGTTTTTGTGCATCAATACGTTTCTTAAGTAACTGATAGTCGAGGTTTTTAGCCAGCAACGTATCCGGCGATGCTCCCGGTAAAACCGGTAAACGCTGTTTGTCCAGCGTGTCCTTCATCGTCATGGTCGAATCAAATGCAAGCCCGGTGTACATGGAAAAGTCGAGCAAGGCAACCCGGCGCCCGTTTTGCAGTTTGCTTTTTTGCACCTTTAGCTGACTTAGCTGAACTTTTACCTTTAAGAGGTCATTCCGGGCAATCAATCCCGAAGCGAGCATGTCCTTTTGCATTTTAAGCACGCTGTTAAGCAGTACTTCATTAGCGGCAACAGTTTTTTGCTGCTCCTGTATGTTAACCAGGTTCCAGTATTTTTGCTCGGTTAGCAGCAATACCGAATCTGTTGATTGTTGCATGCGGATTCGCGTTACTTCCAGTTGCAATGCGGCCAAATCGTTGCCGGTTTTTATTTTGCCCCCTGTATACAGCGGCTGCATGCCGGTTACGCCTAGCAGGTAAAAGTTATTAATGCCCTTTTCAAGCAATGGCGGCATGGCCGATATAAAATCCTTAAACCCCAAAAGCCCCACGCCAGTAGCGCTTACCGATGGCAGATAATCGGCTTTGGCGGCTGCCACGCCTGCTTTTGCCGATTCAACACGTAGCTCCCCGTTTTTCAGGGTGTTGCTGTATGATAGCGCCGCGTCTTTACTTTCGCGCAAGGTAATTACCCGTTGCTGGGCAATTGCGGGTATATGGCTTATAGCGATTATTAAAACTAAAATATATCTTTTCATAAACGTTATGTTAAGCATTGGGGCTTGGTTGATTTTCAGTCCGCTGCTTATCTTCTTTACGGAAGAACAGCCAATACATGGTTGGTAATGCAAACAGGGTAAGCAGCATGGATACCAGCAGGCCGAAGCAGATAACCGTACCCAGTGGACCCCATAGTGATGATCGGCTGATGATCATCGGGATAACGCCTACAGCTGCCGCCGATGAGGTCAGGAATATAGGCCGCATCCGTCGTTCTGCCGATAGTTTGGCGGCTTCGAACACCGATGCCCCTTCGTGATGGCGCAGCTCCTCGGCAAAGTCAATCAGGATCACGCCATTCCGTACTACGATGCCGCAAAGCGCAAGCAAGCCTAAAAACGAGGTAAAGCCAAAAGGATAACCCGCAACCAGCAACCCGAACGACGCGCCCAAGATGCTCAGCGGCATGGTGGTTATACTCAGCACAGCGTGTTTTAAGTGCTTAAAGTGCCACAGCAATATCAGGAAGATAAGAATTACGCTCAGCCCTAATGCCATACCCATGGGCCCCATATTTTCGTTTTGCAGTTCGAGTTCGCCACCGTATGTGATCTCAACACCCTGCGGAAGTTTGACTTTTTCGATATCCGGTTGCAGCTCTGCCAGTACACCGTTGGCTACCGCGTCGGGCTCCACATCCATGCGTACTGTAAGCGTGCGTATGCTGTTACGACGAACAATCTGGCCCTCATTCCAGTCCGGTTTAAGCTCAGCTACCTGCCGCAGTGGTACCGCCGCGCCGGTATTGGGCGACATTACCTTGAGCTCATTCAGGCGGGCAACATCCATACGTACTTTTTGGGGCGTTTTGATCTCCACATCTATCGGATAGGTTTCTTCCCAAAGCTGGGTGGCCTTTATGCCGGTTGTTTGGGCGGCTATGGTATTGGCAATGTCGTTTTTGCTGATGCCCAGGCGTGCGGCTTCGGTAGTTTTTACATCGATGCTTAAACCCTGTTGCATATCGTCATAATCCGTACGTACCCAGGTGATCTGTTTATGGCGTTTGCCTATAGCCGCTACTTTGTAAGCTACTCTTTTAAGATCAGCTATGCTGTCTCCCGAGATACGGACTTCGATCGGTGCCTGCGCATTCACCATGTTAAGCTGTTTCATGCGTACATAGGCAATAGGAAACTGCTCGCTGTATTTAGGGATGTACTCTTTGATTAATTCCTCGGTAGCATCTTCCGATTCGGTATTCAGCAATATCTGCGCGTAATTTTTTGCGGGCAGGTTTGGTGCATATACCATGTGAAAACGCGGCGAGCTATTGCCTATAAAGCTGGTGTAATTTACCACACGCTTATCTTTAGCCAGTATGCGCTCCATCTTTTTTACCACACTGTCCGTTTGTGAGAGGCTGTAGCCGCTGGGCAGGTAGATCTCGATAGCGAACTGGTTGCGCTCCACTTTAGGGAACAACTGCTGAGGCAGTAACCCCATCAGGAAAACGCCCACAACTACTGATAGTATAGCGAAAAGCACTGTTAACCGGTAATGGCGCATGGCATTGCCGATGTGTTTATTGAAAAAGTCCTGCAAGCGGTCAAGAAAGGATCTTTTATCATCCTTTTTATCGCCATGCACAAGGCCTTTTTTGATGAATAAGGTGTTAAAGAATGGTACCAGCATCATCGAGATCACCAAGGATAGGGTAAGGGCGATGATGATGGTGATGGGGAACACGCTGATAAAATCCTTGGCTGTACCCGTCATGAAGAACATCAGCGGTACAAAGGTTGCCGATATGGCCAACGTAGCTGTAAACACTGAAGGAAAAAGCTCTTCGGCACTGCTTTTTGCGGCATCCCAAACGGACATGCCATGATCCAGCTTTTCGATGTGATTATCTATAACCACAATCGGGTCATCCACTACTATACCCAGTACCACAATAAGCGCCGCAAGGGTAACTGTATCCAGCTCAATGCCGGCCAGGTACATTATGGCCAGCGTTGCGGCAATGGTTATGGGTATGGTTGCCGCCGCTACTGCCGCCACGCGGAAGGGCAACAACAGCAAGGCCACAATAATTACCCCGATCAGCGCGAAGGCAAACTCCTTCATAAAGTGCGCTATTGATTCATCCACCACCTCGGGCTGATTGGCCAGCTTAACCATCTTGATGTCCTGCGGTAAATGCTCGCGCACCACGTCCAGGCGTTCTTCCAGCTTTTCGCCAAACTGTACAATGTTTTTTCCGCTCACCATTTCCAGCGAGATAATGATGGATTTTGTGCCGTTGGCGGTTACATAGCTGTCGGGTTCCTGGTACTCGCGCTTAATGCTGGCTACATCACGCAGCCTTACGGTGTTGCCTTGCTGATCCTGCTTTATAATTTGTTCGGAAAGATCGGCCTCGGTTTGAAAGAATGTGCTGAGGTGTATCGGGCGGTCGATAACGTTACCCTTTTCAACCCCCGCCGGCGTGATGGCGCCCGCGTTTTGCAGCACCTGCATAATGGTATTAACAGATATGCCCTGCTGTTGCAGTTTGTTATTATCTATATAAACCGATATCTGCTCGTTAAGGTTACCGCTGTGCGATATTTTGGCTACATCCTTAACATGGCGCAACTGCGATTCAATATATTCTACGTTATTCAGTAACTCCTTATACGGGCGGTTTTTTGATTCAACCGCCATAAGCAGGGCAGAGGTACTGCCAAAATCACTGTTCACATAAAAGCCGCGCACTTCCTTTGGCAACTGGGCTTGCAATATGAACATGCCGTTCTTAATCTTATTCCAAAAGGTTTTGCTCTGAACGTCGTTATACTTGTCTGATACCTCAACAAATATGTACATCATCCCATCGCGCGAGTAGGAGTAGGTCTTGGTTTTATCAACTTCGTTATTGCTAAAGAGATACTCTTCAACCTTTTTGGTGAGCTGCTCCTCAACCTGCTTGGCCGAAGCGCCGGGATACATGCCTATTATAACTCCCTGCCTGATGGTAAAATCCGGAAACTCATTCCGCGGCATATTAAATAATGCCGCTATACCGAGTATAAACAATATCAGGGCAAGCACCACCGGAAGTACATGGTACTTCATTGCCCATTCAATCATGTTTTCTTTTTTCTCTTTCATGTGGGCGTTATTTGTTGATGGTTACAGGCGTTTGATCGGCAAGCTTTTGATAGCCAGAGGTGATTAGTTGCTCATTGCCCTTAAGCCCCTCGGTAATGGCAATGCCGTTGCTGTAAAGCTGGCCGGTTTTAACCTGCCGGCGTTCGGCCTTATTGCCTGATGCTACCAGGTACACAAACTGGTTGCCTTTTTCATCAACCTGTACGGCCTGTACCGGTACCACAACACCGGCGCTATCGGTTTTAACGGCGCTTGTTTTTGTTGTATTGAAGTTGACCTTGCTTAACATGCCCGGTTTAAGCATGCGGTCGGGGTTGGATATTTTAACCTTAACATTGTAATTAGCGGAGGTATTAACAGCCAGAACGCCTACTTCAGAAACTACTCCCTCGAACAGGCGGTTGCCTATCGCGTCTATTTTAATAGTGGCCGGTGTGCCAGCCGGAAAGCGGTTCACCTCATTCTCGGGCACTGCTACCAATACCTGTACCGAGCGGGTATCAAGCAGCTGCGCAACAGGTTGCCCGGGGCTGGCCAGGCCACCGGCTTCAAGCATTTTCTGTCCGATATAGCCCGACTCGGGCGCATAAAGGCGCGTGTGCGCAATGTTTTGGTAAGTTGCCTTGGTCGCCGATGTTGCCTGCTCGTAATTTGATTTGGCTTCGAGCATTTTTATTTCGGCAATGCTGCCTTTGCGGTAAACTTCTTCTATACGTCGATAATTTTCCTCCGCAAGCTTAGCCTGCGCCAACTGGGCGTTGTACTGATTGCGATAGGTAGTTTCATCAACCTGTGCAATCAGTTGTCCTTTATTTACATAATCACCGGCTTTTACCGGGAACGATACAATAGTGCCTGAAACCTGGAAGCTCAGATCGATCACCTTATCGGCCTGTAGCGTACCGTCATAAACGGTTTGCTGCGCGGTTTCGCTGTTCACTTTGCTCAGGTCGCTTACCTCAACGGCCAGCGTGTCAGGTCCGCTTTTCGTTTTTTCTTCGTTACTGCATCCGCTCAGGCAAACCAGTACCGCGAGGGCGCCGCCCGCATTAATTATTGATTTCATGGTTTTAGGATAAAACATAAATGTGTGTTTGGCCTTTGTATCTTTTTTGATATATGAATTTTTCGATAAAACAATAAGCAAGTTCAACTGCTTTTTGAGTCGAATACAAAAACACATAAAATGTCCGTATGTTTTATAGGTTTTTTATTTTTATGACTTAAGATTTACCATTTTTGCCGGCGGGGCGTGAACATGAACTGTTTTAAAATCACAGATTTATTTAAAAAGAAGCAGGAAACTGCGGGTGACGGCGTGCGGGAAGAGATTATAGCCGGCGCTGAGATCGCTTTTCAGAAGTACGGGTATTTGCGGGTAACCATGCAGGATATCTCCAAAGAGGCAAAAAAAGTACGCAGTACCGTTTATAAATACTTTGGCAACAAAAATGAAGTGCTTGATGCCGTGGCGATCAAAATAATGTCGGCCATTATTCAGGATTGCCTGCTGGTAATCAGTAAAGAGCATTCATTTGCAATCAACATTGAAAAATATTTTAGCCTGAAGCTGGAAAAAATTAAAGAGCTGATGGTAACGTATGAATTGCTGATGGCCGATTTAAAAGCCGACCCGGCGGTGATCCTCACGCGGTCAAGAATCATGCTGGATGACGAGCTCGCGGTTATGGACGGAATAATTGTATGGGCGATGGAGAACAAGGAAATAAAACCCCTGAACGAGGAAGACCGCATGTTTTTGGCCGAGACGTTATACACGGCTTTTAAAAGCTTCGAGATGGACATTATATTATTTGAGCGTTTCCCGAAATATGACGAAAAGCTATCGTGGCTGGCACAAATGCTTCACAAAGGGCTGTCCTGATAGCTTGTACTTAAACATCGTACAAAGAAAATAATCGCGCCGCACCTTTTAGCACGACGCGATTTTCTCTGTTCCACTTACAGTTTTTCGCGGATGATTCTTACGGGATTACCACGTTCCAACGCGTGGTGGCTGAGCCATTGTTGCTGTTGCCGGGCAATCAGTTGTTCTGCCTGCAGGGCCATTACTTTAGCTTGTAAACGCTCAAGGCAAAGCTTTTTATTTTCGAGTTGCGAACGGCTGTCCATTGCCAAAACCTGTATGCCTGATGGTGCGTGTGTGCCGCGCACGGCGGTTTCAACCTTGTTTACGTTCTGTCCGCCAGGCCCCGAAGCCCGGCAGGTTTCTATTCGTACATCGGCATCATTCCATACAGGCAAAGCTTTAACATCAAACACGGCAACACCCACAAACCAGTTTTTACGCTTGTGCCCCTTACGATAGGGGCTTTCTGCTATCCATTGCACGGTTCCGTGCCAGGCAGCTGTAAAGCTGCTTAGCTCATTACCTTCAGCCGTAAACGTGGCCGATCTGAATGTTTCTTTATTTTCGCCAGCCACTAATTCAAGCGCTTGTGTTTTAATATTTTGTTGTTCGGCTTGTTGCAGCATCAACCGGTAAACCCGGGCAACTGCCCGGCAGCATTCGGCCGGGCCTTTACCGGAGGTTATTTGTATTATAATTTTTTTCATGTAATTACTCTTTACTCATCCTTACTAGTTTAGGCATAAACCTGCCCTGAACATCTACCAGCGCGTGTTGGGCTTCCATCACTTTATCAATGTTTTTATAAGCCTGCGGATTCTCTTCCACGCTGCCGCCAATAAGCGTTACATCAGCATTTGCGAGCAGCTTTTTCAGGCCCGAAACCGTCATGCTGTTTTTTGCTTTTTGCCTGCTCATGGCCCGGCCCGCGCCGTGCGATGCAGAGTACAATGCATCGCCTATACCTTTACCAGCCACCAGGTAAGCGGGTGTAGTCATGCTACCGGGAATAATGCCCATTTCACCGGCATGGGCAGGTGTGGCGCCTTTGCGATGTATAATTGCCTCGCGGCCGTCGGCTAGTTTATCCTTCCAGGCAAAGTTGTGATGGTTCTCAATAACAGTTAGCGGCTTTAAACCCAATGCTTTTAACAGGTTTGCGTGTATACGCTCGTGGCAAGCCCGCGCGTAATCTCCGGCCAGGGTCATGGCAAGCCAGTATTCCTGCCCGGCTTCGGTATCCATATCCAGCCAGGCTAATGGCTGCGCATGGCGCGGCAGTTTACAGGTATTCATGGCCAGCTGGGTATAGTGCTTGGCAATAGCCGCGCCTAAACCCCGGCTGCCTGAATGCGAAAGCAAGGCCACATACTTTTTAGCGGGCAGCCCCAAAGTGTTATCGGCGGCAAGCTCAATCGTACCAAACTCCACAAAGTGGTTGCCGTTGCCTGATGTACCCAACTGCCTCACCGCCTTACCGTGCAATGGCCGCAGAAACGGAAGTTCACGAAACACCGGGCTATCCAATACCTCATGTTCCTGCCTTACGTCAAGCCCGCCTTCCATCCCAAAATGGGTATGGTTTTTTAGCGCTTGTTTTACCTGGTAGGCATAGCGGTTAAAAAAACTCTCGCTTTCATCCACAATAGATAAGGCCATGCGGCAGCCAATATCCATACCTACGGCATACGGTATCACCGCGTTATCAGTAGCCAGCACACCGCCAATTGGCAAACCGAAACCCATATGGGCATCAGGCATAAGCGTTCCCTGTAAGCTAACCGGCAATTGCATGGCCAGTTCCATTTGCGTATGCGCCGCGGCTTCAATGTTGCGGGCACCGTAAGTTTTATAGGGTTGCGGCTGTTGCCGTAGTTCATGCACCGTAAATGCCGCCTCTTCGGGTTTCCCTATTATTTTTTCGGCTATTTTGCACGCCACCACGTCATTGAGGTATTGCTCGGGCCGCTGTAAAATATCAGTCAGCAGGCTAAGCAACTGTCCGTTGGTATGGTGTTTAAAATGTTTTGAAGCTATATTGATCACCAAACTACGCAGCTGATTATCGGTATAGCCAATTTTGCTTAAATCTTTTGTTTTTAAATTGCCCATGTGAGGGTATGATTTTAAAATCCGGTCGGTATATTTTCTTAGTTACCTCTCCGGATGATTTTAAACGCAATTTGTATGTACAGGGCGGCAGCATCTCTGTTAAGGATGAATGCGGATATACCTGCACACTGCAATTGCGTGTCGACTAAATAAATTGATTTAATTACGGGTTTTATTCATCCCGTGGATGGGATATACCCTTTCATGGTGCTACAGCAACCATACTAACAGGCAGGCCAAATATTTAACCGGTTGCATAAATGGCAACATCAGCTAAGCGTTTTCAAAAAATAAAAACAGGGAATGCGGCGGCCGGTCAGGCTTTAGGCGAAAGGGGCGATATGTGAATAAATTCAGTCATGATTCCTTGATATTTAAAAAGTTAACAGATCAGGAATTGATGCAAAGGTAAGATAAAACAAATAATATCTGCAAATTAATTAACAGGTACATCATTAAAGCCAGTTTATGGCGTTATGGTGAGCGGGCAGTAATAATCTGATTGTTATCTTTATCTTTACGGTTCATAAACTTTAAATCACAATTAATTACCATTATATAAATGCATAATAAAAAGCGGGTGTTGTTTTACCTGGTGGATGGAGCTCACAGCGAAATAATGCCCGAGCTGATAGCCAATGGCACCCTACCTAATATAAAACGTATAATTGATGAGGGCACTTACCGCAAGGCTACCAGTTGTTTCCCGTCAACTACAGGCCCCGCCTATCTGCCGTTTTTGACGGGGCACTATCCCGGCACTATGGGCATTACCGGTATACGCTGGTTTGATAAGCAGGAGTTTAAACGCAGCCGCTGGAACAAAATGGCCATGCGCTCGTATTGCGGACCCGAAGCTGCTTTTTTTAACACGGACATGCCGGCAGATAAGCCTACGCTTTTTGAGCTGATGGGTGAATCGTATAATCTGTACAACATGATCACCCGTAATGTTAAGGATGAGTATGATCTGGGTAAAAAGGGCAAAGGCTTGCTATACACCCGTGCGCACTTTTGGAAACACCATCACCCGGTAGATCACCAGGGGCATCAACGCGTGATGGAGATGCTGCAATCGGGTAAGGATTTTGATTTTCTTTTCGCGGTGTTCCCGAGTGTCGACTGGGATTCGCATTACCACCACGTGCGCGACGAACGTACCATTGAGGCTTATAAAATAGTAGATAACAGCTTGGGCGAAGTGCGTGCGCTGCTGCAAAAACAAGGCAAATGGGATGATACCCTTTTTGTGCTGACGTCAGACCATGGCCTTACCCCAACGCACACCCATTTGGATGTGGGCGACTGGTTCACCAACAACGGCCTTAAATCGGTTTATTATCCGGTTATCTGGAAAAGTAACCCAAAGTCAGCGGTGATGATATCAGGTAACTCCTTTGGCGCGGTACATTTGCTTGACCATAAAGGCGACTATGTGCTGCGCGAAAAGCAGATATTTGAGCTGATGGGCAAGGAGCGCTTTGATAAATTATTGAATGAGAACGCCATCGACTTTTCCACTTATCGTGGCGAAGCTGAGAATACCTATTATGTGCACAACCGGAACGGGCGCGCGCTGATCAGGAAAGAAGGGGAGACCTACAGCTACCGCCCTGAAACTGCCGACACGCTTAAACTGGGCGGCGATGTTATGGTAACCGGTCATCGTGCAGCATTGGAAGCGACGTTTGAAGGCGAATACCCGGATGCGCTGTTCCAGATCCATCAATTGTTTCAAAGCCGCCGGGCGGGCGATATTGTATTAAGCGCCAGCCTGGGGCATGATCTGCGCGACTTTTGGGAATACCCGGAGCACGTAGGCTCGCATGGTTCGCTGCACAGGCTGCATATGCATGTGCCGCTTATTTATAATCAAAAAAACTGGGCCACGCATCCGGCCCGCAC
Organism: Mucilaginibacter defluvii; assembly: GCF_039543225.1. NCBI lineage: Bacteria > Pseudomonadati > Bacteroidota > Sphingobacteriia > Sphingobacteriales > Sphingobacteriaceae > Mucilaginibacter > Mucilaginibacter defluvii. The sequence continues at coordinate 449,067 of NZ_BAABJI010000001.1, forward strand.
TGCCGACCTTTTCAATACCATTTTGAAATGGAAAGGCATCACCCCACAATCATCTCAAGGCGAACCGCTATTTTAAACCATGCAAACTAACCCCACCACACCAGCCACCGCCGAAGAAGATAAGCAGCCTGAAAAAGAATCGGTATTTAATAAACAGCTGATTATCAAGGGCTCGTTATGGTTCGCGTTGATTACCATTATCACCATCGCGGGTATATTCTTTTATAATAATACCGGCGATGCGGTAAAAGCGCTTTCACACATATCAGGTAAGTATATAGTAATATGCCTGCTTATGCTGTTTGTTGACCTGATGCTGGGCGGCTGGCGTAACCATATTTACATACAAAAACTGGCACCCGGCGTATCGCAATGGGTGAGTTTTAAGGCTAATGTAGCCAATATGTTTATGGGCGCAGTAACACCCGCGCATGGGGGGGCAGGACCGGCGCAAATTTATGTGTACACCAGCAATGGGGTCACTTTTATTGATGCCTTCGCGATAAGCCTTATCAACATGGGCGCTACGTTGATATTTATGCCCGCTGCCGGCTTTATAGCCATTATGCTGATGGATACCAGCTACGTAAGCGGTATAGTGCCGGCCATGCTGCAGTATGGCTTTATCTTCTTCCTCCTGTTTTTGGTAGCTTTTTTATTAGCGTTTTGGAAACCCACGTGGATAGGTGCCGCCATTAAGCAAATAGCCGTTCTGCTCTCCAAAATAATCCCGAAGAAAAAAGAGAATTTGTATAGATGGGCTGAAAAATCAGGCGCTAATATAGCACGTTATCAGCAAACCTGTAGTGTAATATTGAAGCAAAACCCCTGGCTGTTTCCGTTAAGCATACTGATAACTACCGTACTTTATTTAAACAAGTACTGTTTACAGTATGTGATATTGCTGGGCCTGGGTATTAACACCAGTTTGGTACAGGTTATTTCTATACAGATATTGATCCAGTTCATGATCTACTTTGCGCCGAGCCCGGGTGGCAGCGGCTTTGCTGAGGTGGGCATATCGGTATTATTCGGCAAAATAGTGCCTAAAACCGCCATACCGATCTTTACGTTGCTGCAACGCTCGTTCCTGCTGTTCATTCCGGCTATGGTAGGGGCTTATGTGGTAATCAGCCTGCTGCGCAGGCAATCCGTAAAATATTCGGCTGATAATTAAGATTATGAAACATCAGCAAACCATAAAAGCGTTGACAGATTAAAATCTGCCAACGCTTTTTTTGGTATTAAGAAGATATATATTCCCCAATATTCGCTGCAGCAACACTTAAATTATTGCTTATGACACCACCGGCAGCGAACCGCCGTCAATGGCGTAAATTGTGCCGGTAAGGTAAGCGGCAGATGGTGATACCAGAAAGTGGACAAGCTGAGCAACTTCTTCCGGCTCGGCCATGCGGCCCATTGGTATGCCACCTGTTTGCGCCATCAGTTGTTTCATTCCCTCTTCCGGTGTTATACCCGCCGAGGCTGCATAATCATTTAAAAACTTCACCATCGGTTCTGTCCTGGTAGCACCGGGTGAAACAGTCAATACACGCACACCTTTGTCGGCCAGTTCTGTAGCCAGGGCTTTGCTGTAACTGTTTAATGCGGCCTTAGATACGGCGTAGGCCATATTTAAATTCCATAAGGCCTGTTTCCCGGCAACTGAAGAGATATGGATAATTACGCCGCTTTTTTGTTCGATCATTTGCGGCAGTAAAATCCTGTCCAGCCGGATAGCGGCGATGAGGTTCAGGTCAAGCTCCTGGTGCCAGTGCGCGTCGGTAAGCGTGCTGTGGCCGCCGCCGGGCGTGGTGAGTCCGCCAACGTTATTAATCAGTATATCAATACCGCCAAACGTGTTCTCTATCTCATTAGCCAGCGCGGTTACCTGGTCGGAGTTAGTTAAATCCGCAGCGATAAAATGGTGAGTAGTTTCGTCGGGTTTTGTGCGGGCGCTAACAATAACCGTTGCGCCTGCGGCGGCTAACTCGTCGGCAATTGCTTTACCAATACCTTTGGTACCACCTGTAACCAGGGCTCTTTTTCCTTTGAGATCTTTCAATTCCATGATTTGTGTGTTTGATATTCTGAAACAAATGTTTCAGAATATATTAAAAAAATTATTTAGTTAATTGTTTAATAAAATACTCTGCCATGCGTTTAATCTTGACCGGATCCTTATGCAGGATATAGGATTCGTACCAGCCGGCCCAGGCGCTGTTAAAATAATCGGCCAATAATCCCGGGTCTTCATCGGCGTGGATTTCGCCTTTGTCCATAGCTTTTTTAATCAAGTCATGCAGAAACCGGTACGAACGCTGATCGTCGGCTGCCAGTATTTGCTTTACCCGCTCATCATTAGTAGCTACCTCGAACGCGCTTTTTACGGCCATGCAGCTGTCCTCGCCATTGATGATGATGTTCACCGCTTCGTGAATATAATCCACCAACACGGCTAAGGGCGACCTTTTGCTTGCCAGGCGTTTGTCCCAATCCTGTTTCCTGATATCTGTATAATGCTGTACGCAACGTACAAACAACTCCTGCTTATCACCGATGGTGTTATACAGGCTGCTGCTGTTGATCTGCATAGCCTCGGTGAGGTCGCGAAGTGATGTAGCGTTATAGCCCTTCTTCCAGAAAACCTCCATCGCTTTCCGGATAGCTTCAGCTTCGTTAAATTCTACATTCCTTGCCATTACGATGCAAAGGTAAATAAAATCTGAAACGTCTGTTTCAGATTTGTGTCATAAGCAGCAGTAACAGGTTATGATGCGCATCTCAAAAAAGGTAAGGTATATATATGATCAGAGCGCATATAACGGCAAATACGCAAATGATCAGCACGGCGCCCGAAGCAATATCCTTTACCTGTCCGATAAGCAGATCTTGTTCTTTAGTTACGCGGTCGGCCAGCTTTTCGATGGCCGTATTGAAAAGTTCTGCCATCCAGGCTAAGCCAATCAGCATAAGCGTGATGAGCCATGCCGTGCGATCGACGTTAAGCAGGCTGTTTGTCAGGATCACCGCAATAGCAGCAACAAAGTGGAAAATCATGTTGGGTTCACTACGAAACGCTAACCAAATTCCGTTAACGGAGTACCGGTAGCCTGCCAAATGTTTTTTAATGATATTCATGCCGCTTCTATTTAAAAACGTGTGCTAAGTAAACGATGCCGTAACTGATTAAACAGACCAGCGTTTTTGAGTTTAACGAAGTAAATATATGCTGCTTTTCCTCTTTGGGGTTAAAATTGTAACAGCCAAACAGCCAAAACAAAACCGACATGCCAATGTCCATCCAATCAAAACGGCCGTTAGTTACATGGATCATTTGCAATATCTCCAACGAAAGGCAAAACAGTAATGGCATGTACAGGCAGTTGAAGCGCCTGCCAAATATTATAAAATGGTAAGGTTTAGAAGTTAGTGTTATGCAAAATATCCATAAGCCCTCGGGTAATGAATATACCACTATGTTATTTAAAGGCAGCGCGTTTACAACAATAGCTTTTATATGTGTATACGTTTCAACCGAAATCAGCCAAATTAAAAGCTGGTTCACCAAGGTCTTTTCCGTTCGGTAAAACAGATAGATAAACAGGCTTATAAGCAGCGCTGTAGTTATCAAAGCATATTGCTTTCTCATGGTTTTTGGTAAATAAGCAGTTTGAAATACGATGCGATACCCAGGTTGATCTGCTTTCTTAATTCGAATTTTTTTATTGCCGGTATATCCTCTATGCGGAAAACGGATTTAAAATGGAGAAGCTTAGCGATCTGTTGAAAACTTTGGTCAATGTATCTAAGCCAATTATCAGTTGTAAAATGATTGAGGATAAATACTTGCCCGCCGGGTTTCAATACGCGGTAAGCTTCAGCCAATAGCAACTGCGGGTTATTTACAACTGCAATAACATGCGATAATACGACGTAATCAAATGCCTCATCACTGAATTTAATCGCTTCGCCGCTCATTTCCAAAATACTAATATTGCCCGATCTGTTTTTGCGGGCGGTCTCCAGCATCGTTGCAGAGGTGTCAATGCCGGTAATTTCATGTTTTTTGTAGTGCTTAAAGTGTGCCCCGTTCCCAACGCCAATCTCCAGCAACTTGCCAATGGGCATAGCGTTAACCTCTTTAAACAGTACGGTTTTTTGAGGTTTCAGAAATACATCTACAATAGGGTACAGGAAGGAAAAGTAATTGTAAAAAGCAGCAGTTTTTTTACTCATCTTATTAAAGCGGCAAGTTGTATCTTTATTTTTTTTGTTTTAAAGCGCGCTCGTAATCTTTTAAGCTCTTATCCAAATCCTGCCCGTTATTGTGTATCGATTCGCAGAATACCTTGCACGCCTCAGGGTTCTCGCTATCGTCGCATTGTGTTTCGCAATCAACCTGTGTATTGCGTGGCATAAGTTTGTACAAGTGCGTAACGGTAAAGCCAACAGCCAAAAAAGTGGCGATAACAACGGCGAAGAATAGTTTCGGAAAACGGCTATTCTGCACCGGCCGGACGAACGGCGGGTTATTGAACGGGAAAATATATTTAATCCTTTCGTAATGCCAGCAGAGCAGGTATATGCAGGCAATAACCATTAAGGGCGCCGTAAGTAAGGAGCCTTCAAACCTGACCGCGAATGAAAGGATACAAATATTCAGGATAATGGGCAAATAGAGCAAGGTGCCCAGTAAAACGGTACGTGGAATGAGCAATAACAAGGCAGCCAGTACTTGTGCATAGCCTATAAAAGTGTAATAATAACCCGTATGGTGCAGCGCTTCGAGGTAGTGGCCCATTGGTTGATTATTATGCAGATCGGTAAAGCGCTCCCCGATGATCTTCACATACCCTGCGGGTAAAAACCCCGCAGCGAGCGCCAATCGGGTAAATGTTGTGAAATAGCGCATCCATCGGTTGGCTCTGGCCCTGTAATGAAGGGCATCTAATTTTACAGCTAATGTCATATTTAAAAGTACTTTGCATTACAAAGTTAAAAAATATAATTTTATCCTCATAGCAATTCTGGATAAAACTTCAACGGTACAGGAATAGCCAGAAGCTATGAATGGATGGATGTTAAGCGACATAAGGTTGACCAGCAGGACGCAGCAGTTTATGCGGTAAAACCGGAAACCTTGCGATCTTTTCTGGAAAAGCATAAGCTTTCCATTCAAAAATAATTACTATTATTTGATCTGATAGATTTCACTTATCAAATAAAACTTCCTATTTAAGCCGGTATTATGGTGAACCGGAAACTCGAATCTCCTTTATTCTCAAAAATTCTATAAAAATTTAGTACAATAATTTGGCAACAATTGATTTATTTTAAAGTGTCTGGGCTAACGAAACATGTTAGTAAAATATATTATATAAATTTTTAATAAAAGCCACTTAAATAACCAACCAAGTCAAAAGCATGATCAGCGAGTTAAAGATCAGTTATCTATGCCTGCTTGCCACAGATAAAATTGAGGCAATGTTATGCTATTTAAATTATAGTATCTGGTTGCTATAATTAAATTAGTTATTAAAATTACCAAGGATAGAAATAACCCAATTTTGATTTTAAGTGTCATGGTCGCTGTTTTATGTGTTCTTCACGCTGTAAAATAATCTCTTTTATATTCGATTTTAAAGCTAATGTGTTGCTCCATGTGGGAAGGTGTAGATAAGCGTAAGCAGCTAAATAAATTATGTAAGCGAACGCCAGAACACGTAAATTTTTTCTTTGTTTAACCTTATTTTTCAAATAAAAGAAACTGTTCGTAATTAATAGGCAACTCCCAATTGAGGCAATGTAAACATACCTGTCCGCTGTTATTGAGAATCTTGCTATTGAGAAAAGATTGCTTACTAACAGTATGTGAATAAGAAAAAAGCAGCAGCTGATTATTACCCATTTTGCTCTGAGAATGTCCTTCAGCAGGTAAGGAATCAATGGAATAGCGATTAAGTGAATATAAAGCCAATATGGCATATTTTCGCCTTTTTGAAAGGGAAATGGATATAGATATGATAAGTTTACTGGTATTATGCATTTAGTAGCATATTCACTTATTGTATAAAACGAAAGAGGCAATCGTTGAAATATGTCATAAAAATCTCTTTCATCAACCTGTTGAGAATCTATTGTAATAAAGCCAAAAAGAACAGACAAAATAAATACAGGGATTTTTTCAATCCAAATCAATTTATTGCGAAAGCTTTTACCTTCAGAATAATCAAGTAATAACATACATACCGGAAGTGTAACGGCTTGTTCTTTAGCACCAAACGATAGCGCATATAAAAAAAGTACCCAATAAAAATAATACGCCTTATTACTATTAATGTATTTTAAATAAGTTATGAGTGCCAGCAGATAAAACAGGGCATACAGCTCAACTTTTGATGCAGCCACCCAAGCTACAGGCTCCATATTTATAGGTAAAATACCAAACAGCAAGGCCGTGACGAATGCAATATTTTTTTGATTGCCAATTTTCAAAAAAATTTCAGCATTTAAATGCTGAATAAAAATATATACCAATATGCTGTTCGTCAGATGTAACAATACACTCATTAAATGATAATAACCCGGATTGTACCCAAAAAAGATGTAAAGGGTTGTATAATATAATTGATTTAATGGTGCATACTGACCGTAATAATAATCAGCAAAGATGTGGTATAAATTGTTAAGTGTAAAACCGCTGGTAGTATAATTGTTAGTCACAAACCATTGGTCATCCCAACCAATTAAAAAGTCAAAGTCATATACTTGCCAATAAATAGCGCCTATACATAAAGCTATAATCAATACATGTAAACGGGATATTTGTATTTGACGGAAATAAAGAAGCATTGTGTTCATAAGGTTATAGTTAGCGTGAATATAAGAAAAATTATAGTTTTGAGCTTGACAATCATTTGGTATAATTGACTACCTTAGTTTTAAAACCTAGGCTGAAATTAATGCTTTCACTAAACCGTATCTTCTCGCTTAACTGGCTTACGCTTCTTGCTTTGTTTTTTTATTTATTCACTGCATACAAAAGCTCGGGTTATAATAACGCTGACGAACATTACCAGATAATAGAATTTGCTAATTATAAATTAGGCTTTGCACAAAAGGAAGACCTGGCCTGGGAGTTTCATGACCAAATTCGTTCGTCATTACAACCGGTAGTATGCTTTATGATTTTCAAAGCGGCGGGTTACTTAGGAGCAAATGATCCGCATACACTTGCGTTCATATTACGCGTTATCACCGCAGTTTTGTTGATTGTAATTATCCGTTATTTCATCCTTTCATCCCAACGTTTTATAGAGCAAAAAAATTTATTTGGGTATTTTATATTGTCTTTTTTTATTTGGTATTTGCCTTACATAAACGTTCGGTTCTCGTCAGAAACGTGGTCAGGAGCATTTATTTTACTTTCTATAGCTATAGTTATAAAGCGAAAGCACATTCCAACTATGCTATATGCAATTACTGTCGGCTGTGTATTGGGTTTAGCAATATTGTTTAGATATCAATCGGCAATTATTGCGGGCAGCCTTATTATTTGGTTGTTTTTCAATGGCACAAAAATAAAACACGTAGCTACGGTCATTTCATCTATATCTATCGTCTTATTGATAGGAGCCCTTTTTGACCGGTGGTTTTATGGAGAGTTTTGTTTCACGCTTTACAATTATTTTTACGTAAATATAGTTAAGGACGTAGCTTCGCAATATGGTGTATCACCTTGGTATGGTATCATACTCTATGTAATAAAATCTCCGGGGCCATTTGGGATACTTATTTTTATTAGCTACATCGCTGTAGCCGTCAAACAGCCTAAGCATATACTCATTTGGGTAAGTTTGCACTACTTAATAATTCATTCGATTATACCCCATAAGGAGCTACGCTTTTTGTTTCCTTTGGCCAACCTGACTCCATTGGTCATGATTCTGGGGTATCAAAGTTTAAAGCCTACAATTATTGTTAAGCAAAAGGTTGCCCAACTTACTGTAATAGTATTGATTTTTTTAAATATAGCAGGGTTATTGGCTTTAAACTTTCGAGGAGCCGGCCTGGCGCGCATTTCAGTTTCACAATTTATTGCTCAAAATTATGCCGGTAAAAATATTCAGATTATTTATGTAGGCGATAGTAACCCATATTGGGACTGGGCCATTCCTAAAAATACCTTTTATTATAATAAAAACGTATCCGCTAAAGAAGTTGCGTCTATTTGGAAAGATGATCTAAAAAACTGGATGATTAAAGGGAAAACTAATCTACTTATATTGTCTCCTGACGATATAACAGGGCCACGTGCTGAACAAATGCTTAAAGATTCGGGGCTTAAAAAGGTATTTCAAAGTATACCGGATTACGCTTTGTTTATAAACAGATTTTACAACGAAGATATAAACAGATCATCACTGCTGATTTATGAGTTTAACCGGTGAGTTATTTTTTTTGAAAAAGATAGCCGCCATGCAGGTTGTCGCTATAGTCATAATCAACAATAGCGTTAGTACCATTATGTATTGTCCATGGATGTAACTTTTTTAAAAAAATAATAGGCTGTTCCAAAAAATATCGGTCCGAAAAAAAAGTAATCGTATCAATTTCATTATCTCGAAGAAAATCCATCAACGGTTTATTAGGTAGAAAATGGGCTGAAGTTTCAGTTTGATGGTTTCCTATGTTGATTTCAATCGCTTTTAATGCCCGATCTTGCTGAAAGATGCTGATCAGTATAAGGTTTGTGATACAAAAGTTTAGCAATAAGCCGTATTTGAAAACCCGCGAAAGTACGTTGTTGCTCTCATTGTGCAATGAGAGGTATATGGCTGCAGTAACGTAAAGAATTAAGTAGTACCTAAAGGAGCAACTTGTGGTATATAACGGTAAAATTCCGCAATACACAATAAGTATTATTGCCAATACGCGGTATTGGCTTTTGTTAATAATAGCTGAATAGCACGAGTAAGCTAAATAAAGCAAAATTATTGCACCCCAGGCAGACTGTAGTACTGTTATTACTATACTACCTTGCCACGAGTACACGTGCGTATATATTTTATAGTTAGATAATAGATCGTAAAACGCAATACCGTGATGATATAAAAAGCAGATCGCAAATAAAACCATCAAAACACGGATAGTCCAATCCGGTAGAACGGAATATTGAATTTTAATCTGAGTAATGTTATTCAGCAGAAGTGCTTCGATCAACAAAATAGTTGCTATCAATAAAAAGATTTCAAATAAATTATGTGTTGTTAATAGCGGCGCATAGTATTTTGTAATTAAAAAAAGCGCCACCAAATTGATCATGTTTACTCCGCATACTACGGTTAACTTCCAAAAGTTTTGATCATCTTGATAAAGCATCCATATGGTAAGACCCATAAATAATGCGACACCTAAACTTGAAAATATAACATGATTATAACTACCTAAAATATTGGCAATCCAGAATAATAATGCATAAAAAGTAATGTTGCTGCGTTTATTGTAAATAATGAATAAGCTTAAAAAGCTTATAACGGTGAATAATAAGGTTAAGCTATTCACCTCCCAAGCTATTCGTGGCGAAACAATAAATAGCGCAGCCTGGCCCATCAGTAAAAAGAAAATATATAAATTTTTAATTAACTTATACTTAATGCATACGTACGCTATCAAGAGCATGGATATGCAGTTAAAAAGTACGCCAACAATACGTAGTTGATATACCCCGGCTCCCAAAAGTTTAAAGGCAACTGCCGCCAGCAGGGGTTGTAAAGCGCCGGTGTAATTATTCATTCCCATTAAGCTTTTTAAGCCTTCTGAGTTAATTTTTAGCGCATTTAATCCAGCCCAGGCCTCATCGCCATGCAGGCCTGGTAACACATCCAATTTAACCGACCACCAAAATATAATAATGATAAGCAAAAGGCAAGCCGCTACAGTTTGAAGCCTGTTTAATGTTAAAATGGATGAAATTTTTAAAAACGCCATTGGTTTAGTGAGAAACTTTTACAAAACCTTGCAAAATAGATAATTAACTATAAATTTGTAGTATAACCATAAATTAAACCAATAAACCTAACTTATGAAAAAATCTAAAAGATACACATCTAATTACGCAGGACAGAGTTTTGAGATGTTGCGCTTTAGTTAACACCTATCTGTTTAAACACAAACCTTAAATCACATTAACCTTAAATCACAAATGAAAAAAGGAACCTTATTTTCTTTATCATTAATTTTTGGCTTGTGCCTGCTATTATTTGCATGCAAGCGCGATATAGATAATTACTTACATGATCGTAAGGAAGCGCCGTCAATGCTACTGGAATCAGCCAAAATCTGGTACATGCAACATTTGCAAATGGATGGCACATTGAAGCTAAAACCTTATTGGAAAGATGCCTGGACGGTTAAGTCAACATCTGGCAAAACATTAATATTAGTGCCCGCGCCCGAAAATCACATAGACAATAAAGATATTAGTATAAGGCGTTTTTTCATATTTGGCGGAAACGGTACATCTGTTAATAATGGTACTATAGTAGAATTGCTTGGGGTAAAATATGATGTTAACGATCAGTTTGATTTCTTATTGAAAAACTATGATCGCGATAACATCACGGGTTTTAACGGTGATATAATTCAGTATGATTTAAATTACCACCTTTTGTCAACAAGTAGTTTTAAAAAGGGAATTCGTACAAACAACCTTACAACCATAGAAAGCGGCTCCGCTATTTTAAATAGAGGAGTTGTGTTTGGAAGACCAGGTTTGAAAACTAACACAACTTGCGAACCGATTACCCCAATAAACATCGGCTTTCCTGCTACTTTTTGCACGGGAGGAACTATATACTATTCTGTAGAGCGTGCTTATGACGGTCAATGTATCACATCAGAAGTTAGAACGTACATGTATACCGTATGCCCTGGATCAAGTTCAGGATCGAACGGGAGCGGGAGTGGAAGTGGGAGTGGAAGTAATTCTGGTGGTGTTGGCGGACCTCCCTACGGGGGCGTTGTAGTTACCGTTGGTGATGCCGACCACAGATTGCCAAATTCAAATAAGTTGCCTCCATCTTCTACAACTGATACTCAGTTTCCTAATTTATGTGTTTTTAAATCAATGGAGTGGGTAGCCAAGTATTTTGATTCCAACGCAACTGAACATAGCATACTTCAGGCTTATTGCAATTCGAAGGTAACCGATGGAGTCACCTATGGCGCCATATTTCTCAATGTTGTTCAGAATGGTATCAATTCGACGGAAGTTCCTGCGTTAGTTTCAAAGTATTTCAATTATACAGAATCAATAAGCACTATTGAAAGTGCGATCAACGCCGGTCATCCATTGTTGGCATCAATACTTGTTGGGCCAAATAGTGGTCATGAAGTGATGATAACCGGTTATAATGATGATGGGACAATTGAGTATTTTGATCCCCAAATTGGTACTTATTTCGAAAAACAGCCTAACCAGTTTTATAATTTAATTGAAATTACTAGTAAAAAATAAAATCATGAAAAGGACATTAATACTACTAATTCATCTTGTGCTCATAAGCATGATCTCTTTTGGCCAAAATAGAAGAAAAGATATTCATATTGGCAATTCTGATACTTCAAAGCACGGACTTTTAATATTAAAAATGGAAAATGGTCGGGATATAATTACTGCAGAGCCAAGCTTTGTGATTAGATCATCAGAAATTGCATCACAGAGACTTGTATCTAAATCAGAAATAAAGACAAAGTATAATGATAATAATATATCAGGTGTATTAGAGCTAATTCCAAAAGATGGGTTAGAGATTCTTAGTTTGAAAGAAATATATAAACGCTTTTCCATTGATAGTACCGGCCAATTATTACCAGTTGCAATAGATGGAAGAATTATAAAAGATAAAAAAAATATTTATGCCAGTTTAAATGCAATAAAAAACGTTAAAGTAATTAATGGGAAATATTTGAATATTAACACCAAACTATAAGAAGCAGTTCAATTTAAAAATCAGACTTTAAACAAGGATTTAAAGTTTTTAAATACTATCGATCTAATCGTTAGCACTTTCGTTCAAACAGGGTACATATGGGCTATTGGCATATATATTCTGTTGCAGGCCTTTTATTTAGAGTTAGAAAAAGAGTTAGCCAATTGGTTGCCAAGCATTACAAAAGCTTAAAAGGGAATAATCTAGGTAGCTAACTTATATCTGTTTAAACACAAACCTTAATTACATTAACCTAAAATCACAAATGAAAAAGGGAACCTTATTTTCCTTATCACTAATCTTTGGCTTGTGCCTGCTATTATTTGCATGCAAGCGCGATATAGATAATTACTTACATGATCGTAAGGAAGCGCCGTCAATGCTACTGGAATCAGCCAAAATCTGGTACATGCAACATTTACAAATGGATGGCACATTGAAGCTAAAACCTTATTGGAAAGATGCCTGGACGGTTAAGTCAACATCTGGCAAAACATTAATATTAGTGCCTGCGCCAGAAAAACACATAGACAATAAAGACATTAGTATAAGGCGTTTTTTTGTATTTGATGGAAACGGACTAAGTATTAACAATGGCCTTATTGTTGAATTGCTCGGTTTCAGGTATAACGTTAATGATCAATTCGACTTTTTGTTGAAAAATTATGATAGCGGAAGTATTAAGGGTTTTAATGGTGCTATTTTAAAATATGACGTTAACTACAATGCAATAAAATCCATTGCATATAAAGATGGTATCCAAACGACTGCTGAAGTGAGCTTTATGCAGAAACCAAAACCAAAGAGGGTGCAGATATCAGCAAATAGATTACGACTTAACTCTTGTGGTCCTTATCCACAAATTTTAGTTGGAGTTCCTAATAATATAGGCGAGGAATGTAATGTTGAGTTTTATGTGCTTACAACAAAAGATTCTAACGGTTGCACGGTGCAAGAAATTTGGAATTATGTAAGACATACGTGTCCAGCCATTTGCACCAGTTGTATTCCAGGAGGCAGTTCTGGCGGTAGTGGTAGCGGATCAGGCAGCGGATCTGGAAGTGGCAGCGGTTCAGGCGATAGCCCAAATTATGGAGGGGGTGGAGGCAATCCACCTTATATCACCGACAATCTAACAGACCAATGCTCTAAGAACGTATTGACTTTATTAAGGCAGGATAACTTAAATACTACTATCAGCAATATAATTAACGATGTGTTTGATGCTAATTCTACAGTAAATCTGATTTTTGAACAAGAAACAAATACTTCTCAAAATGAACCTGCTAAAACCGAGGTTTTAGGTGTAAGCAATAACAGATATACTCAGAAAATAACGCTTAATATGCATAGCTTGAATGATGCAAGTCAAGAGTTTAGGGCAGTTATAATTGTTCATGAGATAATGCATGCGTATATGAACTATAACAATCAATATTACCAAAATGCGTTAAAACAACATCAAGCTATGGCAGAAACTTATGTAGAAGATATAAAAGGAGTTGTAAAACAACTATACCCCAATATGCCAAATCAGGATGCTTATGCGATAGTCTTAAACGGACTTGCTGACGCATTTGGCAACAGTTTGCCTACGTATTTTAACACATTGAAGACTAAATATAATGTAACTGATCCGTTAGGTACGTACGAACTCTATCGAGGCGGTCTTTTAGGCACTTCCTGCAATAATTAAACTTATGAAGTATTTGGTGTTCTTTCTGTTATTTTTACTAATAAATAATTGTTTTGCCCAACAAATTAATGGCGATGCCAAATCTTTAAGTGAAACCATTACCAATTCGCTTTTCAAAACGTTTAAACCTAATAGAGATTCGGTAAATAATGTTTGTGAAAGGGGAATTGTATTCGCTTTATTCCAAATTCACAAAGGCCAAATTACAGATGTAACATTTTCTGGTGCTAAACGCCCATTTATTAAAATTGCATTGCAAAACGCGTTAGATTCAATCAATGTCAATCCGGCTAATATGTTGAAATTAATAAATGTCGAAAAGGTATTTCTCTTGCCATTGATTTACGACTTTCAAAATGGGTGTAAATTTCCAAAGTTTGTCGTCGGTAAATCTGATGACACATTCTACAAGCAATATTTAGATGTTTGGATGGAAAGAGACGTTTTGATGCCATCTATTATGAATATGCTGAACTTCAAACAAATAAAACATTTGGATAAAGAAGTGACATTGCTACCGCCCTTTACCATTGGAAACATGGGGCATTAATCAAGTAAGAAATAGCAATCCAGTTCACAGTTACCAGGAATAAACTTTTGTAAATGCTTGTAAAACAAACAAATAACTATAAGTTCTGATATAACCATAAATTAAACCAATAAACCTAACCTATGCAAAAACACTAAAAATTATACATCCTAAATATGCATAACAGAATTTTAGGATGTTTAGCGCTTTTCGTTAGCGCCTATCTGTTTAAACACAAACCTTAAATTACATTAACCTAAAATCACAAATGAAAAAAGGAACCTTATTCTCCTTATCACTATTATTTGGTATCTGTTTACTATTATTTGCTTGTAAGCGCGATATCGATAATTACTTACATGACCGTAAGGAAGCGCCGTCCATGTTGCTTGAATCTGCCAAGATTTACCATATGCAGCATTTACAAGTGGACGGTATTTTAAAACTCAAGCCACATTGGAAAGATGCGTGGATATTTAAACTACAAGATGGGGGTAGCGCCGTAGTTGTTCCATCGGATGAACACAGTGTTAATAGTAAAGATTTAAATATCAGACGTTTTTTCCTCTTTAAAGCTGGTGGAAATCAAATTAACGATGGCCTTATACTAGAACTCGTTGGCCAAAAATTTGATGTTAATGCCAACTTTGATTTGTTATTGAAGAATTATAATCAACGTACCATAACCGGTTTTAATGGTGCAATACTTCAATATGACGTAAATTATAAAGCAATTACATCCGCTATGTACAAGGACGGCGTTCGAGCAAACGCAGAAGTAAGTATTATTTCTCAGGCGAAAACTAAACCCATTAAAGCAGGTATAAGTGTAGGTCGTTTAAAAACAAGCGCATGTGGCAGTTATACGCCGGTATTAGTGGGTGTTCCGCCGGGTATTGCCGATGATTGTCAAGTTTTATTTTATGTGCAGACAACCACAGACTCGGACGGTTGTATTGTATCACAAGTATGGAATTACGTAAGTCATACTTGTCCAGGTACTTGTACAAGTTGTGGAGTAGGTAGTGGATCTGGTAGCGGTTCCGGAAGCGGATCCGGTAGTGGTTCAAGTACAGGCGGACCTCCATACGGCGGCGGCGGTGGTGGGACACCTTGTGCAGGTGACCCGATGTACAGACCTACAATTGCACCTACAGGAAGAGGCATTAATGGTGGTCGGTATGGCAATACGAGGGTAAATTCTGACGGAACGACAAAATTTCACGATGGTACAGATATAAAAATGACACCTAACACTGCAGTTGTATCAATGTATGGAGGAATAGTTACAGACGTGAGGAGTTCCTTCACCGCTGGACAATATGCCGAAAATTCATACGGAAATTATGTAACAGTGCAGTCTACACTCCCTGATGGAACGGTTGTCTCGTTAAAATATAATCATTTAAATGGAGTTAACGTAAGTGTAGGAAGTTCGGTGACCGGTGGATCAACCATCGGGCTGTCCGGAACAACGGGCAATGCCGCAACTAATGGTGTGATACCACACGTACACATTCAGGCGAAAACCTTGGTTAACGGCCAGTGGCAAAAAACCAACCCAGAAACTTACATTAGAACAAAGTTTGATACCGCTGGTGTACCAACAAACCCATGTAATTAATATATATAGTAATAATAAAATGAAAAATATTTTTTTAAAAATGATAATCTGTGTTTTGCCGATATGTGCGAACACATTACTTGCAAGCGCTGCTCATAGGCCTATCCCTAACTTGAGTACGTCATCGATACGATTTGCGTCAGTTGTTGATGTTATTGACGTAAATAAATTGTCACTGCGCGCTGGTACCAGTACAACATTTAATTCAATAGGCCAATTAATTGCACAGAACACCTTGGGAACACCCGTGTCAACAACTACTGAGAACTGGGAAACACTCGATGGAACAGCGACAATTTATAATTATAGTGGAGCCAAGGTTCAGTATTTTGGTGGGAAAATGTATGGTTATATTATAACCAGCTCTAATTGGAGTGTGGGTCAACAAGGCGGTCCTTATATTAAAGTTGGCAATAATTTAAGTACAGTGTCAACACTTTTGCCAAATTATAATTCAAATAAGATAAATGGTACATTGACAGCGCCAATATCAAAAAACGGAGTCGCGACAGATTCATATTTATATATAGAGTTTAATACAAGCACATCTATAATAACAAAAATTTCGATTAAAGATTATTAATTCATATATGGTTAATAATCTAACTAAAGGGCTTTTTTATAGGGATGAACAATTGTTCATCCCTATAAAAAAGTCCTTTAGTTATTTTTGCAGCTCTTTCAATCATTTATTTAGAGCGTATGGCTAAAGTTTCCGTAATAAATTCAACTGTATTCACTACATTATTTATCATAGTAAATGTGGTGGCAAAAGCGCAATCACCAAGTCGAGATACCTTGTTTTATTTGTTAAACCATTCTAAAACGGACTCTTTGGATAGAATGATCAACGAGGAAATAGCCGGTCCAAATGTGTTTTATAAACTCTTATGCAGTTGTATAAAGGGCGAAAAAATGCCGGTATTAAGAGGGAGTGTAAATTTAGAAGAATTGGTAAAAAAGGATATCAAGAAAATTGAATTTATTAAACTATCTTATCTGCTCGCATTAATAAAAGATAATTATCCTGATTTTTCAAAGAAGTATACTCTGTATTTCATCAAACCGAAAAATGACGGTTTTGTGCAGCAAAAAGTATATTTAATAATTGATGGACAAAAAGTAGATTAAGTTTGTTGTGTTTAAGAATATTCGGTAATATTCTTTTAAGTAATAGCCTTGCCAACATTGTTGTAAGTAGCACCGTTGGCAAGGCTTTATTATAATTGACAAATCTTAGCTGACAGTAAAAAGCTATCTACACGCTTTTCGCAACTTAACGCCCCAGCAAATGAAAAATTATCCAACAATTGCCCGTAAAATAAGAACGTATTTATTGGGGGCTTTAATCTTGCTAGGTACATCTGAGGCACTAGTATTTATTCTGTTAGCAGCGTTTTGGGTAAAACCCGCATTTAGTCAGACTAACTTTCGTGAAGTCAATGTGGTAGAAGTTGCAGTCTTTTCGCTTCCCAAAAACGCATCTAATGTTGCACCTGGAACAAAAAGGGTAGCAAGTGATAATTCAACATATGTAATCCCGAAATCCGCCACAGCTGCAAACATAGGTAACATCTTTATTCAACTAAACGGAGCTACCGGTAACACCGACCCTAATTATCTACAAAATTTGGAAAATAATTTTAAAGCTTTAGATAAATCATTGGGAGGTAAATCAGGTTGGAACTTTATAAATAAATTTTTCAACGATTACCATTTATTATTGATTGAACAATTGCATCCTTATGATGCAAATAACGCTAAATACACTTTTTTTTGCTTGTCTAAAGATAAACGGAGCGTTGTAAGTGGAGCTATAGAATTTCCTATGAAGGAACGTTTATCTGGTAAAAGGGAGTTAGATAAGTTGTTATCGAGTATTCATTTTAAATAGTAAGAATTTTTATAATCTTATAACAATTTTAGTTTTTTTCTAGGGATATATTTGATAATATCAAACAGTTAGCGCCTATCTGTTTAAACACAAACCTTAAGTTACATTAACCTAAAATCACAAATGAAAAAAGGAACCTTATTTTCCTTATCACTATTATTTGGCATTTGTTTACTATTATTTGCTTGTAAGCGAGATATCGATAATTATTTACATGACCGTAAGGAAGCGCCGTCAATGCTACTGGAATCAGCCAAAAATCTGGTACATGCAACATTTACAAAATGGATGGCACATTGAAGCTAAAACCTTATTGGAAAGATGCCTGGACGGTTAAGTCAACATCTGGCAAAACATTAATATTGGTGCTGCGCCCGAAAAACACATAGGCAATAAAGACATTAGTATAAGGCGTTTTTTTGTATTTGATGGAAACGGCACATCTGTTAATAATGGTATTATAGTAGAATTACTTGGGGTAAAATATGATATTAACGATCAGTTTGATTTCTTATTGAAAAACTATGATCGCGATAACATCACGGGCTTTAATGGTGATATACTTCAGTATGATGTAAATTACCAATTTATCAAAAGTGCAACTTTTGATAATGGCAAAAAAACGAATAAAGAAGCTCGGATTTCGCATATGGAATCTTCAACTATAAATGCAGGAAGTATTGGCGTAACAAACAGGCTAAAAACAAATACAACCTGCACTGACTTTGAACCCAGTTATGTTGGTTTTCCCGGACTTGTTGCCCCTCCCGGTTGTGTGTTTTGGTACCGGCAGGAAATAGAACGTGATGTAACAACTGGGTGTATGTTATCAAATGTCATATTTTATACTCATACACAATGCAATGGTGTGTGTACAAATTGTGGAAACGGATCAAGTAGCGCGGGCAACGGGAGTGGATCAGGCAGTGGAAGTGGTAGTGGTTCCGGCAGTAGTCCCGATTATGGTGGTGGAGGAACGACTCCTAAAAACATAGATGCTTTAATGAACGATCCGACAAGTCTGACATTGGCTCAAAAACAAAAGATACAAGCGACTTTAAACGAAATTACGAGTAACTGCTTAGGATCAGCTCTTTACAATTCGTTGAAAAACAATAATTTGAAGTTTGATTGGTATGTAAACTCTGCCTCATCCAATCCTGCATCTTACAATCCAACCTTAGAAAGAGTAGTCATAAAAGACGTTAATACTCTTGAGATGTCTCAATTACAAGAGGAGTTATTTCATGCAATGCAAAATCACACAATAAGTGGTGGGTCATCACAGTATCTTCCGCCAGCATCAGGATCTGCAAATATTGAGTTTGAAGCAAAATTAATACGTGATGTGAACGCAATGATTAATAATCAAGTTATCGGTAATGCCATTACTGGTGGAACATATGGAAATTGGTTAATTACGATAACTGATGGTGGTACCCATTTCCCCACATGGTCGGATGTTCAGCCTCAATATTTTAACTATTTAAATACATGGAAAAATCAACAGATAAATAATAACTATAGCAACACGAATGTGAACACAACATTAATTCCATTAACTACGTTTTCAATATGTCTTATTCCCAAAGATTGAAATCTGCGATAAATAAAAATATTATAGCCAATAAAAATAGTTATAGCATTCATAGTATACCTAATGATAAACAAATATCAATAAGCAATTCATCCAACCGTTTAATAAATCAAAAAGCAAATTATGTACCTACGGATTTCTCGGCAAGTTTAAAAAGCAACTACGTTATAACGAAATCCTTCAAAGAAGTGTTTACAGGTCAGCGGGCCAAAGAGTTGGCCACAGAGAAATTTCTATATTTATCTTTTTATGTAAATCATAACGGCCAGCCCATGGAGCTTCAATTTTTAGCACCTGAAAACACATCGTTAACTCCAAACGAGATTGAAAGTTTAGAAAAAGCCTTAAAACGTAATGTAGTCTTCAAAGTGTCAGGCACAAACCTTGAAAAGGGAAATTTTTACGAAGTCTCTTTTTTAGCAAAATACAATAACATTTTTAAATAGGTAAAAAGTATGGTACAGCCCTTGTATTAATTAAGCACTTTTTCATATGAAGGGTCTAACTACCATATGCAGCCTTTTCTATATCATAGTACAAACAACAGGCAGCGACGTTATAAACTTTTCCCTCCCGGAAAATACTGTTAAACTTTCTACCCAACAGTTTACACAATTCTCCAAGAGCAAGTTAAAAATTAGTACGCTGGATAATGATACAAGGGCGCATTATCAAAATGGCGATATAATACTTGCTTTTTGGGATGCAGTACGTCCTTTATTTACTGAGCGGACGCTTGAGTCAAAGCAAAAGGTAAGTGCCAGTATTTTGAAAAGAACAAAGAAAAATGCTGCTATAAAACGTTCGGAAATTATTACCGTAAACAATATACGGTATTTAATATTTCAGTATGAGGTTAATGATAGCGGTAAAATAATATTCAATTCAGATTATTATAATGACAAAAACTTGCGAGGGGAGCTGACATACAACTTTGCCGATAGGGATAAAGCCAACGAATTGTTAAACCAAATACTCAACAGTTCAAAACTACGGTAATCAAGCTTCGAAAACTTGCTTAAATTACTTGTATATGCCTTGGTGGTTCAATACCTGCCAGGGCATATTTACATTATATACTATCAAAGTTACATGTGGGAGTTTAGTTCAAAATATAAATACAAGCTGAAAGCATAACCCTGCAAACAGAAAGCCCGCTATAAAACACTGATAAACGAAGCGTATTGCTTTGTTTTTAATAATA
Source organism: Mucilaginibacter defluvii (assembly GCF_039543225.1). NCBI lineage: Bacteria > Pseudomonadati > Bacteroidota > Sphingobacteriia > Sphingobacteriales > Sphingobacteriaceae > Mucilaginibacter > Mucilaginibacter defluvii. Next base: position 469,610 of record NZ_BAABJI010000001.1, read on the forward strand.
GCAAAGCCAGCGCCTAAAACAAAAGCAAGTGGCAATAAAAATGGAAATATATATCTGAAATCAGCCGAGGATGCATAAGGATAATAGATCCTGAAAATAATCATCATGAAAAGTAATGTGGCAAAGTTTGCCAAAATAGCTATACTGCCATATTTATAACACTTTAAGCATGCCCTAAGCCCCCAAATTACAGTAAGCGGTATAAATGTCAATAAAAACAAGCTCATTATTTGGGCAATTAGCTGTAGGGTTCTATCATCAAACCCAAACTCGCCAAACATGCTTGATTTAAGCAGGAAAAACCAAAAATAATTTCTGCCTTTGGCATCATCAAACGAGTCGGTAAAGGGCGTTTCTACAAAATGTACAGGGTTTAAAAATAAGTAATTCAATGGTTTATTTTGAACAATGGCATTTGCCCCCAAGCCATTTACGTTACCTACAATCAGCCTGGTGCCCGGATCAATCATCCATTGTTCAATTTTTTGATGAAAGGAAAAATAACAGGTAAGCAAAAACGCTGATATAAAAATCACGTATTGACGTTTGTGTTGTTTAACGTAGTTTTTCACTCCTCTGTTGCGATGCAGATCTATCGCTAATAAAAAACCCAATAATATATAAATTATAAATCCATTGGTTTTAGCCCAAACACAAAGTGAACACGTTGCAATGGCAATGTATAAATTTAAGGATTGCTTTGTTAACCACCATTTGCTGGCGAAATAAAAAGCTACGGAAAATAAAGTGTCAAAAAGAATATCGTTGCCTGCGCGAACGCCTATAAAATTGTTTGATGGCCAAAAAAGAAATATGGCAGCCGTAATGATGAATATATGTTTTCTTACGTTTTCAGGACTATTAAGGTTAGGCGTCTTAAAATATAAGTCTATTGTTTTTAAACCGAAGAAATAATAGACCGCGAAAAGTGCGCCAGATAGGCATTGAAGATATTTACCGAATTCAGAATCATCATAAGGATTAGCTAAATTCACTACAGGGTACATTAGTGCAGCAATACGATAATAAAGCGAAGGATGGTAAAATAACCAACCTCCGGTAGCTACCGGAGATTCTCCGTGATTAATAAGATACCTTACATATTCTAAATGCCCGTTGATGTCATAAGAGTATTGATCATGGGGCAATCTGAACAAAAAGCAATACAATAATATTATTGCAAAAGTATACATAACGGCAGTTAGCTTACCATGTATCATTTTTTCTTTAACGTATATTATTGCCGGAAAAAAGAATGTTCCTAAAAACACAATTACAATAAATACTTTAATCGTAGGCTCATCAGGCACCAAATACGAAAGTATAGTGAGCGTAATTAGTAATATTAGCATTGCTATACCGACAACTAAATATTTCCGGTAATATTTAATATTGCAACTAACGTATGTAATAAAATCAAGCCTGAGTGATTTAAGATTGATCAACGGTAATATGAGAATTACAAGCAAGCCTATCCAGTACTTATCATAAAACGTAGTATCGTATAAACTAACCTTTAAACGGCTATCATCACTGGAAATTTTTATTTCAATGTTGTTTTCACCTGGCTTAAGTAAATGTTTAATAGCCAAATATTGCCCATTTTTATCATCACAGTTGTTTGAAGCAAAATAGCTTTGGTCGATCTCCTTATCGTTTATAATGAGTTCGGTAACACATTTGTTCTGTATCAATTGTAATGTACCGTGAAAGATGAACGAGTTTAATACTGAAAGTTTTACCGTATATATTCCACTAACGCCAATACTATCATTTACATAAGGTAGTCTGATACCAACCTCGCTGCCGTTAGGAGCTATCAAAACAGCGTCAGATAAATTAGGCCGTGTTTTTTGTATAAATACGAAAGAGATTAGCAATAAGCACACTGCAAATACCAGGTACAATAACCTTGATTTCATGATAAATTATTTAGGCTCCTCTTGCGTTTCATGGTAACTTTTTTCGGTGTTTAACGTCCAGAGGTTATTTTTGTCATCAATTCCATTGATAATATTGTCAACCGCTACCATTGCAGTAAGCATTGAGTGATCCTGATTATTATATTTATGCATACCATTTCGCCCTATGAGATACATGTTTTTGAATCTGTCCGTATACTGCCGGATCTTGTCAAACTCGTTATAAGTACCAAAATAGGCCGGATAAGCTTTAGGTTCTCTAATTATCGTCGCATCCAAAACGGCTTCACAGGTGACGAATTTTAATTTTTGTAGTTCGGCAACCGCAAACGCAATAAAATCTTCATCCTTTTTTTGCCAGAGCCCATCGCCTTCGTTGCAAAAATATTCTAAACCCAACCACATATGCTTACTATCTGCTACGAGGTAAGGGCTCCAGTTATTAAACAGTTGTAATCTGCCAATAGCAACATCATTTTCCTGTATATAAATCCAGTTGTCTTTCGGCATTGTACCCAAAAGGTTTTCAAACACTTTACCGTCAACTAACAGGCCTACCGTAATAAAATCCCGGTATACTAATCCTTCCGCTATTCTGCTTATTTCGTTTGGTACTTTAGCTCCCATAGCTTTTATGAGGCCTTTTACAGGCATTGTTGAAAAAACGAAAGTTCCTTGATAAACGGCGGTTTTACCATTAGAGTCAATAGATTTTACTTCAACTTGATTTTCGGCTAACCATTCAATACTTTGTACGGTTTGATCGAATATGATGGTACCAGTTAATTTTTGTACTTGATTTGCAACTTCTTCCCATAATTGGCCCGGACCATGTTTGGGATACATAAATTGATTAATCAGGCTGGTTTCAACTTTAGCATTTGTTTTGCCTTTGTTGAAAAAATTACTGATTGCATGTGCCATTGTTTTTGATATAGATAACCCTTTTATCCGTTGGGCGCCCCACTCGGCGGTTATTTGATTACAGGGTACACCCCAAACTTTTTCAGTATAATCTTTAAAAAACGTTCGATATAGTACGATACCAAAGCGATTGATAAAAAAATCTTCCAGGGTGTTTTCATTTTTTCTCGGACTGATTTTCACAAAAGCGTAGGAGGTGAAAATTGCAATCAGTCGTATAACCCCGAGGTTTTTCACAGTTTTGAAATTTAGCCTTAAGGGATAATCAAAAAACCTGCGTAAATAAAGTATACGGGAATGGCGCTCCCGTTTAAGCATTATTAAATTGTTCGGATGTTGAGCATTATTTAGTGCATCCTCGTGAGGAAGAAAGTTTTCCCACCAAGCAGTAACACGTTTAGATTTTGAAAAAAAACGATGTCCGCCTATGTCAATTTTGTTACCCTTGTAATCTACCGTCCTGGAAATTCCTCCTACAACATTGCTTTTCTCAAGTATAACGGGCAAAATATCCGTTCTTTTTAATAATTCATAAGCAGCGGTGAGTCCGGCTGGTCCGGCACCTACTATAATGGCTATTTTTTTACACATAAAGTAAATTGGTGGTAAATAGATTTATGCTTTATGTCTAAGTACCTGAGGGTTGGATGTGACAAAGGGTTAATAGGCATGTTTGTAATCGGTTTAATTGGCTTATCGCAATATAATAAATTAGGCAATAATTTATCAATAGTTAAAAGTCATTATTTTGTATCTTGCTTAAATTTTGCTAATAAACCTAATGCCTGATTTGTATGCGCTGTTGTAACATATTTTTACAGGTTCCAAATTTTAAAAGAGTTTTCATTTTCTTTTACGTTCTTACTGCCGTATTGCTTGGCTTATCGTCATCCTCAGCCGGTCAATCACTTCACTCACTTTCCGGAAGTATTACTGACAGTTTGGACAGGCCTTTGGCATCCGCAACGGTGTTCATTGTCGGGATGAAAAAAATAACCAGTACCAGTAATAAGGGGGCTTTTGGGTTTGAAGGGTTACATCCAGGCACTTATCAACTTTCTGTATCTATGGTCGGTTTTGCAAAACACACTCAAACTGTTTTTATTTCTGACCTATCAGTCAATGTTAATATTAAACTAAAGCCGGTTACCGTTCAACTCACAGAGGTAACTGTCAATGTGATGGGGAAGAAGGAACGGGAAAACTATTTTAAAGTTTTCCAAAAAGTATTTTTGGGAGAGACCGCTAACAGTAAAAAATGCCGCATTGTTAATCCTGATGTTATCAACCTAACGTATGATAAGAAAGCGGGTGTTCTTAACGCTTACGCGGACGAAATAATTGTTATTGAAAACAAAGCATTAGGTTATAGTATTCAATATTCGCTTGTTAATTTCAGTTATCAAATTGCACAGGATAATGCTAGTTTTTTTGGTAACGGTGCCTTTGAAGAATTGCCTGCAGATGCAAAACAAAAAGAAGATTGGGAAGCAGCAAGAGCAAAAGCTTACTATGGTTCAATAATGCATTTTTTTAGGGGGCTTTACAAAGGTAATGCTCGGAGAGAGGGTTTTATCATTCATCAGGCTTTTGAGCGCGTACCAGCATTAGGTGGATTAGACGAGCACGAATACGTTTACATTGATCCAAATGAAATCGATCCGCATGTGATAACCAAACTTGGACCAGATAGTTTAATGAGATTGCAGTTTACTAAGTTGTATATTACTTACGCACCTAAGCAGGCAATTAAACCCCAGCTAATGATAGTCGACGGGCAAAAAAAGCCTGTGCCTGTTGTAAGTAACTGTACATTGTTTTATTTATTAGCTGACGGTACTGCGATCGACCAAAAAGGTGACGCATCTAACCACCAAGGTTATACAGTTCAAGGGAATATGGCCTTGCGCCGCGTTGCAGATCAGCTTCCCTTTGAATATACCTTAAAAGGCAAATAGCTATTGCTGAATTCCAGCAGTTAATATCCTTTCATATAAAGCGATTCCGAGAATGTTGATCAGGCCTTGATAAATCCGGTTTATCAAGGCCTTAAATCATCTTTGATATAATTTTAAAGCAGTTATTTGAAAGATGATGGATGGAACCGCCTTAACTTTAAGAAAGACCAAGTACTATTCGTTTTAAAATCTCAATTAAAAAACTACTTGGGGTTGAAAGCTTTACCTAAAGAAGATATCAACAAATAGAACAGACCTTCCTTGTTAACCGAGGATGGCATTTAGATGATTTGAAACAAGGGGTTTTGACACAAAAAAACCGCTTAATTCAACGAATTAAGCGGTTTCGGTGAGTTTTGAACTCTCTAAGCGGAAATGGATGGGACTCGAACCATTCGTGTTTCGCTTTGATTATCAAGGGTTTTATAATGCCTAATTTAGCAAGTCACCGAATTGGTCACGAGGTTAAATTATCATGATTTTAAAGAATTTTAACGTACAAATTTACTAAAAGAAATATTATAAATCCTAAACCTAAAAATGATACTCTATCTCTAATCAATAATTTCATCAACGACACTTCAGACGGCTAAAGAAAAATGAGCGACCTTATTGGATAGATAGCTAAAACAGTATCCATAAGTGGTAAGGGCTTACAGTTTTCACCCGGTTGATAATCTCACGTCATAATTTTCGTACGGATCAAGTAACGTAATCCTGTATAATCAGGCTTAACAATTTTTCTGATATCAAACGATACAGGAGTGGGAATCGACTCCTGTATCGTTTGTGACTATTTTTTCAGATCGATAATCTCAGCTGCTTTGTTTATTGTTTTTTTAATTAATTTAAAACTGTCAAAAATGTCGCCTGACGCTTTATAAGCATGGTAGTTTAGGGTGTCGCCATCTATTGAAATGATCTGGAACAATTGCGTATCTTCTGCGAACACGTCCATCCAATGCGGCTCTACATCGATCTTGTACATTTTTGGGCCGGCTACTGAAACCACATACATCGGGCCGCCAACTTTGCCCGAAACACCGGTGGGCAGGTTTTGCCCACGGCTGTACGTATGGTCATGCCCCTGCATTAACAGGTCAACATGGTACTTTTCAAAAAGTGGTTTAAAAACTTCGCGAAACTCTTTATTATCACGCCCTTTTGCAGTGGAATATATCGGGTGATGGTAAGTAATCATCGTCCATTTTTGCGGGTTGTTTTTTAGCACATCCTCCAGCCATCTCGCCTGAATTTTCAGCGAAGCAGAATCCAGTACGATCATTTGCGAATTCAATGATATAATTCTGACGTTTGCATAATCAATGTAATATACAGATTCTTTTAGGCCTTCAGGGCCATTTTCTGGCAGGGTGTACTGCGCTTTCCAATGCGGGTCGAGCGTAAGCGTTCGTTGCTCATCACGAAAATATTCATGATTACCGGAGGAAGGGATACTGGGTATCATCCCGTTAATAAAACCGCCGCCAAAATGCCACTCGCCCCATTCATTATCGTTGTTAGATCGATTGATAAGATCTCCGGCGTGTACGATAAACCGTGCGTCGCCATGGGTGGCAAATGCCCGCCTGATAACCCTCGACCATTTTGAACGGATGTCGTTCTGCGCATCGCCCAGATAAATGAAAGAGAATGCCTCACTTTTTGCAGGCGCGGTTTTAAATTGAAACCATTCACTCCAAATATTTCCATCGCCTACACGGTAGGTATAAACCTGGTTTGGCTTCAAATCCTTAAAAGTAACGCTGTGATAGTTCGCTTTCTCGTACTCTTTTCCACTCAAGCTTGATAAAGTGGCAGCATACTCTTTTGATTCCGGCTTCTCCAGCTTAGGAGAACTGTTTTCTATCAGTATTTGCCCAAAACCTTGTTTAACTGTAGTGTCTGTACGCCAGGTTACAGATTGTGTACGCGCAGGATTATCAGACCAGGTAAGAATAATACGATCAGGCACCGGCCCTGCTTTGAATGACTGCGCATATGTTTTAAACCCTGCTACAGTGAAAATGGCCAATAAGGCGGTTTTTATAAATATGTTTTTCATTAGCAATTAATTGAATGGAGTGTACTTGAAACCAATATTGGCCCAGCGTGAATAAAACTTATGGTCATTCGGGCGTCCGTCACCGTAGTCGAGAATGATTTGCGCATTGTTAATGTTGCTGATGCCCATAAAGATGGAAAAGCCATTTCCTATCTTTTGTGATGCGGAAAAGTCAAGCTGGATACGGCCTTTTTCCATCAGGTCATTGGCTTGCACATCAGCCAGTTCTGATATAAAGGTTTCATAAAAGTTGAGTGAAAGGCGGCCTGAAAACCCGTATTTCTCATAGGATAGGGCAGCGTTACCCACTTTTGGGCACATAGATGGCAATCTTACTGTGCGCTCGCTAACAATTCCCGGAACTTTAAATTTTGACTGTATCTGTGTGTAATTCCCGTAAATGCCAAAACCATTCAAAAATCCCGGCAAAAAGGTTAGCTGCTGTTGCCAGGCAAGTTCAAAGCCATACACACGAGCATTTGCACCGTTCACAGTTTGTGTTACCTGATAACCATTGAAATCACCGCCTTGCTGGGTATAAATACTCTCGTAAATATAGTCGTTCACGTTTTTGTAAAATACGCCACCTGATAAAAGGCCAAGCGATTTGAGATAATGCTCAAAAAGAAAATCAAAGTTAGTAGAGGTAGCCTGATCTAAGCCGGGATTACCAATCTTCATGCGTCTGCGGCGCGGTTCAACCTCTTGCCAGGGCACCAGATCATAATATGCCGGTCGCGATAAGGAGCGGGTGACCGCAGCGCGCAAATTGGTGCGTTGATCAAGCGCGTATCTTAAGTTTAGGCTTGGAAAAAAACCATCAAATGACGAGTTAGTGTTAACCTTATTTGTACTAACATATTTACCGGTATTATCAAAGTTTACGATATTACCATTATAACTGAATCCGGTTCGCTCAAAACGTACGCCGGCAATAATATCCAGCTTATCAAGCGTAAGTTTGCCCATGCCATAACCGGCTGCAACGTTCTCACTGCCGCTGTATGAATCCGGGTCGGTGTTTTGGCGGATATAGGTAATATTATCCTCAAATAAATTTTTGTTGCTTTGGTAGTATTGCTCCATTTTATATCCGTCGGCAATGGCACCGGAAAGATTGTATTTGCCGTCAAAGTATTTTTTGCGTTCATAATTACCCAAAAAGTCCGTCAAAGTCAGCTCTCCGGTTTTTAGGGTATACTGATAATAGCTACGGGTATGGTCATCTTCCTTGTACTTATAACGGCCGCCAAATTTTACCATTAGTTTATTTTTTGTACTCAGGTCAAACGTACGTTGTATGTTGGCTGTTGCCTGGCCGTCTTTATCATGCGCAATCTGATGGCGGTTGGTATAATAATTCGTTTTATAATTCGCAGAATTGTTTGGATCAATGTTTCCAAAATTGAATTGCGGAGCGCGCGGATTGGAGATATCCAGTTCGGCGGATAATCCTTCGTTTGCAAAATAGCCATCATAATAAAGCGGCTGATCGTACAAACCGGCGGAGTAAGTCAGGTCTGCATTGGCTTTCCAGTTATTAAACTCCGTTTTGTAACCTAATGAAAGCATGGTCAGGTTCCTGTTGTAATTCCTTGGAGTGCCGCTCGAACCGATAGTAACATCCGTTAACTCATTCAGATTGGTATATTCACCTATGCTGTAACTTTTGGTGCCCCTCGTTTGCAACTCATAAAACTTATTGTATGATCCTCTCAAATAAAACTGGCTTTTTTCTGTCGGAAAAAAATCAAGCTCGGCTTGTACGCCGATGTTTTCCCGTTTCAGGTCAGTGCCTTCCAGTTCAAGGTTTGAAAGCATCAGCTTCTCCTCGCCATTGATCTCGTAAGTGTCATAATCCTTTTGTACACGATCCTCTCCGCGGAAGCTTTTGCTATAATTTATACCGGCAAGGTAGCCCCATTTATTCCGGCGTTTACCATAGGTAAAGGCACCATCAAAATTTTGCTTTTCCACCAGAAAGTTGTGGCCGAACGAACCTTTTACCTGTAATTGTTCCTGTCCTTGTTTAGGCGTTTTTGAGATGATGTTTACTGATCCGGCTGTAGCATCGGCATCCATATCCGGTGTAAGTGTTTTGTTAACCTCGATAGCCTCAACCGTTGTAGAAAGTATACCATTCAAATCAACATCGCGTGAGCTTGTAGAGGTAGAAGGTAGCCTGTTGCCATTTAATGTTATTGACCCCATGGATTGGTCGAGTCCCCTGATGATTACATTACGCGGTAGGCCGTAGCTATAATCAACTGCAAGGCCCGGAACACGTTGCATCGCTTCACCTACGGTTGCATCCGGAAAGCGCTCGATCTGTTCTTCTGACAATACATACTTAACATTGTCTGCATTCCGCATGTTACTCAAGGCAACGGCTTCACCCCGTCTTATGCCGCTGATGGTTATACCGCTTAGGTTATTGCTGGCACTCGCCAATTTAAGCGTTACTGTTTCTGTTTTGCCTTCCTGAACATCCACAGCAAACTCATTACTGGTATAACCTATGTAAGTGATTTGTAACACTGCCTTTCCGGCAGGCACGTTAGAAAATATAAAGTGTCCGTTCAGGTCGGTAACTACTTTTTGGTTAGTACCTTTTAAAACTACGGTAGCGTATGGCAGCACCTTTTCATTCTGCGCATCTTTAACGTAACCCGTAATGCTGCCAGGGCGCGCTTCTTTTGCAGGTGCCGGTTTTAATTTAATGATTATAACGCCATTGGTTTCAACCATCATAAGGCGGTTTCGGTTAAGAACGGGCACAAGTATCTGCCTTGCAGTCTTATGGCTTTCGTTTACTGTTACCTGCTGGGCAGCTACCTCCGCGTTAGTATACACAAAACTTACCTTGGTTTTTTGTTCAATTGCCTTAAATAACTCCGACAGGTGGGCGTTTTGCATTTTCAGGCTGATGGGCATGTCTAAGCCGGTTTGGCCGTTGGCCGGTGATGCATAAAGCAGGTTAATAAATAGTGCGGAAATAACAATATATACGAAACTGATACGCATAATTAATTTCATAGGGCGGGCAGCCCCACTAAAATTTTTCATAATTTTGGGTGTGTTTAAATTTTTAGGATTTATTCATAATACTGAAGGAGCGCGGTTAGTGCCCGCTGCTCCATCAATCAGGGCCGTTTCCGTTGGCGCGGGACCGGCTTTTTTATGGTTGATTATATGCTGTTCCTCCTTTTATATAAATAATATTATTCGTTTGTCTTATCTGCACGTTCATTGCAGCCTTCAAGGTGCTTAGTATACTATGCAAATTCTGATTGTTGAACTTGGCCGTCAGGCGACATGCGGTGTGTTTGTAGGCAGCGGTATCAAACTGGACATTGAACCTTCTTGATATTGTTTGAAGCGCGTCCAGAACTGGGGTTTGTTCAAACGTAAGAATTCCCTTTTGCCACTCCCCGGCCATACCGGGGAATGAACTGTCTGTATGATATTTTCCGGAGTTAACGTTATAAGCCAGCCTCATATTTGGGAGCAAGAAAACAGGTTGATTACTTTGTTGTCGTACGTCTGCAACAACACCTACTTTTCCCGTCGCTACGGCTACACCAATTTCGGGCTCGTTGATGTATGCGCGTACATTGAAACTTGTACCCAGTACGACAGTTTTTAACATCCGGGTCTGAACAACAAAGGGTTGCTTTTTTCGGTGAGTGACCTTAAAAAATGCTTCACCGGTAAGTTTAATGAGGCGGGTGTTATCGTAATCGAAGTTATTGGAGTAAGTGATTGTACTTCCCGAGTTCAACATGACCGTTGTACTATCAGGCAATGTAACCGAGAGCATTTTGCCGCGTGACGCAGAATGGCTGACCCATACTATGTTCTTTTGCTCATGCTTTTGCTTTAAAAGTAAAGCGGCAAACACTACTAATAAGCCCGCACATGCAGCAGCAAACCGTATATAAAGTCTTTTCGGTCTAAATTGGCGTACGTTATTCTCAAAAACAGGTTCTGCCGCTTCACGGGGAAGCTTTTCTGCTAACATCCACAAAGTAACCGCTTCATCGTACAGTTGCTTATGGTCAGGAGAAGCCGCTATCCACTCATCCAATGCTTGACGAGAAGCGTCTGTTTCAGCGTTACTAAACCGCTTAATGATATAATTCCATATTTCGTCTTTCATCATGACTTGATCGGTTCATGATTAAAAGACAAAAAAGAGATTGCCAAATACGGGTTGCTTATCTTAAGTTTTTGTTAGCTAATTATTAAGTAATTGATGCATGTGCTCGTGTAAGAAATTCATGCTCTTAGCTAAATGGTCTTCTACGGTTCGGGTAGATATGCCAAGCTGTTGTGCGATTTCTGCATAACTATAACCTTCTAGACGGTGCATTTTAAAAACACGCTGTCTTTTTTCAGGAAGTTGATTGATTAAGTTTTGTAAGAGTAAGAGTTGCTCTGATTCCCGCATTTTGACTACGGCCTGCTGCTTGCTATCAGAAATAACGGTAAGTTCGTTTGGATCAGTGAATTCTAGATGCTTGCGCTTTTGTTTTTCAAGGGCATTCAAAGAGGCATTCCGTACAGATCTGAATAAATAGGCTTGCAGATTATCGGCCTTAACTTCGTTACTATGAAAGTTAATAATGATATCGTGGACAACGCTGGTGGATGTTTCGTTATCCTTCAAGTATCCATGGGCATAGTTTGTAAGGATATTAACCCATTTTTTGTAAAAAGATTTGAAGGACTTTTCCTTACTCTCAATTTGCGTTTCCTGTTCAAGCTGAATGTCCGTCTTCACGAAATAATACTTGCCGCAAAGCTGGAAACATGGTATTACTTTAACATTAATGCTTTGTTACGAATGAAGTTACTGATGTTATTACCTATCAATTCAATTGATGACCTTGTTTAGCTGTTTTGGTTAAATAAGCAAATATCATATATTAATAGTCCGATCATACGCTATTTCTTTAAAATGTCTGATTTACAAACGTTTGTTAAAAAATACCGTGATTTCACCGTTGTATATTACTTAGAATGGACTTAACTTTAATTGTCTGTTCGTAAAGAAGCGGACAGACTAACCTTATACCCATGATCACAAGAAGCCTTCTACTACTGATGGCGGTGCTGTTTTCGGTTATAAGTACGACCGCACAGCCATACCGCGTATTTTTCGGGAACCTTCATGCGCATACATCGTATTCAGATGGCGCAAAAGACAGGGCGCAAACTAACGTTAAAACACCCTTGGACGAATTTCGATTTGCGCGGGAATCTGAGCACTTGGACTTCCTTGGAATATCAGAACATAATCACAGCCAGGCAGGAATGAGCTTGCGAATTATGCCAAAGGACTGGCCGAAGCCAATAGCGCAAATGAAGACGGGCGTTTCGTCGCCTTGTACGGTATGGAATACGGTGTGATCAGCAAGGGCGGGCACGTCGTTATCTATGGCTCGGACAAACTGATCGGCTGGGAGCCAGGTAATTTTGACGTTTATTCGGCAAAATCAGATTATAATTCGCTTTTCAATCTTTTGTCTGCTAATCGAAAGACTTTTGCTACGCTGGCACATCTTGCACAAACCGATTACGGGAATCTTGCAGCAAGACCATATGATCTTAAGGCCGACCAGGCCCTGTGCAGGGTTGCCATAAGCAGCGGCCCTGCATTTTCAAAAAAGACGGATTATTCTGATAGGGCGCCTATATCCTTCCTGTCGTACTACAAGAGGCTATTGTCATTAGGCTATATCGTAGGACCGGTTATTGATCATGACAATCACAATACGACCTTTGGCCGCATGTCTGCTTCCAGAACTGCTGGATTAGCGAGAGCACTGAGTAGGGATAGTATAATCGATGCATACCGGTCCAATCGCTTCTACGCCACACAGGATTGGAACGCGGTAGTTGGCTTTACCATCAATGGCCAGCCCATGGGAAGTTACTTGAAAACGAGCAGCCAGTTGAAGTTTCAGGTCGATATTAGTGATCCCGACGCTGCAGATAAAGTTAAGACCATCAAAATTCTTTACGGTAAACCAGGACCGGTGAATGGCGAAGATATTGACAAGCACCACCAACCAGCAGGTTAACTACTATGACATGCTGCCCTTTTTTTTCTAATTGTTCCTTTACAAACTGCCACGCATAAGGTGCCTGCCACGCCCTATGGACAAGAACATAAATTTTGGCTTTTGCCTTTAATGGTTTTTTGTCGGCAGCCGGCCGGCCGGCAAAGGTTAGCAGGCACGTGATGATTAATAGTGCCGCGAAAGATAGCTTTTTCATGATGTGGATTATTGATGAATAATTTTTTACATCATGCCATCCACCGAAGTGCCGACACAGAATGGCGCTGTTTATCAAAACAATAACTCAAATCCTAATGAGCTGGAATCGTCGATATTTCGCTGACTATCTTTACGAAGACAAATTTTAACCTGTCTGCTTCACCAATTTGATCCGCTTGCTTTTCACCTCTCCCCGAAGTACGCGGTTGATATCTTCGTTGTTATAATAAAGAATGCCGCCGACTTTGGTAAAGGGAATAGTACCATTGTCCCGCAGTGTCTGAAGAGTGTTGTCTGAAGTTTTTAATAGGTTTTTTACCTGATAACTTTTTAGCCATTTCTTTGGTCCGTCCGAAAAGTTACCCATCAATGCTTTGATCTCCGCCATCAGCTTCTCACCAAAAGCTTCAAGATCTCTGGTTATGATCTCAGTTGCCATAATTAATTGAATTTGTCCTACAAATATGCAGCCTGCTGTAGACGCTACTGTCCGAGTTGCTCCGACTCGGATTATAAAATGAATCAGAGGCAATGCCCTGTATTAAAATCTATCGCTATTTAGCCAAAAGCCGATTCTTAGCGGCATATCGCTTTTAAGTAGAATTGCTATGTGATATATGTGGTTGGACATCAGTGGTTTTCCGTTCAGGCACAGAAATGAATAATCTGTTTTGCAGTTAGCCTTTAATAATAATCTCACAATGAACGTAATGGCCCATTAACGTGTACTGCTTTGTTTCCAGCTACTACGTTCACTTTCCCTCAAATATTCTCAGATATCTTCATGTTATCATAAAAGAATGCATTGCTTAATTTAAAATTTAAAGGCGTGCAAACGTAAAAATGTTAATACATGCTAACTTGTGACTTTTTCAAATAGTTAAAAATTTACATTAATTAATATCTGTACTATTTTGTTTATATCTTGTCAAGCCGAAGATATCGTGTCTGCCAATTAAATTTTATCTATGAAAGTCGATCTTGTCAGAATCAAATTATCGATAGTTTGATAAAGCGTAAATTTACGGGCCCACCCCATCAACCAGCGGACAAACTAGGGATTTCGGTAAGAGCTCTTCATAATTTATTAAATTACATGAAGACAGAACTCAGCGCACCCATCGTCTATAATCATGTTAGAAAAAGCTATTGTCACACTTGGATGGTTATTTCTGCTTTACTTATCAAAGTAAGGAAAAATCAGTATCAGTAAACGAGGAGAACGTATAATATGTCTAAAATCGTTTACATTCTCTTTTTCTTCTCAACCATATGCCGGCTACAGGCACAGTCGCTTGACAACGAGATTTTAGCTACTAGATTTAAAACGTTCAGCAAAAGCCATACTGCGATAGGAATATTCATGCACAGTGACAAAAATGTTTACACTAACAATGAAAAAATTTGGTTCAGTATTTACCAGTTGAAAGCCAATGATAAAAAGGAGTACAGCCCTTTTATGAACGTTTTTTTAATGCGTTCAGATAATCGTAAAGTTGTTTTAGATCAAAAATTTAGGGTAGAGAGGGATATTTGCTCCGGTAATCTTACCCTTCCTGATACTATCGCTCCGGGCAATTATCAATTGGTATGCTTTACCAGCGCGCTGGATGTAAAAGGTGAGCCCTTGTCAAAGTATACACAGCCAATAATTATCAAAAATACCAATGTGCCGGGGTTCGACGTACGTTTAGCCTTGGTGGATTCAACCGCCATTGACGGTAAATTAAAAGTTAAAATTAAGGTGAACCCTGTTGCGTCAGATAGTAAGGCAAAACCTATTTTGCAGGTGTCCTATACGACCGGACAGGCAAGGGAACGGTATATTAGTTCTGAAACAAATGAATTGATAATCCCGGTTTTGCGGGATGAGGTCACCACAATTAACCCAAATCTACAGGCAGCGGTAAGATATGGCGGGAACATACAACATGTAAGCTTGGCGTTGCTCATGCCCGTTAATAGGCAAATAAAGGTTCGCTTTTATCCCGAAGGCGGTAATTTGTCGGCAGGGCTTACCAGTTTGGTGGGTTGGGAAGCGAAAACAGCACAAGGAGCTACCGTACAGTTGGAAGGGCAATTGCTGCAGGACGATAAATTAGTAAGCACGGTCAAAACTAATTCATTGGGCGTAGGTAAATTTATGTTAGCTGCAATGCCCGGTAGTAGTTATAGCCTCAAAATCAAGGCAGGAAATTACCTGAAGTCAGATACGATTGTCCCATTGCCCCGTATATTGCAGGACGGCATTTATATGCATTTAAATGAGGCCGTCGTCAATGATACATTAAGAATTAAACTGCATAGCCTAACGAAAAAGTCCGTACAGGTATTGATCCATAATTATCGCGGAGATTATGTGCTTGCAACAACAACTATCAACCCAGCCGGAAATAAAATTGATCTATCATTAAACACTATGCCAAGGGGTTTGGCAACGGTTACTGTATTGGATAATGCAGGGAAGCCTCTTGCCGAACGGTTGGTTTTTTGCCACTATGATGACAGCACCTCGGTGAACTTTGCGTTAGCGAAAAAAGTATATAAAACGAACGACTCGGTTCAAATAAAATTAAGCCTTAAGGACAATAAAGGTAAGCCGATATTGGGCGTATTCTCTGCGTCAGTGGTGCAGGAGAGCAGGCTTATGGCGAGCGCAAACGACATCGAAACAGCAATTTATTTGAAAAATGAACTAGGTGAATTGCCTATAGATCCTTCGGGCGTTGGGTTCCGTAATAAAGCATACCTCGAGGATGTGTTGTTAATTAGGGGATGGCGAAGATACACCTGGCAAGAATTGATAAACTGGAAACAAACCGATTCCTTGCAAATCCAAGTTCCGCCGGTAAAAGGACAAATTTTCCTGAATAAAAAGCCTATTACATCCCTGGTAGATGTGGTTGTATTAGGCAGTAACCAATTGACGCTGGTTCCCACAAGCGCTGACGGAGCGTTTTTCTTAAATCCCCAAAATCTCTTTGTAGCAGCGGATAAACAAATAAAGCTAAGTGTAAATAAGAGTACGAGAAATTATCTGTTTAAGATAATTGACCCTTATCAAGATCTTGCAACAGCTCTCGCTAAACGTTTGGTTATACCTGCATCACGTGTTTCGCAGCCTACTGCTAATAACAGTGAACAGCCAGCACCAAGCCTTCAAAATACCATCAATTTGCAAACGGTAAAAGTCACAGCCTCTAAGCGAAACGGGGGAGCCCAAAGCTTTCATGGCGAGCCCGGAGTGAATGATTGCGGAGATTATGTAGATGAAGCCGGGCACTTGAACTATGAAAAGAGCAAGAACCGGTTCAAACCAATTAACGGTCGCTGGTATACCAAAGTTACTGATCTGCAAGGATCATACTTCAAAGTTGACCCGATATTTTATACAGGTTGTTTAACCGGCAGCCAGAAAGAAGGCGTTTTCATCAGCGGTATCTACGGCGGTAAAGAATACTATCATGCGGAAACGAGCGCAGTTAACATTTACGGTTCAACACTTTATTGGGGGTCGCAAATTAAAACTGATGCAAATGGTGAAGCTCAAATTAAATTTTCGACAAACGAATTAGCTGATTCCTTTAAGGTTATAGTGCAAGGCATAACGGCCGATAATATGATCAGCGCTACTCAGGAAATCAAAGTCAAATAAGTTTATATGTCTTTACGCCCCCCATTTGTATGGATAAATAGGAACCACGCGCTACATATTAATTTAATTTTTGCAGTAAGTCTGCTTGTGCATGTGTTATATGCAATAAAATGCCTTGGCTACTATCATCCGGACAAACACTTCCAGATTCTCGAGTTTGCCGGTACAAAACTTGCTCTTACTGACAGGAGCTTTTCTGATATGCCATGGGAATTTCATAAAAAGATCCGATCATCCGTACAGCCATATTTCGTAATTGCTGTATCAAGGTTACTGGCTTTAGCAAATGCTTATGATCCATTTACCTTAGTTGTGATATTACAGCTTATTGCTGCCGTATTTTCCTGGATGGTAAGTTCTTTCTTTTTCAAAGTTATCACGCGAAACTCAACTAATATTAATTTAGTTTTTACGGACGTGTATTCGGCTTTGCTGTAGTTATCAGGTTTCAGTCAGCGTTTATTGCTTTGGGTTTATTGCATGGTTAATTATCGTAATATGCGGATATGATTTATTATACTGTCAATAATGGCGATTCCTTGATCAGTCTTTAATACTTTTTGTCGTGACTCTTCTGCTGGACAGTCCCTGCTAAGCGTGCCAATTTTGTTCTGCACGGTATAAGTAAGCCCTGCGAAGCCTATTTCAGTTTTGGCTTTAGCGGCCAGATCCTCTTTAATCTCACTATCAGACGTGCAGCTTGCTAAGGTTGCGCACGCCAGCAAAAGGAGGGTAGACATGGCTGTTTGGTTAATAAGAAACTTCATTTGTATAACTGCATTTAATAATCAGTATAGTTTATTCTAATAAATGACTTCTGTTCAACGTGAGTCAAGCCGGTACCAGCGGCTTCCAAAAGCTTCAATCTCGGAGTCCAGCCCGGTTTTTCCACTGACGAGTTCAACGGCCTTGGTTTTTTCGGGAAAATGATATTTCATTTTGACTGGCTGTTCTGAAAAGTTAAATGATACAAGCAGCTTCTCGTTATTATTACGGTACAAAATACTGATCACATTATCAGCGTCTCCCGCCAGCAAATCCCACGTACCCTGACCTATGACCGGGTGGCCTTTTCGAAGAGCGATCAGTCGGCGTATAAAGTTGTATAATGATAGGGAATCCCGGCGCTGACGGGCGACATTGACTTGCCGATACCCATATTCCGGGTCGTTGATCACCGGTCGTACAATCTTCTTCGAAACAGTAAAGCCAGCCTGTCTGCCGCTGTCCCATTGCATAGGCGTACGCACCGACAACCGTTCCTGAAGGTTCAGGTCGTCCCCCATACCGATTTCCTCACCGTACCGGAGAATCGGTGTACCCGGCAGAGCCAGGAGGAGGCTGTAAGCCTGTTGTAAGCGTCTATGGTCATTGTTCAGCATAGGCGCGAGCCGGCGCCGTATGCCACGGTCATATAACTGCATATTGCTGTCCGGTCCCATTTTTTGATAAACCTTCTCCAACTGTTTTTTATTTAGCTTACCCAGATCGATCTCATCGTGGTTTCGGAGAAAATGGGCCCATTGGTCTGCCGTCGGTTTATTTGTGGTCGCTTTAAGCGCTTTTTTTAAAGGTTTTGCATCCCCGGAAGCTAAAGCATAGAACAAGTATTCGTTAACGTCGAAGTTGAGCATCATGTCCAGCCCGCGATGGTTACCGGCAAAGTAATCTCCGGCCTCCTCCGGTTTTACGTTTGCCTCACCCAGCAACAGCGCACCGGGTTTTACTTTAGCCACGTGTCCCGTCAGCTCTTTGAATAATTTAAAATCATGCGCCGGATGTTCCGCAGATTCCCGCGGATCGTCGATGATAAAGGGAACCGCATCCAGCCGAAATCCGTTCATGCCTTTTTGCAACCAAAAGCTCATGATTTTTTTGGCCTCCGCTACCACCTCCGGGTTTTGGTAATTCAAGTCCGGCTCAAAACGATAAAATCGGTGAAAATAGTAACCGCCGAAAGTGCTGTCCTTCCGCCATGTTTCTTTTTCGACTACCGGAAAGCCCATGCCTTTGTCCCAGTCTTTCGGGCGCTTCCAGGTCCAGAGGTACCAGTCTTTGCGCTCCCGGAACCAGGGATGGCTGGTGGAGGTATGGTTTAATACCAGGTCCATAATCACTTTTATCCGGCGAACTTTTGCAGCGGTTAGCAGCGCCTGGAGGTCGTTCATCGTTCCCAGTCGAGGATCGACCCGGTAATAATCGCTGACATCATACCCATCGTCCTGCCAGGGCGAGGGCTGAAAGGGCGCAAGCCAGATCATCGTTACCCCAAGAGAATCCAAATAACCTAATTTGCCGGTCAAGCCGCGGATATCACCGAGGCCGTCACCATCGCTGTCTTTGAAGGTTTTAATTTCCAGATTGTAAATCACTTCGTTTTTATACCACGCCGGGTCGGTATTGTCCACTGTTGCTGGCACGCTAGTACAACTCCACAGCAAAGTGCTGATGATTACTATCAGATTGAGGTTGATTTTCTTCATGTTTTTTCTGTTACTGCCGGTTTCCAGGTATCGTGGCCGCAGTGCGTGCACTTTACAGGTGAAGGTTGCGGCCGAGAAAGCCCGCACCAGTTACATACAAGTTCACTTGCATGGATCTCCAGTTCATCAACAAAATCCTGGTCACTCGCTGGCAAGACTGATAATCCCTGGATTGCATCCTGATTTTTGATGATACTGAAACCGCCATTTGCCTCCAAATAAACTCTTTTAACCTCGCCAAGGTGAATAATCCCATTGGATCGCAGCTCCGCAACGAGGCGTTCGCGCGAGAGTCCAATTTTTGCCATGGAACGGACATTGATCACCCCATCAGCGAGCAGCTCAGCCACATTACCCTGCGAAAAGCTTTCAAAACGCTGGTTATGGAAAGCGCCTTTTGCGATCACCCGCTGTAGGCCCACGATCACCAGTGCAATCATCACCGCCGGCAGGATACCCCGGTCCGGCGCCATCATTGGTACACCAACCGCCGCCGCCAGAGAAACCAGTGCGGCCAGTTCGTTACGGCTTAATTGTGTCGACATCCGTTTACCCATGCTGCGCATGGCGATTAGCAGGATGAGATAAATGACAAAGGCACGGATGATCAGTTCTACGAAATACATTTCCGGAACTTCACCAATCCAGATACGCTGCCAGTCGAATAGATGAATGTCTGAAGCCTTCATTGAATAGTGATTATGGCTGGCGCCCAGTTTAATGATCCGCAGTCAGCACAATCGGATGCTGCATTTTTTGCTTCCGTATGCCCGCAATTTGCGCATGCTACTTCATCACTCTTTGCCTGCGTATTGATCAGCCGTTGATCGTCCGGTGGTAACAAGGGCAGGCCATATCGGGGTGTCTTATACATATAAATGCTGAATAGACCGTTTGATTCCAGGTACACCCGCTTAACCATGCCCAGATTGAATACCTGGCTGCAGCGCAACTGGCCGAAAAGCTGTTGGCGGGATATACGGCATTTTTCCATTTCTTTAAGCTGTAGCCTGCCATCTTTAACCAGCATACTCAATTCACCCTCCGTCAGGCGTTGAATGGTGGATGACTTGAAGCTCCACCAGCCCACAAAACGCTGTACCGTTAGGGTGAACAGTAAAATTGCTGCGCTCAGCAATATGCCCCGGTCCGGTACCTGCATGGCTACCGATACGATGGCGCCCAGTGTGAGCATGATTGTCATCTCCATAATGGTGAGTTGACCGCTCATGCGCTTGCCCAGCCAGCGTATGATAAACAATAAAAACAGATAAATGATCAGGGTCCGTAAAATGACTTCCGGCAGAAAGGCCGGGGGCGCCTCGCCAAAGAGGATACGCTGTAAATCGGATAGGTGGATTTCTTCTTTTTTCACGTATTCAGCCAGTGCAAAAGAAGCACCACGAAAATCTGTCTTATTGATTTACAGGGAAAATAATTAATTATAAATAAAAAACTTAATAAAGTTACCTTAAGTGTATCGAAGTAGATACAGCAGTGTATGGTCTGTGGGATGCACATCTTTCATCTGCGTTGCACATATAGAGCATTTGATAATATTTGATGAGTGCTGGATTGAGGAGAAATATCTAAATAATGATGCTTACACCCTCTTGTTATAGCTTTCCTGCATACAACGTTTTTTTGTCTTAAATAAAAATTAAACAATTTACTTATTGATTTATTCTACCTTATACATTAGTGAAATTGCTTATCCGCTCATTGCTAACTATTCACACATTTGTCATTTAAAATTTATCTATGGATTCTCTTGAAATATTAGGTCTCATCGCCGGAATATGTACATCGACAGCCAGTATTCCTCAAATAGTTACTACAATAAAGAAGAAGAAAGTAGCCGATGTGTCGCCATTTATGTTTTTGGTATTGCTGGCCGGGAATGTATTGTGGACATGGTACGGATTCCAACGGAGTGATTTGCCCATTATAGCAACGAATCTCTTCTCGGTGTTAATGGACATTGTAATGTTGTTTCTGCGTTTTAAATACCGCAACGAAAGGGTAGAGCACTAGTTTTTACACGTTTGTAGTCGTCCGTACGTTAATTGCATTATTGACATCACATATACTGGTTATTGAAGATACATTGCACGTCTTATAAAAATGCAATGTTAGGTGATGGGGAATGATTTGCGTTCGTTTAAGACATCCACTTTAAAAAACGACCTCCGTGCAAAGTAACGAAGCGCAAACAGGAACGCTGACCAACGGTGCCACCGTCATCAATTATCCAAGTCGTTCCGGTGGCGCGTACGTCTCACTGTAGGACGGCAGCATAAGTATATCCATCAACGTGTCTGCAGCGGAATGTTCGATGTTTATCTTCGCGTAGCGTCATCTTCGGGCCCAAAAGAAAACAGTGAATATTGACGGTACCAGTTACTACATCGATTTTGCCCAGGCTAGAGTGATTAAAATTTACCTTATACATGCCCCTTATTATCCCAATGATCTTTTGTGATTGTACCTGCAGCATCGGTAACAAGACGCCTTGCAAATCGTTCACCTTGTATTCGCCCTTTATCGTCTGCTTTACCTAGAAATAACAACACCGGACGACCAACTTCATCTGTTTTAAACGCCAGGTCATAACGGCCCATTACCCGCTCAATTATGGTGTTAGGTTCATAAGTTTTATCCAGTATTTTTTGAATGTCTTTTCCAAGTTTCATATTGTATTTAATTAAGGGATCAACAGATATTAATTGGAGTAAGCGTAAGTACGCACATCTTACACTTTAAGCGCTACAAAAATTGCACCGCTACCTTCTTTATCCTCGGCGGTTTCAAATGCCTTATTAATTTCATCTAAATTAAAGCTGTGGGTAATCATTTTTTTAGCGTTCAGTTTGCCTTTTGCCAGTAAATCCAAGCACATTTTCATTTCTGACTGAATACCCCAAAACGAATAACTTGCACTGGGGATAATATTGATCTCTGACTTTTGGATATGCTGCCATTCCAGCGGAATAGCTATTTCTCCTTCGTCAAAGCCACCTACAATTACTACCTTTCCGCCAATGCTTGTAAGCGCTACCGCTTGCGGCAAGGTTTGAGGCATTGACTGGCCTCCGGCGCATTCAAACGCTATATCTACACCCTTACCATTGGTGTATTCCATCACTTTTTTAACCGGATCATCATTTTTGGAGTTGATTACAAGATCAGCACCTAACTCTTTAGCCATGGCCAAAGAAGAGTCGACCATGTCAACAATAATAACTTCCGCTCCACTTAGTTTAGCCAGTTGAAGCTGCCCCAGACCAATAGGGCCGGCACCTATTACAGCTACTACATCGTTTAGCTTTATACCACTTAATTGAATGGCATGCATACTTACGGAGAAGGTATCAAGCAAGGCCGCTTCTTCAAAGCTGACATGTTCAGGCAATAAATGTAATTTTTCCGCCGGAGCCATTAAAAACTCCGCAAACGACCTGGACACAGTTTCCATCCGTACTTTGTACAAGTTAGGGCAAAGGTTGTATTGTTGTACCTGGCACCATTCACAAGTGCCATCGCCAAGCAGGGTTTCAACCACCACGCGGTCGCCGGGTTTAACTTTGGTTACATTGCTGCCAACTTCAACCACCTCGCCGGCAAGTTCGTGCCCCATAATTTTATGGGTGAGTTGGGGTTCAGCTTTTTTCCAGTGCCGTAAATCAGTGCCGC
Source organism: Mucilaginibacter defluvii (assembly GCF_039543225.1). Lineage (NCBI taxonomy): Bacteria > Pseudomonadati > Bacteroidota > Sphingobacteriia > Sphingobacteriales > Sphingobacteriaceae > Mucilaginibacter > Mucilaginibacter defluvii. Next base: position 492,594 of record NZ_BAABJI010000001.1, read on the forward strand.
ATATGCCGGTAACACGTATTCTTACTAGTACCCAATCCGGGTTGGGTATCTCCGGTTTTTCAACATCTTCAATGCTGAAGCGTCCATCTTCTGTTTTTAAGGCAGCTTTCATAATGTTGGTTATTAAGTTTTATTGTTCTGATTCCGTTGTATCAGTATCGGCTTGCTGAGGTTTATTATCTTCGTTGGGCGTATTTCCATAGCCATTGTTATGTTGCTCTCCGGTTGCCTTACCCGCTTCATTGGGTTGCGTTTCATTAAGATTTTCTCCTTTTTGCTGCTCATTACCTTGTTGGGGAGCGTTTTGTATTGATTTCATATTGTTGTTACTAGTTTAATTAAGTGTAAGAAGTGTTAATTCGGCTATAATTCTGCTGGTTCTTTTAAGGCGTTTGATGCAATAGGCGATACTCGGGAAGCCTCACACCATTCTCCATCTTTTAAAATGGATCGTGCAACAAACACCGAGAAAAATTGTACTATGGCTACCGCTAACAAAGCGTATCGTAAGGCAGTGTCTTCGCCTGCATACCTGGCTGTAAAAATGAATAGCAGGCAGCCGAAAAGGCGGCCAACATATAGCCCTGCTTCATGGCTGAAGATGTAAGCAAATTGATTACGTTTTTCTTTAGCGGCCACACATTCAATTACACCTAACTGGATTGGGAAGTAAGCCAGATCAAGCAAGGGACGGGCAAACACCAGGCATACAACAAAAATAATGGCCCCCAAAGCATCAAACCTGAACATATTAATTGCTGAACCTATGACAAATAAGCCAAGCCCGACAGTAAATATTTTTAAGCGGTGCTCCGGCTTTGCCATACGTCCAAGTAAATACAACATTATTGCCGATAGAAGCGACCCGCTTGACTGGATAGAACCAACTGAACCTTCTGCACCTACCAAACGCATAATAAGCATTACCGGGGCAGCAATTATAAAACCTTGAGCAACGCCTTTAAGCGCTGCAAGCGCAAGCATTTTATCCCAAAGCCGATGAAATTGAAAATACAGAAAACGGGCATTAGGCGGGTTAACGAAATTGCCCTTACCCGTAATATAAGATGCTATAAGGGTTAACAAAATAACCAGTGCCGTTAGGATATGATAGGCGCTGTTTAAACTGCCGCCCAGCCAACCAAGTTTTTGTGTAGCGGCTATAAAATAACCAGCCACCAATGGCATTACGATAGATGCAATTGTGAAAAAGAACGTTTCCAGCCCGTAATAGTAATTTCTGTTGTAATCTGTTGTAGTAGTTAACGCTAAAAACACACGGTTTGCCCAGAAAAAGCCGTAGGACAAACCCATGATGAAGCCTATAACCGCTACGCCAAGCATGTTGATATCATTAAAAAGCATCATCACCGCCATATCTACACCGCTTACAATCATGCCAAGGGCGTAAAGCCGGGAGATAGGGAAGCGGCGCAGCAGGAAACCATTGATTGCAAAAGTGATAGGTATACCCGTGCCTTGCGCTAACTGATACACCATTACCAAGCTTACATCATTTGATTTGCGAATGATGTATGCGCCGATGAAAAGCTCAATAACAGGCAATGCGAACGCGTAAGCCATATTGGTTAGCAACAGCATACGCATTTGCTTTGGCTGGCTGTAAAAGTGCTGAATCTCTGCCCGGAGCTTTCCCATTCCGAATAATCAATTTTAAATTATTTGCAAATGGGGCTTCACTTTAATTTCTACCACATCGCAACGCATTGGTTGCGATAGGGCATAGAATATGGATGCCGCTATGTCTTCGGCTCTAAGCATTTCAAGGTCTTCGATTTTCTGTTGCTGATCGGGCACAGATACCGGCTGCATATCAGTGCCTGTAGCACCGGGTTCAATCAAAGTTACTTTGATGCCCAGCTCATTTACCTCTTTGCGTACACTTTCTGAAAAGCCCTGTATAGCAGCCTTGGTAGCCACGTAAACTGAACTGTCTTTCTCGCGTACATCAGCACTCATGGAACCTACATTTATAATGTGGCCGCTTTTTTCTTGCTGCATTCTTTTGATGGCATGATGCGTGCAGGCGATGTATCCCGTAATATTGGTATTGATAATTTGATGCCAGTCTTTATACTCACCATCGCTCACACCCTGAAAAGCAAGTGCCGCGTTGTTGATCAGTATATCCAGGCGGCTAAAATGTTTATAGGCTTCTGCAAATAACTCGTTAATGCCCTGCTCTGTAGCCATATCAGTAATAATCCCTTTTAAAATAATGCCTTTGCTTTCGGCATCACTAAGGGTATCCTTTAAATGATTTTCATCGAGCCCGGTAATCAATACATTGGCACCCCGGTTAGCCAGCAATAAAGCGGTGGCCCTGCCTATACCTGTCGTGCCCCCGGTTATAATGATGTTTTTTTCTTTAAGTGATGTTAAAGAGCCGTTGTTTACTGATGTTTGGTTATTCATAAGTTTCGTTACTTAATCGGTCCATGAAATAATTACTTTTTGATTGCCATGCAGTTCAAATTCATGCAGGCCTTTTTTGCTTTTTTTACTTTCAATCTCTTGCTGATCATTGGCATTGCCTGTCAATACTTTGAACGCTGGCAGTTTCTGATTGTCCGTATTTATGATGCACAAACGGCAGCTAAGCTGCTCGCTGCCCAATAAATTGAAGTGCAGTGTGTTACCTTTAATGATAGGATTTGCGGTAGGATAATCAATAAATACCAGGAAGTTTTGCTCTGGTATCCTGAAATAATGCCGCGGAACGATGCCAAAAGCCAAGCCTGCACCGTAGACTTCCTGACCAACAGCGCCGGATTGTTCCCAGCCATCATGTATATCTTCAAGTGCTACCCATAAATCAGGATCTACTTCACCGGTCTTAACGTCCTGGCTGATCATCTCCTTAGGTAACATCGGCGGATAGTAGAATACGGCTCGGGCTATCATGTATTTAATAAACTCGGCCAGCAGCAGCGAAACAGATGGCAATATTTTTAATCCGTACGAATAGGTTAAAAATTCATGAAAGCCGGCGAATGCTTCAACCTCTTCATACACTGCTGTGTAAGGCGCTTCATTAAGTGGGTATAAAGCAAAAAATGTAGAAAAGTTTTTACTGTAACCATAATTGCAATCCCAAATCGCCATGTTTTTAAATACATTGGCAATGAGCAAATAACTTAAATCATGATAAAGTTCTTTACCGGTTTCTTTATAAAGCCTTATCATGGCTTTGGCAGCGAAAACCGTATTGTTTGCCTGGTAAAATACTTCAAAGCCCCATTGCGTGAGCGATTCGGCAGCTTTTTCGGCTTCTTTAAAGTACTTGTCGTCTTTAGTCAACTCCCATACCTGCAACATAACATGAGCATACAAACCGGCAACATCTTTCTCACCGCCTTCACCCTCCTTAGCCTCAGCCTTTATGGTTTCCAGCGTTTCAATGTTATAAAACACCGGCCACTTATAGTCAAAATGCTTAGCTATTTTTATAGCGTATTCAACTGATGGGAGCAATAAATCTTTAGCCATCTTATCGCCGGCCAAGGCCATTCGTGCTAAGTTTAACAGTGGGTGGTGCAGGTACCAGGAGTCCATTATTTTAGGAACCTTTTGCTCTTCAGATTGATCGAGCATATGCTCTTCAGACGGTAGCCAGCGCATGACCGTGCCCAATTTCTGATCAAAAAATGCAGGTAACCCGCCTCGTATGTCTTCTTCCAACGGATGTTTTTCGCCGCTCCATTTTATATATTCCTGAACAGGTAATAGTACTGCTAACTGTACCATAATCTCCGGCGGGGTATTATAATCGCATACATAGGCATTTAAATAAGGGTGCCCGCTACGGTGCGACCAGCATCCTTTGTTGTTTTGCAGATCGTGTAAAGCTTTCTGCAAAATGTCCGGATAGTCGTGGTAAGGGGTTTCCGGTTTAGGCAGATAGGGGTATACCTGCCCTAAAGCATTTAAAAAACCTTTTGAAATCTCAAATTGGTTTTCCCCAATGTCAGTAGTTAAATGAACCCAGGCATCAGATATTACATACTTCTTTTTAGCCTGTAGTGGTTTATTTAAGGCTGCGGGTAAGCTCAAACCCAGTTCAGGCCACCGTCCGCCAACCACACCTGATGCTGATGTTTCGGTATCATTATTATAATCAGCCAGCGCGGTAAGGTTTTGAAAGTATAAAAATGAACCCGCTTTAGGTTTTGTATAACCGGCATAGATAAGTCCGGACCGACCGCCGGTTTGCGAAACATAAATTACTCCCTCCGAGCCTTTCTTATCTTCAGGAACAAAAACATCACGAGGCCAAAAAGGCACAAATAATTCCCTGCCAGGTGTAAAGGTCACCGTATAATGCAGTAAAGGAGCATCACCTTTTAAAAAAGATAGTTCAACATTGAATTTACCGGCTGAAGAATGCAGTTGCAGGTTAACCCCATTTTCTGTTTCCTCTGTTTTATCAAGAATGATGTTATCAGGTGAATAAGCGGTACGAAAAGCCATATTGGCACCACCGGGCCATGTAACTACTATCCAAAGAGAATCGGTTGATTTTTGAACGTCAAAGAAAAAATCTTTTACAGTTATGGTAAAAACAGGTTCATTACTTTTTTTAAATTGTTCGGCAGCAGTAGCCGCCCATGCAGATACTCCGGTCATGTCATCATTTTTTATAGTTTATAGAATAGGTTTAAAGGTTAGGATTATTCGCCTATCCTGTTAGTTACAAAACTGATATTGATACAGTAAAAAGAGTATTTACTGAATACTCTTTTTACTGTATGCCTAAATAATATGATTGATGGAACAAATCTTCTGATCAGGCAATCGTTCTCTGTTTGTTATTTCAACTGCGAGAGCAGCAATCGCCCGCGTTCGGTATGCTCCTGTATGGTTGCCAATGCAAGGCTTGTAAGATGCTTTACATGCACATCACTGCTGGAGTTTTTATACGCGGTAACCGCATCCTTTAATTTTAGATGGGTGGTTACCTGGCCCTGCATAAATGCTTTATCAAACGCGGCGCCGCTTAGCTTTTGCAAGCTAGCAAGCAAAGCTTTTCCTTCGGCATCAGGTGTTGCAGTAACGCCCATTTCTTTTAATATCATGCCCATGGTTTGTTGTTCGGCCGCTTCAAACTTCGCGAACAATTTAACCTGAGCGTTTGATGCCTTAGTAAGCGCAAGCTGGCTGGTTTGTAATGATGCTGTTCCTAAAGCGAGGATACGCGCAGCTGCCGGATCGGCATAATCAGCTTTATCTGCTAATGCAGCGAAAGGATTTAAAACAGAACTAAAAAAAGTTGCCGCCGTGCCCAGTATAGCGGCACCTTTAACAGATTTACTTAAAAACGAGCGGCGTGTGTTGTAGGTGTTGTTTTTCATAACGTAGATAATTGTTTATGTGTTGATTTATTTATTCTGTGGAATCTTCCTGATCGCCTTTTGGGTCAGATGCCGGCGATTCTTTTAATTTTTCTAATTGCTCATCATTATTTGCCCCATTAATAATCTCCTCTTCGGTTTGATGAGTTTCTTTTAACCCTTTCTGTTTTTCCGGGCCGGCACTGCTTGGCCCGGCTTGGTTTCCTTGCTGGTTCATATTATTCCGATTTGTTGTGGAACATTGTATGTTTTTAAAATGTTTTAATTAGAAATTAAATTATTCATGGAACAACAATATGATGGATGTTTTTATTTCTTAAAATGACAATAAACCATAATCCGACTTAATATCAGATTTTCCTGCCAAAATCATGATTTTTGTCCTTTACTGCTTTTTTTAAGCTTTTTAACTGCCAACCGTTGATGTCTCATGAGATAGCCGTTCAATGCGGTCGTAATAATTTACATACATTTGTAATTGTCCGATGTCCTGATGGGTGATCTTGTGGGTTTTAATTTCTATGATCACAAAGCATTGTAGTAATCTGTTGTAGAAAACCAGATCGACGAAGAAGTCATCGCCGTCCAGATGAATACGCTTTTGCCTGGCTACAAAAGAGAATCCATTACTAAGTTCCAGCATGGACTCCTGAAGGTGGGTTATTAGCGCACTTCAAGATCCTTTTCATAATAAGATGTTTCTGTTTTCAACCCTAAAAATTCCAGGATCATAGGGTCCTTTACTATATCCTCTGGCTTTTAAGGGCGCTGCTCGTTTCTGGCGACTGAAAGAACCTTTTCCTTATCTAAACTCAGTAAAAGCCTTTCATAAAGCTGACTATTGATCTGCCGCTCCATTTGACGAAAGGACCAGTTGTTTTTGATGGTTTCCAGCTGATAGAACTCTCGCTTTCTGTGTTTGATACTGTCATTAGTCTGGAATAATGTGACCAGCTCAATTGTGCAGACAGTGTCTGAACAATTGGAAATCCTCTATAAAACTGGCGAAATAGATTAAGATTTCGAGCAGAGTAACCTCGTCCGAATTGTGGTTGTAGCTGTTCTGCCAGGAATCGGATCAGTTGAGTTCCGTACTCCGCACGGTTTGCACCATGCTGTCCTCATCAAATATTCGCTTACCGATATGCCAATACATGACAACTCTTTCATGGTCGACCGCCCGCACCGCCGCCCCCCGGGCATCAGTGATTGCTTTAATTTCATTGACGAAGGTGAGGTTTCGAAATCGGTAACAAAAGAGTAATCGATGGATTCCAGATAGGGGGCCGCTTTTTATAACGCCATGCAATGTATTCAGCTGTCTTTCTGCGGACGGTTCTGTATTTGGTCAGTGTCGCTTTTACAAAATCTTTGTCGAGCAGTATCTCCAGCTTTGCATTATGTTCATTAAATACTTCCAGCAGCATCCGGTGTATTTCACCCTCCCCAGTATACTTTTGTTTAATCTTGTCCGCGGTAATCAAGTCGTTATTTCTTTTCAGGTCGTCAAAGACACGCCTTATTTCGTTCGTTGCCTCCATAATTTGTGTGTTAACGTCTCAATCTTCAGAACCGTTGCCCCCGGAGGTAGCCGGTTTCAGCATCCCATTTTCTGGGATCGACCTTTCTGCCAGGCGAAATCTCTGCACGTTTGCTGAGATAGGTAATTCTTGCGTACAAGGGTAGCATACCCTGTGAATCTTTTTTTCTTTTATCAGCCCATATCAGGGACTGAAAACTTCTGTGCATTTTTCATTTGATTGAATTTAAAATACCTGAAAATTTTCTTGGACGAGAAATTCTTTTTCGCAGCCAATTTTTACTTGTTCAAGCTATTTAAAACCAATCAATTAACCTCATTATCGGTGACCTTTTATAAGGGAAAAATAGGTCACCGAAATAGTCACTAAAGTCCCGTTTTTCATGATTTTTGACGGGACTAGATCCCTCGGACTAATCGGAACCGCAACCCATTTGATATCATGCGCTCCAAGAATTTATTCGAACCGTTTTGTTATCCTGAAATTTGCGGTAAATTGAGACGTTTTGAGCATTAATTTGTGATCGCAAGTGACTGTATTGCAATTAGTTGATGATTGATTTGATGACTAAATTAGGCCTTCTGAACCAGTCACCGAATAGGTCTCTGGCCGAGTCATAAACCTTGAGGAGAAATGCGTTTTTTTAGCAAAAAAAAACGCTCAGACCAGAAATCTAAGCGTTTTTACAAAGCCTTTCGGCTCTCTAAGCGGAATGGACGGCTCCGTAACCCTGTCCATTTATGTGCTGTTATTCAGTATTTTACCAATTTTCAACTACTGTACTCCCGAATTTTTTCTGAGCAAAGACAATAGCATTCAATATCAAATGATACTAACAAAAATAAGAAAAACCGGCAAATAGTAGCCAATTGTTACCATGATTAAAACATAGGGACATTAAGTGCTGGTGTGATTGGCGGCCATGCTATTGAACTCACCATTCTTTATTCATTACTTAAGCAACCAAAAGCGCTAGCCGGGTAAAATGTCAGGGCCGGGGCGCAACCGCTGAAAGCGGACAACCGCGCCACGCTTGTATAGCCTTGACTTTTTGTCCCGGCGGTGGGCTATCTTTGCGTTTGTGGTGAATAAGATAAATGGAATTTTTATTGGAATTATTTATGTTTAGAGAAGATCATTGGGTATTTACCTGGCAATATTCTATTGCGCTTCCACTTCAACCGTTACGATCTTGTTTACCATATAAGTTCTTCGGTCTTTATCATGCTGCATAGGCTGTGTAATTCCATTACTATCGGTTGCTCTCGACATTAGCTTATGCCGCTGTTGTCCCAGCGGAACCTCCCAGTTGTATTCCCAAAGCCGCCATGCAAACCTAACTGACTTGCCTAATAACTTTGCCGGTTGCCAAGTTTTACCTTCATCGAAGCTAAGCTCTACCTTTACGATTTCGCTTTCGCCGCACCAGGCCGCACCATGCACCCGGTATATTTTACCTGCAGGGATCACTTCGCTTAGCGCTGGTCTGGCGATCTCTGCTTTTACCTGTACTTCGGTAACTGCGGTCAGTGTCGGCTGTTCATCAGTGCGTTTCCAATATGCATATTCCAGGGTTTGCCAATAACCTTCAAACGGCTTATTTACAGCTAATATCTTGGTTAACCATTTCACTGAAGCCATACCATACCAGCCCGGGATGATCGCCCTTACGGGGTACCCATGCTCAGGGCTAAGGTCCTTTCCGTTCATTTGATAGGCAAGGATCACCTCCGCCTGCATCGCTTTAGTAAGCGGTAGACTTCTGGCGAAGTGGATAGCACCGGGAGACTTGGGTTCTTCCGAAACTTCACCTTTATCTGCTCCTTCCAAGATGATCTCGACTGCTCCCTCTTTTATCCCAGCCTTTTCAAGTAACACAGCAAGTGGCACACCTGTCCATTCTGCATTCCCTACGGCACCCTGTTCCCACAACAAGCCTTTTACCTTTGGGGCCAAATTGGCGCGCCCATTTCCGGCGCACTCCAATGTCGCCATCACTTTTTTTGCGGGCAAAGCACGTAACTCATCATAGGTGAGCGTGATCTCTTTATTAACATGCCCACCGATCGTCATTTTCCACTCTTTCGCCTGTAGCTTCGGGATTGGGAAATGAGTGCGTATAAAAAACTGATTGTTTGGTGTAATGGCTTCTGAAAGCATCGGAAAAGGGAATTCAAAATTGACCGGTTCCTTTTCCCTGATGATTAGGCCCGGGAAGGATGGTTCAGATCCTTTATCTGCGTTACTCGCTGAAGCGATTCCCGGAATGATTGCGGTTGCCATGACGGGAACTGTCCCTTTCAGGAAAGCACGTCGTCCGTTATTGTTCGTTCCGTTATTTTGCGCCTTATCCATAATTGACCGATTTTGATTGGAGTGTTAAATAATTAAGGATCGGCAGTGCATTTTGTTTGAACAGGCAATCTCGACCGGTTGCCAACAAATCAGCTTTTCAATTGCTTAGATCTTATGGAAATACCAAGCGCAAACACGAACAAAGAAAAGATCAATCCCGGTGATCATCTGGCCAATGAACGCACCTTTTTGGCCTGGATCAGGACAAGTATCGCTTTAATGGGTTTTGGGTTTGTAGTCGTAAAATTCAGCTTGTTCGTCAAGCAATTATCCCTCGTTATTACTGACAAGATCGTTCTGCCAGGGAAGGGCTTTTCCGCGACCATCGGGATCATACTCGTCGCTATCGGTGCCCTGATGGCCTTGTTAAGTTATTTCAGGTATCGACGTATTGAAAAACAATTGCTTAGAAATACCTACTTTCCTTCGTTCGCCTTATCGCTTTTGCTGACCGTTGCGATAGTACTGGTCAGCGGGTTGCTGCTTTGGTATCTTTTACCCAATACCTGATAAACTCCTTGTGGAACAATTTCTATGCTTTATGGTTAAATAAACATGGGAATACATTCTGAATTTATGGTATCCGCTACGATACCTGGCGGTTCCGATCAGCAATATAAAGTGACGCACCAGGACGAAACATTTGCCGTGGAGACAGATAGCGGAACGATCACACTTATAAATAATGGTGATAATTCATGGAGTATTGTTAACGGTGATATCTCGCAAGAGTCCGCCAATATTATTGGGCAGGCTATTGAAGACCATTATCAGAAGTAATTCTTTCTGAACTATCGCTCAAGCCTTTCGATCATCTTCTTCATTTGTATGATCTCTGCCTGCTGTGCCTTAACAATACTATCCGCCAGTTTGCGCACCTCCGGGTCTTTGAGTTCGGCGTTTTTACTGGTCAGGACCGCTATAGAGTGATGCGGTATCATGCCCTTCATCCACTGGATATCGCCCACAGCGATTTGAAGTCTTACGCCCCATAAGGCAGTGCCGAAAATGACAATACTGAATACCATGATCAAAAAATTCTTCTTTCGATCGGTATACATATTGCGCATCATCATCAACATTAGAACAGCCATCGGGCAGATCATCAGTAAGGTCATGTAAAATCTGGTCAGGTTAAGATAAATATGATCCCACTCATACACATTAAGATACATAACGGCATACATGATCATGAATGACAGCGCAAGCATGATCAGGAAACGTGTATAGACTTTTTTATTCATGATCGATCTTTTATGGTAAAACCCAACTGTTTCTAAAATGTTCATTTGTTAAGATACCATAACCACAGGTTATCAATCATCAAATTTTGTGATATAACTTCAGCCTTTTTCGCTTGTACTTTTGATGTATCAACCAACAAACAAAATGAAACAGCAAGACGAAAATAGAGAAGTGACCAAAGCCTTGGTAAAAGTATCAAAGGCCTTAATTACCGTAAGTGTTTTGTTTGCGGTTTGTATAATAGTGGTGATCGTGACATTGATAGTACCAACTGGTCATTTACCTGGTAAGGATTCCCAGAAGATAAATGGCAGATCCGACCAACCAGTTACCATTCCATCTACCGAAGCCTCTGCCGGTACGACACCACGCCCTATTCCGGCTGATGCATGGAAAGCTCCAAATGATAATACGATACCTGCCGGTAAAGATGGCGAGATGATCAAATATGGCAGGGAGCTTGTAGCACATACCGCCAGATATTTTGGCCCTCAAGGCAGCATCGCGAAGATCACTAACGGGATGAATTGTCAGAACTGCCACCTTGATGCCGGGTCACGCCTTTTCGGTAATAATTATGCCAGCTTTATTGCTAGTTATCCAAAACTGAGCAACAGGAGTGGCAGGGTGGAGCAGCCTGAAGAACGCATCGCTGAATGCTTCGAGCGTAGTTTGGCCGGTAAAGTACCTAACCCATCCAGTAAAGAGATCCAGGCCATGTTGGCTTACATGAAGTGGATCGGCAAGGACGTAAAGAAAGGTCAGAAACTATTTGGAAATGCAACAGAAAAGCTGGCATTCATGGACCAGGCAGCAGACCCGGCCAAGGGCAAGGAAGTGTTTATGATGAAATGCCAAAGCTGCCATGGTGCTAATGGCGAGGGCCTGCTTAACGCCGATAAAAAAACCTACGCCAATCCGCCGTTATGGGGAAAGCACAGCTATAACGATGGCGCAGGCATGTACAGGCTGACCAATTTTGCAGGTTTTGTGAAAAACAATATGCCATATGGCGCTTCATATCATAGTCCGCAATTAACAGATGAAGAGGCCTGGAACGTTGGCGCCTTTGTTAACTCCCAGCCGCGCCCTCATAAGGATCAGCAACATGACTGGAAAGACCTGAAAAAGAAACCGATCGATTTCCCGTTCGGGCCTTACGCCGACCAGTTCAGCGAGAAGCAGCATAAATACGGGCCGTTCAAACCCATCAAAGACGCACAAAAACAAGCATCAATCATCAAATCATAAAATAAGAACCATGAAAAAGTACATCATCATTTTAGCAGCCTTCGCGCTGACCGCTTTCACAAAAACTGTTAAAGCACAACAAACCGATCCCGCCGCCTTTACGGGCGCAACCGCAAAGCTCAAGCATTACGATGCGCTTTACATCATCAATTCCGGCGATGATAAAAAGATCAAGGGGACGTTAAGGAACATCAATAACGCGCTGGAAGATCCAAGACTAAAAGGTAAACTCCATGTTGAACTGATCGCTTTTGGTGACGGCGTGGCTGTTTACATGAAAAGTAGCGCCTATGAGCAAACTTTAAAGGACCTACAGGCAAAGGGAGTGGTGCTGGCACAGTGCGATAACACGATCAAGGAAAGGAAAATTGACAAAGCCGACCTGTTTCCATTCATCTCCTATGTGCCGAGCGGCAACGGTGAGATCATCATCCGCCAATACGAAGGCTGGGCTACTGTACATCCCTAATAAGCATCCTCATTCAATTTATATAAACCATCATGAAATATCTTCAAAAAATAACATTTGCAATAACAGCAATAACAGCCTTGAGTAGCCAGGTAAAAGCACAGGATCACCGATTTGATCCACCCTGGAATACCCCGCCTGAAAGCAAGGTGCAATTTACCGTCCCGGGAGTCGACAATGTACCCGATCTGTTCGGCGACATTAACGACCCGCAACTGGTGGTATTCTTTGCCGGAAATCAGTTCATGTGTATAGACGACCTGCTGGCCGCGTTCAAAAAACAATACCCGCAATACCAGCGTGTATTTGCCGAAACCTTGCCACCGGGCATACTGGCTAAGCAGATCATAGGTGGCAGCATTGTTATTGGGAACATGCGTATCACCTTGAAACCCGATGTTTACACTGCAGGAAAAAGCCGGATCGATCAGATGCCGGAATATTTCAGCAAGACCGCACCTTATGCCTACAACCGTTTAGCTATTATGGTGCAAAAGGGTAATCCTAAAAAAGTGAAGGGATTGAAAGACCTTGGGCGTAACGATGTGCGTGTAAGCATGCCCAATCCGGAGTGGGAAGGAATTGGTAAACGTATAGAGGAAGCTTATGTAAAAGTGGGCGGTGAAACCTTAAAAAATACGATCATGGATACCAAGGTTAAAAACGGCAAAACTTTTCTAACCCAGATACACCACAGGCAAACGCCAATGCGCATTATGTATCAACAGAGTGATGCTGCACCGGTATGGTACACCGAAGCCTATTATCAGAAAATGATCGGTTACCCGGCAGATATGGTGGAGATCCCTGAGAAAGATAACATCAGCGCCACTTATGTGGCCGGACAATTAAAGGCCGCGCCGCACGCGCAGGCTGCGCAGGATTTTATGGACTTTTTAGTAAGCCCGGTAGCCAAATCAATTTACCGGAAATATGGTTTTATAACAAAATAACAATATGAAAAGATCGATCATTATCATAGTTCTCATGGCCAATGTAGCTGTGGCCTTCGCCCAAAAAGACACCCTTCACATTTACGGACCCGGCGGCCCGCTTTCAGCCATGCAGGATTGCGCTAAAGCATTCACCGCTAAAACAGGTATTCCTGTAAAAGTAACCGGTGGCCCGGAACCGAAGTGGCTTTCACAAGCGCAGGCAGACGGCGATGTGATCTACGGCGGTGCGGAATATATGCTTACGCAGTTCATGCAAACCCATCCGGGAATGGTTGATGCAGCCACACGTGTGGAACTTTATAAAAGACGCGCGGCCATATTGGTAAGGTCGGGGAATCCAAAACAGATCACAAGTTTAAAAGATCTTGCCAAACCCGGTATAAAAGTGCTGGACGTGAACGGAGCCGGGCAGTTGGGCTTGTGGGAAGATATCGCCGGTAAAGAAAACCTGATCGGCGCGATACAAAAAAACATCGGCGGTTCCTACGCCAATACCGCGCTGGGCATCGAGGCCTGGAAGAAAGACAAAAGCTATGATGCCTGGATCACCTACGCATCGTGGCACAATAATTTGAAGGATGTTACGCAAGTTGTGGAATTGTCTTTGGCATCACGCTTATATCGTGGTACGCCGGTAGCACTTACATCCAATACCAAACAGGCTACGCAAGCCAAACAGTTCATTCAGTTCTTGCAAAGTGTCGATGGCCATGTGATATTTAAGAAATGGGGCTGGGAATAAAGCTCATATTTAAAACCCTAACATGAACTGAACGACAGAATCAGCCTGTTTTTGCCTTATATGCTTGAGCTGTTTTTCATAACCTTAGGCTATCAACCATCTGTTTTGACGATGAAAATGACTTGGTGTTATGATTGATCTTTGAGTTATAAGCAAAGAGATCATGAAAACTATTCAACGTTATGTACATTATCAATTTGATGACCAAGCAATAATAATTGGCAACAAGGTTATAAATATAGCTGTATCAGTCATCGCCTTGGCAGCAGCTACTTTCCCATTTTTGTTGTTATTTTTCCGACTTAGCTAATAACATTTATCAGTATGTTCGATTTTCGATTACAGGTTTTTCATACAGTGGCCAAGAGGCTGAACTTTACTAAAGCTTCTGCTGAGTTGTATATCAGCCAGCCTGCGGTAACCAAGCATATCAAAGAACTGGAGGAACAGTTCAAAACGACGCTGATAGAACGTAGCGGGAATAAAAAAATATCGCTCACACCTGCTGGCGAAATGTTGCTGGCTTATGCGGATAGACTGGCCGCTGTTTACAACGAGCTGGACTTTGATATGAACCTGCTGATCAAAAAACATTCGGGTACGTTGCGTATCGGTGGCAGTAATACGGTTGCGCAATACGTGATCCCCCCGGTATTAGCCCGGTTCCACGAAAAGTTTAGAGACGTACAAGTGAACCTGGTGCCCGGTAATACTGAGCAGGTGGAACTGGCATTGTTAAACAAAGAGATCGATCTGGGTATAGTAGAGGGCATCCTGCGTAATCCGCAACTCAGCTATCAGGAATTTTTGAGTGATGAACTGGTGCTGATCTGTAGCGCCTCAAATACTTTTAAAAAGGACAGCATTAAACCGGAAGAATTAAAAGATTTACCCTTATTACTACGTGAACCAGGTTCAGGGACTTTGGACGTCATTGCTCACGCTTTAAAGCCTTTCAATATTAAGTTATCAGATCTGAATATCGAGATGCAGTTAGGCGGCACGGAAAGTATAAAGTCTTATTTGCTACACAGCAAATGTTTTGCATTTGTATCTGTGCAGTCGATATTAAAAGAACTAAAATACAACGAATGCAGGATCATTGATATCAAAGATCTGACTATAGAGCGTCCATTTTATTTTATCCTGCCACACGGTCAACCTTCATCGTTAGCAGAAATATTTATGCGATTCGCTAAAAGCTATAAGAGCCTATAAGCCTCTGATATGACTGAAAAGAGAAATAAAGTCATCATCATGTTTATTGCTGAAGCGCCTGGTTCTATCGATAAACATTTTTATTTAAAGAACACCAATTTATTCCGGGCAATGCGCACGGCCTTTGAACAGGCTTTTGGTAAATTTAGTTCTGCTGACGACTTTCTTGACTTTTTTAACAAGTCCGGATGCGTCTTGGATCACCTTTATCCTTTGGGTAAAGAAATATTGACTAAACCAACGGGTTATGCTGCCCGGCAGTTGGCAGATCGCATGCGTTCGCTTCAACCTGATCATGTTATTATTCTAATGAAGCGTATTGCTCCCGTTATCTGCAAAGCTGCCGTCGATGCTGATTTTCCCTCGTCTAAAATTCTAATTACAGCATATCCAGCAGGAAGTGAAAGGAACAGGCAGCTTTTTATAAGAGATGTATCAAATTGGTCAAAAAAAATGTTCGATAATATTTAGTTATCGTGATGTCTGTTTACCATAATAGATCTCTTTACGGCAATAGGATCTGATAGCTTGGTTGGGCTGGAAACTTTCCCATCATTTGAGGGTTTATTTATCATATTCAAATGCTATGAAAATATCTAAATATATCCACTCTTGCCTACTACTGGAAAAAGACGGTTTTCAGTTATTATTCGATCCCGGTAAGTTTACATTTGCCGAGGACTTAGTAAAAGTGGAGCAATTTATT
Source organism: Mucilaginibacter defluvii (assembly GCF_039543225.1). NCBI lineage: Bacteria > Pseudomonadati > Bacteroidota > Sphingobacteriia > Sphingobacteriales > Sphingobacteriaceae > Mucilaginibacter > Mucilaginibacter defluvii. The sequence goes on from NZ_BAABJI010000001.1 coordinate 508,449, forward strand.
AAAGTCAATGCTGTCATCATTACCCATAGTCATCCCGACCACCTGGACGTGGAACAACTGAAAGCCATCGTTAAATTAAGCGGCGCTAAGATTTATACCAACAAAGAAGTCGCTAAAGAATTAAAAGAGTCCGGGCTATCTTATAACTTGGTTGAGGCCGGGTTGTTCGATATCGGTCCTTTTGCTTTGCAGGCGATCAATGTAAAACATGAAAATATTCTTGATAGTCCATTGCCTGATATGCAGGCCTACTTGATCGATGGCAGGGTCTTAAATCCTGCGGATTCTTTTGGCACTTATGATGATGAATTTCAACAGCCTGAATTATTAATACTGCCTGTTATGGCTCCGTTTACGACAGAGATAGCGGTAGCGGAGTTTGCTGATCATATTAAACCCAAGGCCGTACTACCGGTGCACGATGGCTACGCCAAGGAATTCTTTTTAAAACAACGCTACGAGACCTATAGTAAGCACTTTGAAAAACGAGGGATCGTATTTCATCAGGCCATGCAACCGGGTTTTAGTATTAGCATTTGAAGAAGCAGTATTAGGTAATAGATCTTAAGACTGCTAAATTTACTCAATGATACAGTTTGGCCCTGCGTTGCAATTAGAATTAGAGGCAAATAGCCAGCGTAAGCAGTTGCCTGCCGGTACGGTGCTGATGTCGTCAAACAGTTATGTGCGTTCGTTGCCGGTGCTTTTATCCGGCAGTATGCGGGTGATGCGGCAGGATGAGGATGGCCGCGAAATATTACTTTATTACATTAAGCCCGGCGAAAGCTGCATCATGTCATTCCTGGCCGGGATACATGAAGATACCTCGAAAGTACACCTGGAGGTGGAAGAGGATGCCGATGTACTGATGTTGCCCATTACCAAAGCCAGCGAATGGATAAAGAGCTATCCCGAATGGGCCGATTTTATCTTTAAGCTTTACCACCAGCGTTTTGAGGAATTACTCACGGTAATTAACGAAGTGGCCTTTCAAAAACTGGACGACCGCATTGTTGAACTGCTGAAGAAGAAGGCTGCGGTATTTAATTCCCATGAGTTTCAGCTCACGCACCAGCAACTGGCAGAAGAGTTAGGCACTACGCGCGAAGTGATCTCACGCCTGCTTAAACAGATGGAAAAGAAGGAAATGATCATTCTTTCCCGCAATAAGATCACTTTAAATTTCCCTGTGTAACATAAGTCACTAATTACCGGGCTTAAAGCGGATAGCTTTGTTCCATCAATCATCAGATTTTGGAAATAGCAGGTTACGCAGCTTCGGTTTTAATTGGTTTATCCCTCGGTTTGATAGGCGGTGGTGGCTCTATCTTAACCGTACCTATTCTCGTTTGTTTTTTTGCTATTGATCCGGTATTGGCCACCACATATTCTTTATTTGTAGTTGGGCTCGCAAGCACCGCAGGTGCGGCCAGCCATTATCAAAAGGGCAATGTAGATGTGAAAACGGCATTCTTATTCGGTTTACCCTCATTAACGGCGGTATTTATAATGCGGCGATGGGTAATGCCGATCATGCCAGTTCATTTATTTACCCTCGGCCATTGGGCGTTAACCAAAAGTATGCTGCTGATGCTGATATTTGCCGGGTTGATGCTGGCCGCATCAGTTTCCATGCTACAACGGACAAAAGGAATCGAACTTGCATCAATTGAGATCAATTACCGAAGGCTTATCTTACAGGCCATAGCGGTTGGCCTCATCACTGGTTTTGTGGGGGTTGGCGGTGGCTTTTTGATCATCCCTTCACTGGTATTATTCGCCGGTCTGCCGATGAAAAAAGCTATAGGCACCTCGCTCATGGTGATGGCCATCAGCTCGCTATTGGGGGTATTGGGTGATATCACCGGGCATGTAGCCATCAATTATTCGTTCTTAGCCATCTTTTCGGGTTTCGCCATTGCCGGTATCATTCTCGGCAGTTACCTTACGCGGTTTATCAGCGATACGCGCCTGAAACCGGCCTTTGGCTGGTTTGTACTGGCTATGGGTATCTTTGTTTTAATAAGCACTTTAACCAACTCCTATGAATATCATTAAACACCCCTGGCCCTGGTATGTAGCAGGGCCATTAATAGGCCTCATCGTCCCGGCGCTATTGCTATTGGGTAACAAAACATTCGGCATCTCATCCACCTTGCGGCAGATCTGTGCGGCATGCATTCCTGCAAATGTTTCCTTTTTTAAGTTTGATTGGAAGAAAGATGCCTGGAACTTGTTTTTTATCGCCGGTATAGTGTTGGGAGGATTCATCGCTGCGCATTTGTTATCCAACCCCGGCCCGGTAGCCATCAACCCTAAAACTACCGCCGCTTTACAGCAACAAGGCATCAAAGATTTTACAGGGCTGCTGCCGCAGGATATTTTTGGTTTCAAAGGGCTTGCAACTTTAAAAGGATTTGTATTTATCGTTGTCGGCGGTTTCCTGGTCGGCTTCGGTACCCGCTATGCAGGGGGCTGCACATCCGGGCATGCCATTATGGGTATTTCCTCTTTGCAATGGCCTTCGCTGGTCGCAACCTGTTGCTTTATGATCGGCGGCTTTGTAATGACCTGGTTGATCTTACCTTATTTATTACAGCTATGAGGAACCTGAAATTTTTACTGGTCGGGATGTGCTTCGGTATCATCCTGATCAAATCCGAAGTGATATCGTGGTTCCGCATACAGGAAATGTTCCGCCTGCAAGCCTTCCACATGTATGGCATCATCGGCAGTGCTATTGTAGTCGCCATGATCTCCATCTTGTTGATCAAACGATTCAATATCAAAACGATCCATCAGGAAGCGATCATCATCCCGGATAAGCAGTTTAACTGGGGCTATGTTTATGGTGGTTTGATCTTCGGATTGGGCTGGGCGCTTACCGGTGCGTGCCCAGGCCCCATATTCGCGCAGATCGGCAGCGGCATTTTAGTTACCTCAGTTACCCTGTTGAGCGCCATAGCAGGTACCTGGGTTTATGGTTTATTACGTGAAAAACTTCCACATTGATATGAAAATTGAACAATTTGAAGATAAAGGGCTATCGCATTATTCTTACGCGGTATTAAGCGAATGCGAAAACAAGATCGTGCTGATCGACCCGTCAAGAGACATTACGCCCTACCTGTCTTTTGCCCAAACGCATGGTGCTGCCATCATCGCTGTGATCGAAACCCATCCGCATGCGGATTTTGTAAGCGGACATCTGGAATTGCAACAGGTTACCGGCGCGGTCATTTATTCTTCCAAGCTATTGGGCGCGGAATATGCCCATCAAACATTTGATGATGGTGATGAGATCGTATTCGGTAAAATAAAATTGAAAGCTTTGAACACACCAGGGCATTCGCCAGATAGTATCAGCATTGTTCTGGAGCATGATGGCAAGGACAAAGCTGTATTTACAGGTGATACTTTATTTATTGGTGATTGCGGCAGGCCCGATCTGCGCGAGCAGGCGGGTAACCTAACTGCGAAGCGCGAGGAGTTGGCTAAACTAATGTATCATTCGCTACGCGATAAATTGTTGACTTTAGATGATGTGGTTGGGGTTTATCCGGCACATGGGGCAGGTACCTTATGCGGCAAAGCATTGAGCGAAGCTAACCGCAGTACCATTGGTGCGGAAAAGGCAGGTAACTGGTCATTACAGGAAATTAGCGAAGCGGAATTTGTGCGCGAGTTATTGGCAGACCAACCGTTTATACCCAAGTATTTCGCCTACGATGTCGCCTTAAATAAGCATGGTGCCATAGGCTTAAAAACAGCTTTAGCCGATGTCCCTGTCAAAAAACCAATTACGTTAAACAGCAAACTGTTTATTATTGATGCAAGGCCTGAAGCAGATTTTAAAAAGGGGCATCTACCGGGATCGATCAATATCCAGGACGGCGGCAAGTTCGAGACTTGGCTGGGTAGTATCATCGCGCCGGAAGAAGTGTTTTACCTGGTAGCGGAAAATGAGGAGAAATTAAAGCAATTGATCAGCAAAACGGCAAAGATCGGTTACGAAGCTTTTATAGAAGCTGCATTCGTTGTAGCGGGTGGCGATGAACAAATGGCAGAGCTGCATTTGGCGCATTTTGCAGCGCACCCGGAGCAATATACTATCGTCGATATCCGTAATGAAGCAGAAATAAAAACACAGCCGGTCTTCAGGAACGCCATCCATATTCCACTGTACGAGCTTCGGGAATGTTTAGCGAATATACCTTTAAGTAAGCCTGTCGTAGTACATTGTGCCGGTGGGTACCGCAGTGCTGCGGGAAGCAGTATCATTGCCAACGCGTTGGGGACAAAAACCAAGGTATTTGATCTGGGCGAGGCGATCAAAAACTTTATATCCTAACAATGGCAAACAAAAAAGAACACTGGGAAAACGTTTATGCTCAGAAAAAACTGACCGAAGTAAGCTGGTACGAGCCAATACCGTAAACCTCGTTAACGATCATCAATAGTTTTGACCTTCCCAAGGATGCCGCGATCATCGACATCGGCGGCGGGGACAGTTTATTGGCCGATCACCTGCTGGCATTGGGCTACACCAACATCACCGTTTTGGATATTTCCGCTAAAGCCATTGGTAGAGCAAAATTGAGATTAGGCGATAAATCCAATGAAATTAAATGGATCGTGAGCGATGTACTGAATATTGTAACCGGCGATCAATATGACCTTTGGCATGACCGCGCAGCTTTTCATTTTCTTACCGAACCAGAAGATCAAATCAAATATGTGGCGGCGGTAGCTAAATATTTAAACGCTAATGGAAAACTTATCATCGGGACTTTTAGTATCGATGGCCCGGAAAAGTGCAGCGGATTAGCGGTTGAACGTCATTCACCTGCTTCATTATCAAACATTTTCCGGGAGCACTTTCATTTAACGGGAAGTATGGAGCATATCCATCATACGCCATTTAATACCGGGCAGCTATTTAATTACAGCTGGTTTCAAAATTACCATAACCTGTAGTTATCGGCCATCGCCTTTTATGATAAAAATCATCACTAAATAAGACGGAATTTTGGGGTATCAAAAGCAAAGATCATGGATACCCAACATCAATTAACTCAAACCCATACATTTCTTCACCTGAACGAAAACACCCGCAAATTTATCTTTATTATTTGCGTGACCTTGTGCCTTACACCATTCGTCAGTCCGGCTATCGCGCTGTTATTAGGTTTGGCGGTTGCACAATTATCAGGTCACCCTTACCTGCATTTAAATCATAAGGCTACACACTTGTTGTTACAGGTATCGGTTGTGGGGTTGGGTTTCGGTATGAACGTGCATAGCGCCATGCAGGCCGGTAAAGAAGGCGTGCTGTTTACCATCGCATCGATCAGCAGTACTTTGGTGTTCGGTTTCCTGATCGGCAAATGGCTGAAGATCGAAACGAAAACTTCTTACCTGATCTCAAACGGTACGGCTATCTGCGGTGGCAGCGCCATTGCAGCCATCTCTCCGGTGATCAAGGCCGAAGAAAAACAGATCTCTGTCGCTTTAGGTTGTGTGTTTATACTGAACTCTATCGCGCTGTTTGTGTTCCCGGTAGTCGGGCATTACTTCAACTTATCACAAACCCAGTTCGGTTTATGGTGTGCCATTGCCATTCATGATACCAGTTCTGTTGTCGGGGCTGCCAGTAAATACGGCGCACACGCTTTAGAGGTAGCTACTACAGTGAAATTAGCCAGGGCGCTGTGGATCGTGCCGATCTCATTTTTGTCGACCTTTCTGTTCAAAAACCAATCTAAAAAAGTAGCTATTCCTTATTTCATCGGGTTATTCATTCTGGCAATGATCGCCAACACTTATCTGCCGGTAGTAAAACTGATCAGCCCCTACATGGTCATGATAGCGAAAGCTGGACTTACCTTGACACTGTTCCTGATCGGTGCAGGTCTATCTCGCCAGGTATTGGCTTCAGTAGGATTCAAACCCTTGGTGCAGGGTGTGGCGTTATGGATATTGATCTCAGTGAGCGCCTTGTACGCTATCCTGCATTTGGTATAGATGAACATGGGGTCGAGAAGTATCAAATGCCCTTTTTTCGGTCGGTCGTTTTATTTTTTAGGATCAGGCTGGGTAGTATTTGGTTCTAAACCAAAAAGCCAAATTCACTAATGCTATCAGCGCCGGAACTTCCACAAGCGGGCCGATCACACCGGCAAATGCTTCACCTGAATTAATGCCGAACACGCCGATGGCAACAGCGATAGCCAGCTCAAAATTGTTACCGGTTGCCGTAAAGGCAATAGATGTCGATCTTGAATAATCGGCACCGAATGACTTGCCGATAAAAAAACTGGCAATAAACATAATGGTAAAATAGATCACTAATGGGATAGCGATGCGCACTACGTCGAATGGTATTTTTACAATCAGATCACCTTTTAAGCTGAACATGACGATAATAGTGAATAGCAGGGCGATCAAAGTTATCGGCGATATGAAGGGTACATATTTGGTATTGAACCATGTTTCGCCTTTCAGTTTAATGAGCGTATAACGGCTGATCACGCCCGCTGCAAATGGAACACCTAAATAGATGCCGACCGACTTGGCAATTTCTGCGATCGTAATATTAACAGCCAGACCTTTTAAGCCGAATAGGGGCGGCAGGATCGTAATGAATATATAAGCATAAACACTGTATAACAGCACCTGGAAAATACTGTTCAAAGCGATCAGGCCGGCGGCATATTCACGGTTGCCCTCAGCGAGTTCGTTCCAAACCACAACCATCGCGATACAACGGGCCAACCCGATCAATATCAGCCCGATCATATAATCAGGATGGTCGCGCAATAGTGTGATGGCAAGAATAAACATGAGTATCGGACCGATGATCCAGTTCAAGATCAGCGAAGCGCTCAATACCTTAGTATTGCGGAATACTTCGCCCATGTTCTCGTATTTCACTTTGGCCAATGGCGGATACATCATCAGGATCAGGCCAATGGCCAGCGGGATATTGGTGGTACCGCTCGAAAAGGAATTAATAAAAGTGGCCGATGAAGGGAAAAAATAACCAAGGCCAACACCAATGGCCATCGCCAGGAAGATCCACAAGGTGAGGTAACGGTCAATAAAGCCTAATCGTTGTCTTTCAACAGTCGGCGCGCAGTGGTCAATACTCATTAGTCCTTTAGGTTTTCGTTCACGAAATTCCTTGCGTATTGCCTGATCATTTCCCGCACTTCGCGAAACTGCTCCATAATTTGTTCATCTGTACCGGTAGCTTTGGCCGGGTCCGGAAAATTTTGATGCAGTTTAATAGCCTTGGTTGGGAAGTAAGGACAATTCTCCTTCGCGTTATCGCAAACGGTGATCACGTAGTCGAAAGGGATATCGGCATACTCATCTACATTGTTGGAAGTATGGCCGGATATATCTATACCATCACGCTTCATGATCTCAATGGCTTTGGGGTTTACGCCATGCGTTTCGATACCTGCGCTGTAAATAGTTGCTTTGTCACCTGCAAAATAACGCAGGTAACCTTCGGCTATTTGGCTGCGGCAGCTGTTTCCTGTACAGAGCACTAATATGTTTTTCATTTATAATTTAATTAGAGGTTTTGACATAACGACTGCCGAAACCGGGCAGACATGGGAAAATTCGGATGAAGCTTTTAACGGTTCGGGCACTTCTTCCCGGCTGACGCGTTTAAAGCCATGGTTTTCAAAATGACCAGGAGCTGTTTCTGTCAGCAGAAAAAGCTTGGTCATGTTTTGATCTAAGGCTGTAGCTTCAATTTTTTGCAAGAGTTGAGCGGCGATGCCTTGTTTTCGGAAATTGGGGTGAATGACCACCGAACGCAGTAGACCATTACTGCCGTAGATCTCCACTCCGGCGGCCCCGATGACTTCGCCATCGTTAATGGCGACAAAGAAATTGTTCAGTGTTTCCGGCAGATCTGCATAAGGTAGTTTGGCCAAACTTAAAAGTTCAACTACTTCTGCTTTGTAAGGTTGCGCAGCTTTGATCTCCATGATGAAGTTGTTTAACAGCAGCCCCCGCCCGGTGTGCAGCAGGCTTCAGCGGGTGCAGCCAGGTTCACTAATTGTACTTTTGGTTTTTCAACGACCGCAGGCGCACAACATTCCTCACCCTTATCATTCGTGCCGCAATTGCCGCCGCGACCAATAGCCTTGCATTGCACCGCATCCGGGCGCAGGTCAACGATTAAAGCATTTTCACTCACGATCATTTCATTGGGGAACATTTGGCGGGTATCAAATTCAGAGTTACCGAACTCGATCTTTACTGTACCATTGGGGTTCAGTGGCAGCATTTTCTCGACGATATCCACGATAGATAAAGCTTTGCCTACTTTCATCGAACGCTCTTGCTGTTCGCCCTCCGGCACCCAAAGCTGTACGATAATTTCTGTCCAGGCATTCATTACGCCGCCGCAATCCACGGAAGTGATCGGCGCTTGTTTGATCTCGGTGATATGGTAAGCTGGATCTACCAGTTTGCCTTCTGCATATTGGAATTGCAGGTCAAGGTCCGGATGCTGTAATAAGGTATCCTTAAAGGTTTTCCAATTGTTGGCTTCTATTTTATTCATGGCTTTGTATTTGTTGCTTATTGTAATATTACGATAGATCAAGCCAAAAAATTTTAACAGCAGCTATCGTTCTTTTCTGTGTAAGAGCCAAACAATATATTCAATTCCAGTTGCAGGGCTTTCCAGGCTTTGGGCTCAATACAATAACATACACTCACCCCCTCAATAGTCCCTTGTATCAGACCGGCATTCTTCAGCTCTTTCAAATGCTGCGAAATGGTCGCTTGCGCTAACCCCAGTTCTTCTACCAGATCGCCGCAGATACAGGCATTCGCTTTAATGATCTGCTGTAAAATAGCGATACGAGCGGGATGCGCAATGGCTTTTAACTGCACTGCCAGCTTGTTTTGCTGTTCGTTGAATATGTCCGTTTTGGTAATGCCCATAACTATATTGCAATATTACGATTAAATTGACAATCAACAAATTTTATTAAAAGACAGACTGTATCGATTACAAGCAACTTTAATAACGATAACCTTGACCTCTTTTCTTTTTCTTTTTTGGCCGGTCTGACTGGGGAGAGGCGGCAATATGTGTTTGCTCCAGTAATACATCTAAGAACTTTCCGATTGTTGTACCAGTAGATGCCATCATTTTTTGTGGTGTAGTAAATTGTTGCTGAGCAACTCCTTCGGCTAATTCCTTTATTTGATCTTTATCAGGGGAAAACTGTTCTCCCGCAGAGAGTATGTCCATTTGGCGCCTTTGTTCAAGGCTACCGTTTTTTATTACATTGGCATAAGCCATAGTATCATGCAAGCCACGGTCAAATTTAAAATGTTGATCAAAAATATGCTCGCCACATTGCTTGAAAGCTACCCGGTCAAATTCGCCCATCTTTTTAGAATGTTCGACATTTCTTCCGCGTGAGTTATTCATTGGGCTTAGCTTTACAGTATTGCTGGCATCCTTACGGCTGACAATCACTTGTATGTGCATTTGTTCTCCCGGCTTTCGTTCTCCCCGTTTTTTTAAGCCTTCCTTTACTTCCTTATCCTCATAACTGTAATAGCGGTAATTTTCCAATTTGGCAAACCATATCAAGTCATTGCTATCTTTAATATTGGCCCGGTTAAAATTGCGCGCATATTCATCCATCACCAATACTGCATAACCTTTCAGTAGTTCCTTAACTTGTTCCCGGTTATTCTCTGCGAACAGGTGATTGAGCTCTTTTTGACTCGGGCTGATATTTACAAGGAAGAATTTTGCATCATTGCGGCCGAGTTTAGCAATATTATTATCAATCTTTTGCCTTACTTCATAGGCGGCATAAAGATTATCTGTTTGATTAAACCAATATTCTTGCTGTGCATTATCTAAACGATTCTCCTTTTCCAGATAATTGACCAACCCTCCTGCACTGCCCTTGTTATCTGCTGTTTTGCTGTCTGTTATATTAATAAACATATCTTATCTTAATATTTCTATTTGTGCTTTTGTAGTTGACAACAATTCTTCCTTTTCCCGGCCGGTATTAAAACCACTGATATTTTCCCTGGCTTTCACGTAGCCCTCCAGTATCAACACAAATTGCTTCTTCAGTTGGTCTTTACCGGTTTGTTGAAGTTCTACACGCTTCATCACATCAGCAATAAGTTTAAACCTGTCTGATGCTGTTTGCTGCCCGGCCAGCATTGTATTTAAACTTGGCGACAACGTTTCGTTAAAAAAAGTTATAACATTCCTAAATGCTTCAACCATTCGGTCTACTTCCCGCCGGGTAGGTATCAGCAAATCATTTTCCTGGGTTTTAATGAAGCCAATCAAATCTTTATGGTTCTTTATGAGCGAGTTCTTTAGCATTTCATCATTCAGATCCATTGGATCTTTCTTGCTTTTGTAGAAATAATCTACCATTTGAATAAATATCTGTCGCTTTGTCCTTCCCAATTTCAAGGCAATCTTCTCAAACTTTTGATCGACCGCTTCGGGATACCTTACCGACCTGGTGTTAATGTCTTGCATACATCACAATTTTTTTGTTAAAACTTTGCTGGCATTAAACTATATATCTTGATACATAGATGTACAGATAGCCAGCTATATGGGATACCATTAAGTATCCTGAAATTGGCCTTTTTAAAGCCGTAGGAGCAGGCAAGTATCCCCGGAGGATACTTCAAACCCTTTTTGCAGCGCAAAAAGCAAGCAAAGTAGGGCTCTGCCCAACTTCCGCTTGCTCCCTTATGGGACAAGCCAGGTAGCCATCCATATTTGCACAGTTGATATTAAAAATGGTTGTCGCACTTCGCGCGACAACCATTTTTAATGGCCAAGAGAAGTACTTGAGGGAGTGGACTTGAATGGTGGGTAATATCATTCTTGAGATAATTGAGTAATAAATTGATATGCCGGTAAATTGGTACACTGATATATGTTTATGTGGTTATCCCAATACAAAATAGCTGGATAACAATTTATCCAGTTACATAGATATATTATTACCAACATGGCTTTCAGAGTCGTTTACTTTCCAGTTTTCCGGCCAGTCAACCGTACTTGCTTTTGTCGGGTGATAGGATGGCAGATAGAGGATGTAACCAAAGTCCCGTAACTCTTTAATGCACTTTTGATAAGTGGCGGTGGATGCAATTCTTGACGTCGCCATTAAACCGCTTCTGCTTATTTTAAATGGACGCTGATAGCCTGAGCGCTGCCAAAAAATGAAAAGCCCTGAGAAAAGACTGACATGTGTGGGAAACAACCGCTCATCCTTACCCAGTGATCTGAATAACTTTGAATAGCCTTTTAAATCCATTGAAGATGATAAGGCTTTCATTTTACACCTCCTTCTAACAGTTTGTGAATATCTTCCAACTTGTAATAAAGCATTCCGCCAATTTTGGCAAACCTTAGTGTGCCATTGATACGCAGGTTTTGTAAGGTGCCTGGTGATATATTTAAAAGCTTTCTTACCTCTACACTTTTAAGCCACTTTTTCCCCTGGCTTTCTACAGGCTCGATCATTTGCCTGATCTCCTGGAGCAGGTCTTTTTTAAAATCATTCAAATCGTCTTTCGTGATCACTTCAATTGCCGCCATATTTGATTTGTTTAAATTGCAAAACAGTAAAAATTAATTATCAATGCTGCTAACGACTATCAACATCTATTTGAGAATCGTTGAAATGCCTAAATGATGCAGAACAAATTTAGTTAATGTTTTGATAAAATAAAATAATATCAAAACATTTCTTATTTTTGTATCATTCCACTGAAATATATTTAACGAGAGATATATTACATTTGAAAAATCATCATTGGCAGGTACTTAAATAATGGGGAAGATCGCTTACAAAACATATTTGAATGACAGGCTTAAACAAGTGGACTTTCATGGTACGCCGACATTTCCCTTATACATACAGATTACTCACGAACGAAAAAGCATCTTTTTTAAAAGCTATTATTTCCAGTTACTCTCAAAGCGTAAGTATTTGATCGTTGTTCCGGGTATAGTTTCTAGAGGGCCATCGTTGGAGTTTGTAAAGAGCAGGGAAGAAGTGATTATTAAGTATTGTATTGAACAACTTGGTGATGCTTTTTCGCTCGACATTTTCAAAGCATCATATGATGGCATGAGCACTGATCTGTGTGATATGCTGGAAGGTGGCTTTTTTGAATACCTGTTTAATTTCTTTTGGGACGAGGGAAACCCGTATATGCGGGACGCTATACAAAATGCGGTCTCTACAGTGAACCCGTATGACTTGCTTCATGACTTTAAACGTATGTTTAAAGCCGACTTTTATAATAAGTTGATAGAAAATTCCTTTTTTTATGCGCCTCCGTATTTGCCGCTTTATGGATTTAAAGATGGCCCGCAAAAAGGAGATCCGATTATTTTTTCTGTTATGGATTGGCAGGATGATTCTGTTAAAAAGAAATTTAAAACTTACGTGGAGAAAACTTACCCGTTTGCGAAAGCTGATGAAATAGTAAAAGCTGTAGATACCTGGGCACAAAAGTATTTGTCCTCATTTTCCGGAAAATGAAAAAGCCGCTCCATTTGAAGCGGCTGACAGGAAGTATGTTAACGACTTGGGCCTCTGTAAGGTCGCAATTCTTGTGTAGGCGAAGGTGGTATGAATTTCTCGACAATAGAGTTTATCCGATCGACAAACTTTTCGGGTATATTAATACTTTGATAAACAACGCTTCGATTTTGGATGCTAAGCAAGGAACGAAAATGTTGGTTACTTTTTGAAGCATCAGCGATCTCTACGTTATCAAAGTGATCGGCAAACCGTTCGATATATTCCAACCCTAAATCGTAGTTCTGTTGAATGTTTTTTATATCTACAAAATGTCCACCGTTTTTAACTCTTTCATTCACACGGAAAACAGATTGCTCAATACTATCTAAAGTCAAATAAATCAACTGGGTGGCATAACCGTGCGCTTTAAAATGAGCAACAACATCCATCAATGATTCGTCTCTGAAATTTGTTTCCAAAGTAAAATGCCGTCTATCTTTAACAGCGGTATTCGCCTGTCTAAAAAAATCTTTAGTCGCTTCCTCATATATGCGTCGTTTAGGCATATGAGGTGATTGGGCCTCTATCTGTGCAACAACTTTGTCCACGTCAAAAATAATGGCACCAGGTTTCGACAAATCTTTAGAGAAAGTCGATTTTCCCGCTCCATTTGGCCCCGCGACAAATAATAGTTGCGGGTTTGACATAAGATTAAAGGGTTTTTATAAAGTGTTCCTGATATTTATCGTCCATCCACATCAAGTCCTTGCGGTCAACGTATTCGTGTACCGCATGGGACGTAGTTGGGCAAACAGAGGGATCGTAATATGTGATGTAACCACCTTTAGCAAATTTTTCCTTTTTCATCGCTTCGTAGGTCGGCCTAAGTCGTTCCTGCCTTTCTTCTTCTGATAGATCAAAAAAGGATTTTAAACGTAAGTCGATTGCTGCGTTGTTACTCATGGTTTGACGGAATGTTCTCATACAAATATAAAAATTGAAATATTAAGAATTATGAATGTTGATATTTAGGCGGTCTTGGCTACACGTTTCTTTGGTAACAGTTTAGCCTCTAATTGCGACATGTCTTCGCTGATTTTATGATCCAAAACTTTGGCATATATCTGCGTGGTCTTGATGCTGGTATGCCCCATCATTTTAGATACCGTTTCAATGGGTACACCATTATTTAGGGTAACGGTAGTGGCAAACGTGTGGCGGGCAATATGAAAAGTGAGTTCCTTTTCAATATCACAAATACCTGCAAGTTCTTTTAAGTAAGCATTCATTTTTTGATTACTCATAACAGGTAATAATAGGTTTTCAGCGATACATTGCGGATGCTTATCGTAGGTGCGAATAATACCTGCTGCCACAGGTAAGACAGGGATACGGGAAAGTGTATCTGTTTTTTGGCGCTGGGTATATATCCAGGTTTTGTTGTCAATTCCTTTTACCAGTTCAGAACGTTTAAGCTTTCGTGCATCAACGTAGGCCAGCCCCGTGTAACAACTGAAAACAAAAATATCCCTTACCGTGCGTAAGCGTGCGTTCGGGATTTTCTTTTTTGTCAACCGGTCAAGCTCTTTAGTGTCGAGTACCTGCCTGTAAACCTTTTGGGTACGTGGCTTATAATTCAGATATGGATCGATTGTCAGCCAGCCATTACCCAGACAGATCCGCACGATCTTACCGAGGTTCTTAATATATTTTATAGCAGAATTATTGGCGCACTTACGGACAGTCCGAAGGTAGTATTCAAAATCGTTCAGGAATGCAAAGTTGATCTTGCTAACGGGGATATCAGTAATATTATATTGCCATTGCATAAAATCCTTGGTGTGCATTAAAGCTGTTTCGTAACGCTGCCAGGTGCTTTTCTCAAACTCATGCCCAATCAAAGCTTTCATCTTCTCATTGTGGTCTTCAAATATGGCCACAAGGGTTCTTGCACGTTCTAGTTTACCTGTGTAGCGACTCTTAATGGTTTCTACCGTTACTGTTTCATCGGCAGCAGTCATCTGTCTATGGATTTCGTAAAGCTGATGCTCAATACTGCTCATGAAAGCATTAAGGGAGCGGGCATCTTCTTTATTGCCGGTCGCCCTGCCGGTATCAATATCCCAGCGGTCAGGATTACATTTCCGGCCAATGGAAATTTCGGTACGTTTGCCATCCACAGTGATGCGCAAATAAATAGGGGCTGAACCTGATTCATAATTCTTAGGCTTTCTCAGGCAGAAAAGCACGGCGAGCATAGTTCTCATGTTGTTTTAACTTGCTTTTAAAGTGAACAAAATTGTTAATTAAGTCACTTGAAATCAAGATGCGCAATCACTGAACAGGTTGATATACAGATATATATCAGTTAATTCGGGAGTTGTTTTGTGGCTCGGCTATTAACTCCCGAATTATTGTCATTTTCCTTGCGAAAACTTGAATAATTTGGCTTGGCCGTAAAACAAAAAACCCTTCAAATGATATCATTTGAAGGGTTTTGCTTGGTAATGTTACCTTTTTAGCGGAATGGACGGGACTCGAACCCGCGACCCCATGCGTGACAGGCATGTATTCTAACCAGCTGAACTACCACTCCGTTGTTCGTTTTGGTGGTGCAAATATACGCACCGTTTGATATTCTGCAAGGGGTTTTTGAAAAAAAATATTGGGTTATTTATTGTTTTTATATCAATCCTCAATGTAAGTGTTTCATTATCCATTTGTTAAGTAAATAAAAAAACAAAAAAATTATTAGGTCAGGAGTTAGATTTAATCTCAATGTTTAAGATATCTATGTTTAAGGGATCGATACCGCAACTTTAGCTCTAATTTTTTAATCGTAGAAAGTTAAAAGCTTGCAAATAGCGTTTAAAACAGCGTTATTTGAGTAAACGGGCCGGGAGTGTGCGGCAGGCCTGATTTGCTTAAAATCATGAAAAAAAATATTCTTTGTTTTGGCGAATTACTGCTACGCATAACGCCGGACTCCAATGGCGAGTGGTTGGTAAATAATAGTCTGCCATTTTTTGTTGGCGGTGCCGAGCTTAATGTAGCTACGGCGCTGGCTTTATGGCAGTTGCCTGTTCAATATTGTACCGCTTTGCCTGATAACTATCTCTCCAAACAGTTACTTAATCATTTACAGCAGAAGCATATCGGAACGGACGCCGTATCGTTAAGCGGCGAGCGTATCGGCTTATATTATCTTGCGCAAGGGCAGGATCTGAAGCACGATGCCCTGATCTATGACCGGTCGCATTCATCCTTCGCGGAGTTAAAACCCAGAATGATTGATTGGGACGAAGCACTCAACAATGTGAGTTGGCTCCATTTCAGCGCCATATCTCCCGCGGTAAGTCAAAGCGCTGCCGATGTATGTCTGGAAGCCGTTAAAGCCGCGTCCCGAAAAGGTATAACGGTGTCGGTTGATTTAAATTACCGGGCCAAACTTTGGAAATATGGAAAAACCGCGTGTGAGGTTATGGAGCAACTGCTTCCGTATTGCAACGTAGTGATGGGTAACATTTGGGCGGCTGAGGCGATGCTCGGAATTGAGGTTGTACCTGATATTCACGAGAGCGGACAAAAAAGCATTTACCTGAAAGAAGCGCTGAAAACATCCGAAGAAATAGTTAAACGCTACCCTAATTGCCACACCGTCGCCAATACCTTCAGGTTTGGCAGCGATAAACAGATTGAATACTATACCGCCCTTTTCACCGGTTTGGAGTTTATCAGCTCAAAACAATATACATCCAACCAAATAGTTGATAAGGTGGGCAGCGGCGATTGTTACATGGCGGGTTTAATATACGGGTTGTATAACGATTGGGCACCCCGGCAGGTGCTTGAATTTGCAACGGCCGCCGCTTTCACAAAACTATTTGTTGCTAGCGATACCACCAACAAAATTGTTAACGACATACAAAACGCCATAAGCAATGACTAAGAAAGAACAGGTGCTCGACAGTATAATAGCGCAGGGCATGCTGCCGCTGTTTTTTTATGAGGATGCACAGGTAAGCATTGACGTTACCCGCACGCTTTATAAAGCGGGTGTACGCGTGTTTGAATATACTAATAGGGGCCCCAAAGCGCTTGATAACTATATTGAGTTAAAAAAGATTCAAAAACTTGAGTGGCCTGATCTACATTTGGGTATCGGTACCATTAAATCAGTTGAGGAAGCCGAAGCTTTTATAGGCGCCGGCGCTGATTTTATCGTATCGCCGATCATTAACCCGGAAGTTGGCAAGATTGCTGCTAAGCACAAATTATTATGGATTCCCGGTTGTATGACGCCGACCGAAATTTATACCGCCCAGCAGCACAACGCCTCGCTGATTAAGCTTTTTCCGGCGGGTACGCTTAAACCAGATTTTTTGAGTGCGATACGCGAGCTTTTCCCGGGGCAGCTGTTTATACCTACGGGTGGGGTTGATACTACCAAAGAGAGCATCCTGGCCTGGTTTAGGGCAGGGGTATGCGCCGTAGGTATGGGCAGCAAGCTCATCAGCAAAAAGGTGCTTGATGAAAAATTGTACGATCAGCTTCATCATGACACCTTGTTAGTAAGCGAAATCATCCAGAGTTGTAAATAACATTGTCATTTTCTCGTAATTGTAATAGCCGTGTGTATGAGTATCCCGCAATTGTAGTACATTTGTACTGTAATAAAAATTATTACAGTAATGAATAACGTAAGATTTGCAACGGCGCTGCATGTTTTAACCCTTCACTATTATGTAAAGGATGAAATGCTTACGTCTGAATTTATTGCAGGCAGCATGAATGTTAACGCCGCTGTTGTACGTAAGGAAATAAGCAACCTGCGCAAAGCGGGACTGATTACTACTAAAGAAGGTAAAGGTGGAGGAACATTGCTGGCTAAACAGGCAAAGGATATCCGCCTTTCCGATGTGTATAATGCCATCCGCCAAACATCGCCTTTGGGAAAAAAAAATGTTCCCAATCCGGCCTGCCCGGTAGGTAAACAGATAAATGCCGAGTTAGATGTATTATACAATAAAGCAGAAGAAGCTATGGTGAGTAAACTTGCAGCCACCACGTTAGAAGCATTTTGTAAGCCGATAATTGAATAAAAAAATTTAACCAAAACTGTAAATAAAGTGTTTACAGTATATTGAACAACATAATCAAACTTAATATGAAGGTAGCGTTAATTGGTGCCACAGGCTTTGTAGGCACATCGGTATTGAACGAGCTGGAAAAAAGAGGCCATGAGGTAATTGCCATTGCCCGTAACATCGACAAACTGAAAACCGGTGCGCAGATTACCCCGGTCAAGGCTAATGTTTATAACGAGGACGAAGTCACCGCCGCTGTTAAAGGTGCTGACGCCGTAGTTAATACATTTAATTCAGGCTGGACTAACCCTAACATATATGATGATTTTCTGCGCGGATCAAAGGCCATTCAGGAAGGTACCAAAAAGGCCGGCGTAAAAAGATTTTTTACTGTTGGCGGAGCCGGCAGTTTATATGTGGCACCGGGTGTGCAGTTGGTAGATACACCACAGTTTCCGGCAGATTACAAGGCCGGTGCTACCGCCGCGCGCGATTATTTAAACCACCTTAAAAATGAAACTGAACTGGATTGGACATTCCTTAGTCCGGCTATTGAAATGCACCAGGGCACCGCAGGTATTATTAAAGGCACTTACCGTGTAGGTTTAGAGGAGCCCGTGTTTGATGAAAACCACCGCAGTATTATCTCGGTTGAGGATATGGCCATCGCCATTGTTGATGAACTGGAAACCCCAAAACACATTCGCCAGCGTTTTACGGTAGCTTACTAAAACATGGGGCAAATATTTTGCTAAACAAAACGGGCGTTACATCAATTTGTAACGCCCGCTTTGTTATTTTTTAGGATCGCAAATGGTAGTGAGCTTTTTGGTATAGTCAGGCTCCAGCGGCTCATTGGTTTGGGCCAAACGTTGAGCGCCTACGTTCGCAGGGCAGGCTATGCCATACGGCGCATCGTAAATAATAGGGTCTTTACCAGCCTTATCAATCAACTCTTTCGGCACAAAAATCTGTACCTTGGTTATAGAATATCCCTGCGGAATGTAGCGGATGTAATAGCCATCAGGGTGTAATGACCATGTGCCCGACGGGTACTCGCTGTTATTATTGGGTGCAATGCCGGCCAATACCGCGTATTTTTCCATTTCCTCATAACTTGCGCTGCCTGACGCGGCCAACCGCCTGATGTTGTTCTCGGCTTCAAATACCGCCTGTACAGGTTGGGGAAGTTTGCTTTTGGCACTTTCCATAACGTTATTGGGTAAAATACCCAATGCGCCGCCCTCAAGGGTAAGCAATTGCTCGGGCGTAAGCAATATGGCGGCAGTGGCTTTAATTTCGGTGCTAAAATCGGCAAGTTTGGTACGGGCAATAATGGCCCACAGCAACACCTGTATGTTGCGTTGTTTAACCTCCGGATGTTTTTCGGCGCTTTTTAAAATGTTGATCACCACATTCTTTTTAGGCCCTTCAACCGGGGCAAGCATATAACCATCGCCACTGCTTGGGCCGCGGGTACCGGCGTGCAGGCAATAGCTTTTGTTGGTCATTTCGTACAGTCCGGTACATAATATATAACCGCCGCCTGTAGCTTTTGGCAGCAGGTACAAGGGTTGCGCCGTAACCCCATCCTGAAAGGAGGGTGGTTGTGAGCCCTTGGTTATGGCATCATCTTTAAAATTAGTAGTAATAGCGGCAGGTTGTTTAATAATCTTGTTCAGGTTTAGGCCGCTTCCGGCCAGCATATCGCTACCTTTTTTTAATAAACCGCCTAACTGCGCGTAGCCAGGTTGCGTAATGGCAATACAGGTAATTATTGCAAAAAATAACTTCTTCATGGTAAAGGTGTGTTTAGCATGCCGAAAGATATTAATAGGTTTTTATAGCCGCAATAAAAAGTTTCCTGTAAATTAATAACCGGCCAATCGTCTTTAAACAAAGGTGAAGACGACGCAGCAATAATTTATTTCAACATCATTTAAATGTTAGTTTGTAAAAAAACGCTGCCTTTAATGTGCTAAGGCATCTTACTTAATAAAATAATTTTAGCTTTGCGTTGAATAAAAAATAAGCCAATGAGTGTTCTTGTAAATAAAGATTCCAAAGTAATAGTTCAGGGTTTTACCGGTAACGAGGGTACTTACCATGCCTCGCAAATGATTGAGTACGGTACGCAGGTTGTTGGCGGTGTAACACCGGGCAAAGGCGGCCAAACGCATTTGGACAGACCGGTTTTTAACACCGTTAAAGACGCGGTGGTAAGCACGGGCGCTGATGTGTCTATCATCTTCGTACCCCCGGCTTTCGCGGCTGACGCTATTATGGAAGCTGCTGAAGCAGGCATCAAAGTTATAGTTTGTATTACCGAAGGTATACCTACAAAGGATATGATCCAGGTAAAAGAATATCTGACAGACAAGGATTCTCGTTTAATCGGTCCTAACTGTCCGGGTATTATTACTGCTGATGAGGCTAAAATTGGTATCATGCCTGGCTTTATCTTTAAAAAAGGTAATGTAGGTGTAGTTTCAAAATCAGGTACCTTAACTTACGAGGCGGTTGACCAGGTGGTTAAAGCCGGTTTAGGTATCACCACTGCTATCGGTATTGGTGGCGACCCAATCATTGGTACACCAACTAAAGAAGCGGTTGAGCTGTTAATGAATGATCCGGAAACGCATGGCATCATCATGATTGGTGAAATTGGTGGTGGTATGGAAGCTGAAGCTGCCCGCTGGATCAAAGAGCATGGTACCAAACCGGTAGTAGGCTTTATTGCCGGCCAAACAGCGCCTCCGGGTCGCCGTATGGGCCACGCCGGTGCTATTGTTGGTGGTGCTGATGATACTGCTGCAGCTAAAATGAAGATCATGGCCGAGTGCGGTATCCGCGTAGTAGAGTCACCTGCTGAAATTGGCGCTGCTATGGCTGAAGAGCTGGCTAAATTAGCATAACGCTGAAAGCATAAAGGCGAAAGCTAAAAGCTATTATAATATGAGAAATCCTGGTTGAAAGACCGGGATTTTTTTTGCTTTTAGGCAGAGTCAGCTACGTGTAAACAAGATGCCGGTTAAAACCATTCCGAATGAAATTGAGTATATTTATCTATCAGTGAAATCATCCTAAAGATCGGTGAACTCATAAACAAATCAATAAAATCATACTATGAAATATAACGAACTGACACCCGAAGAAGAAAGGGTAATATTATACAAAGGCACCGAGCGCCCGTTCACAGGCGAGTTACTGAATAACAAAGCCAAAGGCTTGTACGTGTGCAAACGTTGTGATGCGCCGCTTTACCGGTCTGACGATAAGTTTGAGAGCTTTTGTGGCTGGCCAAGTTTTGACGACGAGATACCTGGCGCAGTTCACCGCGAAACAGATGCCGATGGCCGCCGTACCGAAATACTTTGCGCCAATTGCGGCGCGCACTTAGGCCACGTATTTTTAGGTGAAGGCTTTACGGCCAAAAATACACGCCATTGCGTAAATTCAGTATCGATGAAGTTTGTTCCGCTGGAGGATTAATCAACGCGTTCTTCGCGCAGGGCTTCCTTGATTTTCTCGGCGGTAGCCGCAAGCTGGTCCTGCGTGAAATTTAATTTAGGGCGCGAGAAATTAATATCATCCACATGGTTGATCGGGATGAGGTGGATGTGAGCATGCGGCACCTCTAAACCAATAACGGCTACGCCTACACGCTGGCAGGGTACGGCCTTTTCAATTCCTTTAGCTACTATCTTGGCAAAAATCTGCAGGCCGGTATAGGTTTCATCGTTAAGGTCAAACAAGTAATCAACCTCTTCCTTAGGGATAACCAGCACATGGCCTTCGGCCAGCGGAGATATATCTAAAAAAGCCAGAAACTCATTGCTTTCAGCTACAACATGCGCCGGTATTTCGCCCGCTACTATTTTTGAAAAGATACTTGCCATAGAGGGAATTATTGAATTATTTAGAGACTGAATTATTGATTTTAAGTATTTAATTATTGATTATTGAAGGATTGAATTAGTGAATTGTTTTCTGAAAAATCTACAATTCAATCCCTCAATAATTCAATAATTGCTTACCTGCTTATCTCTAATATTTCAAACTCAATTTTACCGGCAGGTACGGTGATCTCTGTTTTTTCGCCTACCTTTTTACCTAACAGGCCTTGTGCTATAGGAGAGGTTACTGATATTTTACCTGCTTTAAGGTCGGCCTCGGTTTCTGATACCAATTGGTAGCTCATGGTAGCACCGTTCTTCAGGTTTTTTATTTTAACTATTGAAAGAGCCAAAACCTTCGAGGTGTCCAGTTTTGATTCATCCAGCAAACGCGCGTTTGATAATACCTCTTCCAGTTTAGCTATTTTGCCTTCGTGCAAGCCCTGTGCTTCCTTAGCGGCATCATATTCGGCATTCTCTGATAAGTCGCCTTTATCGCGTGCTTCAGCAATTGCCTTGGCAATGTTAGCACGGCCTGTAGTTTTTAAATACTGTAATTCTTCCTTTAATTTCTCTAAACCTTCTTTGGTATAGTATGATACCTCTGCCATAACGCACTAATTAAATTTAAACTGTTAATGTTTTCGGTTAATGTCAAAAAAAACCGCCCTTCTTTTTTTGCATAAAAAGAAGGACGCGACTCTTTTAAAAAGCAAACAAGACTATGTAAACCCTTTTGGTCCGCATAGTCTTGCTTTGATATAAAACGAAGATAAAGGATTTAAATTTTAATCTCCAAATTTTTTTGTCAAGTAGAAACTTGATGGTCCATAGGCCATGGTCAATAGTTCATAGCCAGCTTCGTTGTTGAAACTCTGGTCCATCGACTATGACCATGGACTATTGACCATTGACCACCACAGGCAACTTCCCCGCCAGCACCTCGCTTATTTTCCGGTACGATTCAAATGTCCAACCGGCTACATGTGGGGTGAGGATCACCTTGTTGGTTTTGCAAAGGTCGGCATACCATTCCTGTTCGCCCAGCGCCGGGAATTTTTCAACCTCCAGTACATCCAGCGCAGCGCCTATAATTTTACCCTGTTCAATAGCGTTCAGCACCGAACGTACCTTAGCTGTTTTACCGCGCGATGTATTGATGAAGAATATCGGCTTTTTAAAATGGAAAAAGTATTCATCATCAGCCAGGTACTGTGTTTCGGCAGTAAGCGGAACGTGCAGGCTCAGTATATCGCTGTGTTTAACAATTTCTTCCATGCTTACCTCGCGGGCATAGCGGTCGCTAAAGCCGGTTTTGTATTTATCGTAGGCTATAACGTTAACCTCAAATCCGCTCAACTTGCGGGCAAAACTCTGGCCCATGTGCCCGTAGCCAATAATGCCTACGGTGCGGCCCTTCAGTTCATAACCACGGTTTTCTTCACGCAGCCATTTGCCATCACGAACTTCCAGGTTGCCAATGTTAAACTTGTTCATCAGTGCCAGCAACATACCTACGGCATGTTCGCCCACGGCATCTGAGTTGCCCTCGGGGGCGTTATATATTTCGATGCCTTTTTGGGCGGCGTAATCACCATCAATATTATCAATACCGGCGCCGGCGCGGGTAATGAAGCGCAGGTTAGGGGCGGCATCCATAAAGGCCTTATCTACCTCAAATTTTGAGCGAATGGCTAAGCCTTCGTAATTGCCTATAACGGCAAGCGCATCGACCAGTTTAAAGTCGGGGTGGTAATCGCAGGTATAGCCTTTAGCCCCGGCTATTTCCATGTACGACGGATGCAGGTCGTCAACTATTAAAATGTTATTTTTCAAAGCGTAACTATATTCGGTTGGGCGAAAGTACAAATTATTATGCCGCGGAATAAGTTGTGCCCAACAGTTATGACAAAACCTTAACCCTTGGCGCTGTACACGATGGGCTTTGGCACTGCTTTTGGTTTACTACAGCGAGGTAAGCAACTATGTTTGCCGATACATTTCTAATGAAATCATTAAAGAAAATTACGAGCAGCCTGAAACAACAGGCTGACACACTGGCACAACGCGGCTTCAGGCAAATATTTGACCGCATAGACCAGCTTAATATAAAAAAAGGCGTAGATAAACTTGGTTTGGAAGGTTTTATAAACCAATGTGCTTACCTGGCAGCAGGCACCGGTGCCTTATCAGGTACCGGCGGCATATTCACTATGGCACTGGGCATCCCGGTTGATGTGGTGAATTTGATCACCCAGCAATTCCGTGTTACGATGGCGGTTAACTACGCCAAGCGGGGAACGTACCGGATAAGCTTTGATGAATTTATCAAGATCGTAGCGGCATCCTTAAAAGTGGAAGCCAGTATCGCCCTCTCAAAAAACGTGTTGGAAGCCGTTGCCGAAAAACTGATGCTGAAACTCGGCGCACGCGCTGCCCAGCGCTTAGTACCTGTGGTAGGCGCGGTTATAGGCGGTACAGCTAATTATCTTTTTATAAAGCGGATGGGCGAGTCGGTTAAGGAGCTCCATGGTAAGGATGAGGTGATTAAGCTGTAAAGCTTAGTATTTGCGTTTATCGGGGTTTTGTCTATTATCCCAAAACCGAAGCAAAAAAATCTCGTCCGATCTGATAATATAGAACAGTGAATTCTGCTTACCGATTGTGGCTTTACGGATTTGTTTAATTGATGAGGCCTTGAATAAATATGGCTGGCTGGAAATATTATTTATAATGCGTCAACCCGTTCACTAAAGTATTCAACTTCTTTAATCGTCCATTCTTGTGATAGATAGGAGATAATACTTTCGTAGGAGTTTATAGCCTCTGTAGTCCAGTTAACCTTTAAGGCCATATTTGTTTCTCATGTCACGCATTACTGATTCATGATTTCTTACATGGCCATTATTCATGTCTTCAATACCGCGTTCGATACCTGCTTTTACATGTTCGGGTAGATCATTGTAAAAATCGTAATCGTCTTTCAATACAGCCTTAACTTCATTAAGCGTGCGTTCATCTTCTACATTTAATAAAAGGCGAACTAACTCTATTTTTTCTGCCTGTAAGTCCATAATCAAATATAACAAATATTACCTCGTTTCCGTTATCCTATTTGTCAGTGCAACAAAATCACTAACCGTCAATCGTTCGGCGCGCAGCTCAAGCATAGGCTCATCAGTAAGCTTTTCTTTGTTGATAAGTGATGACAGTGCGTTACGCAATGTTTTGCGGCGCTGGTTAAACCCGGCTTTTACTACCTGCCAAAAAAGCTTTTCGTCGCAATCCAATTCTTGAACCTCATTGCGTGTCATCCTTATAACGGCTGACAGTACTTTTGGCGGCGGATTGAATACGCCCGCCTTTACCGTAAACAAATATTCTACCTTATAATAAGCTTGTAAAAACACACTCAATATACCATATTCCTTGCTGCCTGCCTTGGCGTTGCATCGCTCGGCAACTTCTTTCTGGAACATGCCCACCACTTCGGGCACTTGCTGGCGGTTGTCCAGTATCTTAAAAAGTATTTGCGATGATATGTTGTACGGAAAGTTACCGATCACGGCCAATGGCCCATTGAAGGTTGCTGCGAAATCCAGCTCCAAAAAATCAGCATTGATCAGCCTGCTACCCAACTGCGGATATTTCTTGCCTAAAAACTCGTACGATTCGGTATCAATATCAATGAGGTAGGTTTCGTATTCTGTTTTTTGTAGCAGAAAATCAGACAGTATACCCATGCCAGGGCCAACCTCAAGCACCTGCTTATAGCCCAACTGTGGCCTTAGTGCTTCTACTATTTTTGAGGCGATATTTTTATCGGTAAGAAAATGCTGGCCGAGGTGTTTCTTAGCCCTAACTATTGACATGCTGAACAATTATTTGGCAAATTAAGGCATATTTGTGCTTTTATCAGGCAGTGTAATCCTAAAAATATTTAATTTGCGTGATTATTGCTTAATGCAACGATGGCTTGTTTTACAGGTTTTCGGCTTAGAAGCAATATAAAACCGGTGAAATCAAAAATTATTGCCGGTTAAAAATCATAAACATTATGAGCGGTAAAATAAAAGTTGGCATCAGTATAGGTGACGTAAACGGTATTGGTTTAGAGATCATTATAAAAACTCTTTCTGAAAGTAAGGTTTATGATTATTGTACGCCCATTGTTTATGGCCATACTAAAGTTGCGTCTTTTTACCGCCGCTTGAGTAACACCAGCGAATTTGTTTTTAATGTAATAAGCGATGCCTCGCAGGCGCAGCACCGCAAACCTAACATGATTAATTGCTGGGAAGAGGATGTAAAGCTGGAGCCGGGTGTTATAAACGCTACGGGGGGCAAATACGCGCTTATCTCGTTAGAGCGTGCTACTAACGATCTGATAGCCGGAAATATAGACGCCTTGGTTACCGCGCCGATAAACAAGGATAACATTCAAAGCGAAAGTTTCAACTTTCCGGGGCATACCGAATACCTGCAGCAGCGTGGTAATGCTGCCGATTCGCTGATGTTTCTGGTAAGCGATAACATCAGGGTAGGGGTGGTAACCGGGCATATACCCATATCGCAGGTATCAAAAAGCATTACTGCTGAGAAAATACTATCCAAGATTAAAATGATGAACGAAAGCCTGCGCCATGATTTTTGGATACGTAAACCCAAAATAGCCGTGCTTGGCCTTAACCCCCACGCCAGCGACAATGGTTTAATAGGCGACGAAGAACAGCATATTATTACCCCTGCTATTGAGGACGCGCGTAACAACGGCATACTGGCTTTTGGGCCATATTCGGCTGATGGTTTTTTTGCCAGCGGCGCTTACAAGCAGTTTGATGCTGTGCTGGCCATGTACCATGACCAAGGTTTGATACCGTTTAAACAAATAGCTTTTGAAGATGGTGTTAACTTTACCGCAGGATTAAACTTTGTACGTACCTCGCCAGACCATGGTACCGCGTATGATATTTCCGGAAAAAACCAGGCATCAGAACGCTCCTTCCGCGAGGCGCTGTTTACGGCGCTGCACATCGTTCGTAACCGTCGCGAAAATGCCGAACTTACCGAAAATCCGTTAACGCACCATAAGCTGACGAGGGATAGGGATTGATTGGTGAGTGGTGATTGGTGAATAGTGATTCGTTTTTAAAGATAGCATTTAAGCCGAATAAGCTTAAAATAGCGGCAACTGATCTCTATTTAACTAACTACTGATTTACAGCCTGCCTATAAATAAAAAAACACTTTTCAGATTTAGGAAAAATCCCTACATTTGCGGGCTAATTGTTGCTCATTGAAATCATTAAGAAAATATACGATACCATTTTCCGGCTTAAAGCTGGGCAAGCATCGTTTTGACTTTGATGTTGACGACTCTTTTTTTGAGGCGTTTGAGTATTCATTGGTGAAAAAAGCAAAGCTGGCTTGTAACGTTGAGCTTGATAAGCAGGAAACAATGCTGATCCTGAACTTTGAGATTGACGGATGGATCGGGCTTACCTGCGACAGGTGTTTAACTGATTATGAGCATCCCATCCACATTCGCGAGCAGCAGATAGCTAAGTTCAGCGCTGAGGAAGTTGATGAGGATGACGAAATCATCACCCTGGGCAAAAACGATCATGAAATTGATATTACAGGGTTGATATATGAGTATGTAACTGTAGCTGTGCCGTTCATTGCATCATGCAGTGGCGACGGAAGCGCTGATAAGTGTAATAAAGAAATGCTTGATAAGCTGAACGCGCTATCGGGTAGTGACGATGATAAGAACGAGGCGACCGACCCGCGTTGGGACGCGCTCAAAAACATTAAGTAAATAATTATTTAGGAAGTTATGCCAAATCCAAAAAGAAAGTTCTCCAAATCAAGAAGAGATAAACGCAGAACGCATTACAAAGCTGAAGCGCCTACTTTAACAACCTGCAAAACTACAGGTGCTGTTCACCTGCCACACAGAGCTTATACTGTTGATGGTAACGTTTACTATAACGGTAAATTACTGATCGAGAAAACAGCGGTAGCTTAAGTTTAATTTTCACATCTGATGAAGATTGGCTTAGATATTATGGGCGGCGACTACGCCCCTAAAGCAACTGTTTTAGGAGCTATTGAAGCCCGTAAATCCCTTTCGCCCGAGCAAACGCTGGTACTTATCGGCGATGAAAATGTGGCGAAGGAGATTTTGCAGCAAAACAACGTCAGTGCCGACCTGTTTGAGTTTGTGCACACTACCGAGGTAATCGGTATGGGTGAACATCCTACCAAAGCCATTGTGCAAAAGCCCGATGCAAGTATTAGCGTTGGCTTTAAAATGCTTAAGGAAGGACAAATAGCGGCTTTTGCATCAGCGGGCAATACCGGTGCGATGCTGGTAGGCGGTATGTTTAGCGTAAAAACTATTCCGGGTGTTGTACGCCCGGCCATGACAACCATTGTACCCAAACTGAAAGGCGGTTTGGGTATTTTGTTAGATGTAGGCGCCAATGCTGATTGTAAGCCCGATAACCTGCTGCAATTTGGCGTGCTGGGCAGTTTACTTGCCGAAAGTGTTTACGGCATTGAAAACCCGCGCGTTGCGCTGATGAATATTGGCGAGGAAGAGGAGAAAGGTAATATGCTTTACCAGGCTACTTACCCGGTAATGAAAGATACCAACATGTTTAACTTTGTGGGTAACATTGAAGGGCGCGACCTGTTTGGCGACCAGTTTGACATTGCCGTATGCGATGGCTTTACCGGTAACGTTATCCTTAAACTGGCCGAATCCTTTTACGTTATTACCCTCAAAAAAGGACTTAAAGACGAATTTTTCGACCGCTTTAACTATGAGCAATATGGCGGCAGCCCGATACTGGGCCTTAACGCGCCTGTTGTTGTAGGGCACGGCATCTCAAGCCCCGAGGCCATAAAAAATATGGTACTTCTTTCTAAAAATATGGTTGAGAGCAACCTGATTGATAAAATTAAGCAAGCATTTCATTAAATTTCCCAATAAAATGACCAAAATTCGTGCTGCGATCACTGCTGTTGGTGGATATGTGCCCGATTATGTGTTAACCAATAAGGAGCTTGAAACCATGGTTGATACTAACGACGAGTGGATAACCTCACGTACCGGTATCAAAGAGCGCAGAATATTAAAAGGCGAGGGCCTGGCCACGTCTGACCTTGCCGTACCGGCCGTAAAGCAACTGCTTGAAAAACGCGGCATCGGCGCTGAAGAAATTGACCTGATTATATTTTGTACCACGACACCTGATTACCCCTTCCCGGCAACGGCTAACCTGTTTGCTGATAAAATAGGCGCAAAAAATGCCTGGGGCTGGGATTTACAGGCGGCATGCTCAGGCTTCGTGTTCGGTTTAACTACCGGCGCGCAGTTCATTGAATCAGGCAAGCACACCAAGGTATTGGTAGTAGGTGCCGATAAAATGTCGGCCATGGTTGATTATACCGACCGCGCTACCTGTATATTATTTGGCGACGGCTGCGGCGCTGCCCTGCTTGAACCTGATTATGAAGGTTACGGCGTTATAGATTCTATATTAAAAAGTGACGGTGCCGGCATACCTTACCTGCACCAA
The DNA here is from genome assembly GCF_039543225.1 of Mucilaginibacter defluvii. Classification (NCBI taxonomy): domain Bacteria; kingdom Pseudomonadati; phylum Bacteroidota; class Sphingobacteriia; order Sphingobacteriales; family Sphingobacteriaceae; genus Mucilaginibacter; species Mucilaginibacter defluvii. Next base: position 537,590 of record NZ_BAABJI010000001.1, read on the forward strand.
AAAGCAGGCGGCTCATTACGCCCTGCCTCACACGCTACCATTGATGCCCGCCAGCATTATGCTTACCAGGAAGGGCAGGCCGTATTTAAATTTGCGGTTACCAACATGGCTAACGTTGCTGCCGAAGTGATGGAGCGCAATAACTTAACGGCTGATGATATTGCTTGGCTGGTACCTCACCAGGCTAACAAGCGTATAATTGATGCTACTGCAAGCCGTACCGGAGTACCTGCGGAAAAAGTAGTGATTAACATTGACCGTTACGGAAACACCACCAATGCCACCATCCCGCTATGTTTGTGGGAATGGGAAAGCAAGTTCAAAAAAGGCGACAATATTATATTGGCGGCCTTTGGCGGCGGCTTTACCTGGGGCTCGGCTTATTTAAAGTGGGCTTACTAAAATCAGTTTAAATTATACAGCGTTATTAACTGCCGCAATGGTTGTTAATAACGCTGAACATTATTTTATATGATTTGTTAAAGAATAATTGCCTGCATATCTGCATATTTGCAAGTACGCAGCTATCGCGAGTAAATTTTAGATAATATAATTTTATCCAAGAGAAAACCTATTAACACCCCGATATGGATATTAAACAAATACAGGATCTGATCCGCTTTGTTTCAAAAGCAGGCGTAAATGAAGTTGCAATTGAGCAGGAAAATTTCAAGATAACAATTAAAACTAACCAGGCGCCAACCATAGTTAATGCAACCATTCCAACCGCTCAACCGGTTGTTTCAGCTGCCCCGGCTCAAATACCGGCCGCCGCCGCCAATGTTGCCGAACCAGTTGCTGCCGCTGCAGCAGCCGTTAGTGCCGCTGCCGATACTTCAAATTATATCACGATCAAATCGCCGATGATCGGTACTTTCTACCGTTCAGCAGGACCGGATAAGCCATTATTTGTTAACGTGGGCGACGAGATCAAAGCCGGTACAACCGTATGTATCATCGAGGCTATGAAATTATTTAACGAGATCGAGTCTGAAGTTTCAGGCCGTATTGTTAAAGTATTGGTTGATAATGCATCACCTGTAGAGTACGATCAGCCATTATTTTTGGTTGAACCGGTATAAATGTGCGATGAGGAGATAGGCAGATCTGCAAATGTAGCGTCTGTTATATCGCTTTAATTTTTTAATGTTTACTTGTGTTGAACGCATATGTGCTGGTATCAAATCATCTGCATATTTGCACATCTAAAATCAGCACATCACATTTAAATTATGTTTAAAAAAATATTGATAGCCAACCGTGGCGAAATAGCCCTGCGCATCATCCGCACCTGTAAGGAGATGGGCATTAAAACGGTAGCTGTATATTCAACCGCTGATCGTGAGAGCCTGCACGTACGTTTTGCCGATGAGGCTGTATGTATAGGGCCGCCGCCAAGCAGAGATTCATACTTAAATATCCCTAACATCATTTCGGCTGCCGAATTAACCAACGCTGATGCTATTCACCCGGGTTACGGCTTTTTGTCAGAGAACGCTAAATTCTCAGCTATCTGTGCCGAGTATGGTATTAAATTCATCGGCGCTACGGCTGACCAGATCAACGCTATGGGCGATAAGGCATCAGCTAAAGAAACCATGAAAAAGGCCGGTGTACCAACTATACCCGGTTCAGACGGTTTGTTGAGCAGCGTAAAGGATGGTATAACCATAGCACGTAAAATAGGTTATCCTGTAATATTGAAGGCTACTGCCGGTGGTGGTGGCCGGGGTATGCGCGTAGTATGGAATGATGAAGAATTTGAACCGGCCTGGGATTCAGCCCGTGCCGAATCAGGTGCCGCGTTCGGAAACGATGGTATCTATCTCGAAAAATTTGTTGAAGATCCGCGCCACATCGAAATTCAGATAGTGGGTGATCAGTACGGCAAGGTATCTCACCTTTCTGAGCGCGACTGCTCTATACAGCGCCGTCACCAGAAGTTGGTTGAGGAATCACCTTCACCGTTCATGACCGACAAACTACGTAAAAAAATGGGCGATGCCGCTGTTAAAGGTGCTAAAGCCGTTAAGTACGAAGGCGCCGGCACCATAGAGTTCTTGGTTGACAAAAATCGCAACTTCTACTTTATGGAAATGAATACGCGTATTCAGGTTGAGCATCCGGTAACTGAGGAAGTTATCAACTTTGATTTAATCAAAGAACAGATAAAGGTTGCTGCCGGTATTCCTATCTCGGGTAAAAACTATGAGCCAACAATGCACGCTATTGAGTGCCGTATTAATGCTGAGGATCCGTTTAATGGTTTCAGGCCGTCTCCGGGTCGTATCACCAACTTCCATTCGCCGGGTGGCCATGGTGTGAGGGTTGATACACATGTATACTCCGGTTACTCTATCCCGCCGAATTACGACTCGATGATAGCCAAGGTGATCTGCGTAGCCCAAACGCGCGATGAAGCGCTAAGCACGATGGAGCGTGCCCTAAGCGAGTTTGTGATTGAAGGTATCAAAACAACTATACCATTCCATTTAAAACTGTTAAAAGATCCTAACTTCCGGGCCGGTAACTTTACCACCAAGTTTATGGACACTTTTGAAATAAACGAGAATTAAAACTATTCCGGTAAAATAAAACGTAAATACCCTTGTTAGTAACAGCAGGGGTATTTTATTTACATAGATGAGCGATAACAAACTTATAAAGGCTATAAAGGATAAAGGCAAGAATATTGAGGCCGAAATGTCATTCTTTGACCATCTGGAGGCATTGCGCTGGCATTTAATCAGGGCATCAATAGCCATAGTTTTATTTACCATACTGGCCTTTGTTTTTTACGACTTTGTTTTTGATACGGTAATTATGGGCCCTATGGACCCCCAATTTTTTACCTACCGTATGCTATGTAAACTGGGCGATTACCTCAACCGCCCCGGTTTTTGTATCGACAAGATACCGGGTAAGATCATCAACACCGAAATGGCAGGGCAGTTTACCTTGCAGATCAACTCGGCATTGCTTATCGGTATCACCCTGGGCTTTCCATACCTGTTGTTTGAGATATGGCGCTTTGTTAAGCCTGCCCTGCATGAGAATGAGCGTAAGGCCGCGAGTGGCTTTGTGTTTTACGCCTCAATGCTTTTTATACTGGGCATATTATTCGGTTACTACGTAGTTACGCCCGAGTCGATCTCCTTTTTAGCCGGTTATCAAGTAAGTAAGGTTATCGAAAATACGTTTACTATTGATTCTTATCTATCATCGGTATCAACCCTTACCCTGGCCACGGGTATTGTGTTTGAGCTGCCTATACTGGTTTATGTACTCTCAAACATTGGTATACTCACCGCTAAAACTATGCGCCAGGGGCGCCGGTACGCCATTGTGGGTATATTGGTAGTGGCGGCGGTTATTACGCCTACGCCCGATGTGCTTACCATGATGGTGGTAACCATACCATTGTTCCTGCTATACGAGGTTGGTATTATAGTGGCGGGTATGGTTGAAAAGCGCAGGCTTAAACGCGAGCGTGACGAAATGGCAAAAGCATAATAACGTTACTTCCCTTTTAAAATATTATTGATATTTTAGAGCCCATGAAACAAGGGCTTAAAATAGCTATAGGCGCAGATCATGCCGGCTTTGAATTAAAAGAAGTTTTATTGGATGGTGTTGAAGGCATCGAAGTGAAAGACTTTGGTACCTACACTCCCGGATCTGTTGATTATCCTGACTTTGCACACCTGGTGGCATCGGCAGTTGAGAAAGGCGAGGCCGATTACGGTATACTGATCTGCGGATCAGCAAACGGTGTGGCCATGACAGCCAACAAACACCAGGGCATCCGCGCGGCATTGTGTTGGAAACCTGAAGTTGCCGAGCCTGCCCGCAGCCATAATAATGCCAATGTATTGTGTATACCAGCCAGGCATGTAACCGTAGAGGAGGCACGCGAAATTGTAAATGTATTCTTTACTGTTGAGTTTGAAGGCGGCCGCCACGCTACCCGTGTGGACAAGATATCCTGCTAAACAAAATAGATTTATAAGTCCTGGTGATGTGGCCGGGATTTTTTATTATACGTTTTTTTTAACTGACCATTTTTAATGAAAAGAGTTCCATTATTATTCCTGGCGATAGCGGCAGCCTCATGCAGCTATGCCCAAAAAGATCCGAACGCGGTAAAGTTCGCCAAGTACATTACCGTTGAGGATGCAAAAAAACACCTTTCCATCCTCGCGTCTGACGAATACGAAGGCCGTGAAACCGGTAAACCGGGCGCGGATAAAGCGGCAAATTACATCGCCAACGAGTTTAAAAAATTAGGCCTGCAAGGTCCGGTTAAGGGTTCATACTTTTTAGATGTGCCGCTTACAGAAAATTCATTCAAGGTAAATCCTATAGCAATAGGCGGCAGTACTTTTACTAACGGTAAAGATTTTTACTCACTAACTGCAGCACCCGCAAACACCGTTAAAGCTGCTGATATTGTATTTGTTGGTTATGGTATAACCGACGAAAAATATGACGACCTTAAAGGTACTGATATCGCCGGTAAAGTAGTTTTGGTGATTAATGATGGTGAGCCTATGAAAAACGGCGTATCCTTAATTACCGGGACGGCCACCCGTTCGCAATGGAGCATTAGCCGTGGTAAACGTATTCAAGCTCTGCAAGCAAAAAAACCTGCGTTGATTTTTGCCGTTAACCAGATTGTGGCAAGTAACCTGCAACGTTTTGGCTCAAGCATTTTAGCGCCACGTATGGGCATCAAAAAGGAAGGTTCCGCACAGGCTACAACCACTCCAGTGGTAATAAATATTACAGCTGATATGGCCAATGCGTTGTTAAAAAGCACAGGCAAAACCTATACCCAATTAAAAGAGGAAATTGATGCTGCCGGCGCGCCAAAAACTCAGGTAGTAAAAACACCGGTAGAGGTTAGCTACAGCACCGAAGAAAAAGCGGTAAAAGCGGTTGACGTATTAGGTTACTTACCTGGCTCTGACGCGAAATTGAAGAACGAGGTACTGGTTATCTCTGCCCACTATGACCATATTGGTATTGAGCCGGAAGGCAGCACCAAAACCGATAAAATAAACAATGGTGCTGATGATGACGGTTCAGGCACTACCGGTATGCTTGAGCTGGCCCGCGCGTTCAGCATGGCGAAAAAAGCAGGCAAAGGCCCTAAGCGCAGTATCCTGTTTTTGGGTAATGTTGGCGAAGAAAAAGGTTTATTAGGTTCTGAATATTATTCTGACCATCCTGTATTCCCGCTGGCTAATACCATTGCCGATCTGAATATTGACATGATCGGCCGTGTAGGTGAAGAGTATGCCGGTAAGCCTGATTCAGCTAATTACGTGTATTCAATCGGTTCAAAAATGTTAAGCACTACCCTACACAAAATTGGGGAAGAGGCTAACAATACTTACACGCAGATGAAACTGGATTACAAGTATGACGATCCGAATGATCCGAACCGTTTCTACTACCGTTCAGATCATTATAACTTCGCGCGCTATAATGTGCCGATCATATTCTACTTTAACGGCGTACATGCCGATTATCACCAGCCGGGCGATGAAGTGAGCAAAATTAACTTCCCGCTGCTGGTTAAACGCAGTCACCTGGTTTACTATACCGCCTGGGAACTTGCCAACCGTGCCGAGCGTCCTGCGGTTGATGTTAAAACAGAACAAGGCGTAAAATAGTTAATAGGGCTAAATCAGCCATTGTTAATAAATTGAAAAGGGATGATTAAAACTCATCCCTTTTCGTTTTTATAAAAAACACTACTTTAGCTTTTATGGGTAACACTGCCGATGAATTTTTGATTGCTGCTGAGGATAAGGCGTTTGATGCAGCCCATCGTAATATAATAAACTATAATATTGGTAAGTATGATGCAGCGGTTGACCGGGGCTTGTCAAGATTGATAAACCTTGATACCGCGAAAAAGAAAGGCCATTTGATAAAATGGAAAGCCATGGAAACGCTGGATAAGCTTTTACCCGAGTTTGAGGCCAATTTTCAGCGCAGGGGCGGCAAGGTAATATGGGCTAATGATGCCGAAGAAGCTAACCGCGAGATACTGAACATATTGCAAAAGGCTGGTGCCAAAACCATTGTAAAATCAAAATCAATGGTTACGGAGGAGATCCACCTGAACGAGTTTCTGGAGCAAAACCAGATTGAGAGCCTGGAAACTGATCTGGGCGAATACATTGTTCAGCTGCTTGGCCAGCCGCCTTACCATATTGTTACCCCGGCTATGCACCTTTCTAAAGAGGATATAGCACAACTATTCAACAAACATTTTGGTACCCCGGTTGATGCTACTCCCGAACAGCTTACCCAAAAAGCGCGCGAGCTGCTGCGCGACAAATATTTACAGGCTGATGCAGGCATAACAGGCGGTAACTTTTTAATTGCCGATAGCGGTAGCATCGCCCTTAGCGAAAATGAGGGTAACGCCCGATTAAGCACCTCGTTCCCTAAAATACATATAGCAGTTGTGGGTATCGAAAAAATTATTCCGTCGCTGGTTGATCTTGACCTGTTTTGGCCCATGTTGGCAACCCATGGTACGGGGCAAAATCTTACCGTATATAACACCATATTAAGCGGCCCACGCCAGCCCGATGAAACGGACGGCCCGGAAGAAATGTATGTAGTACTGCTGGATAACGGCCGCACCAACCTGCTCGCGCAAAAGGAGCAGCGGCAGGGCCTGTACTGTATACGCTGCGGGGCCTGCTTGAACGCCTGCCCGGTGTATAAAAATATTGGCGGCCATAGCTATCAAACTACATACAGCGGGCCCATTGGTTCGGTAATTACACCGCATACAAAGGGTATGGAGGATTTTAAGCACCTGAGCTATGCCTCCAGCCTTTGCGGCAAATGTACCGAGGTATGCCCGGTTAAGATAGATATCCACAAAATGCTGCTACTAAACCGCCGCGACGCGGTTAAGGAAGAAAAAGTATCTAAAGCTGAAAAGTGGGGCTGGATGCTTTGGAAGAAAGGTATCCTCAGCCGCAAACTGGTTGATTTTTTTGGTGGCGGCTTAAAAAACCGTTTTATAAAATTACTGTTCAAAAAAAGCTGGGGGCACTACCGCGATATGCCGCATGTGGCCGATAAATCATTCAGCAAGCAATGGCAGGAGCGAGGTAAAAACGATCTTCACTAAAACACTGATGCGTAAAATTATTTTAAATGTAGCTGTAAGTCTCGATGGGTTTATTGAGGGGCCGAACGGTGAGTATGATTGGTGTTTTACCGATCAGGATTACGGCATGGAAGCATTTACAGCTGAAACGGATGCCGTTTTTATTGGCAGAAAGAGCTATGAAGTGTTGCAGGAATACGGTAACCCATGGCCTGATAAAATGCTGTATATATTTTCAGATACCTTAACCGGTGCGGAAGGTAATGCCGAAATTATCCGCTCAGAAAATTTTATAGACCGGATTGATGCTATTCGCCATACCGAAGGTAAAAATATCTGGCTGTTTGGCGGGGCCAACCTGCTTTCACAACTGATAAGCAAAAATTATGTGAACGAGCTGTTACTCTCTGTTCATCCCATCGTCCTGGGCTCGGGCACCCCTTTGTTTAAGGATCTTACCGAACGGTTGGAGCTAAACCTGCTTGATAGCGCGGTATATGATACCGGGCTGGTACAGCTTACTTATTCTATTAAACCCCGGTTTGATTTGGATATGCTGCCTGAATAACGCTTTTAGTGTTTGTTACCAAAACCAAACTCCTTATAGGTGTTCGGCAACTCGTTAGCGCTGCTGAATGCAAAGGTGTAAGATGTCCACCAGGTTTCAAAATCGGCATCTTTACCGCTGGCGGCAACGTCAGTACGAGTTGCGCGTAACATGTAAATACCCTCGCGGCTTAGCTTAAAGAAAATCTGCCCTTTAGCATCGGATATTAAATTTTCGGGATAAATAGTACCCTTGGGTGTTTTAACGTAAAGCTTTATCGGTGCCGACTCTAATGGTTTATTCTGGAAATAAACAATTGCGGTTACATCGTCGCCATAGTTCATTTTGTAAGGATTTCCCTTTAGCGTGAGCTCAAATTCATCGCCCACTAATTTCTCCTGCACACTGCCCGAAGGTTTATCTATCATCACCAGCGTCTTCATGGAGCGGTTGTATTTTTCGCGCACATTCATGGTATGGAAGCTTTTGGCCTTTTTAACCGATTCTTCATTCCCATCAGCCTCAAGGTGTTTCAGGAATGTTTCGCGGTCAATCTCCTGCGTTGCCGATTGGCTCAACTGTAGTAAAGCCAGGCCGCCGTTCGCTACTTCGTAATCTTTAATGGTAACTACGGTATCATTCGCGATGGTAGTCAGCGGTATTTTTTTTGAACCCTCGTACAATGCGAATTTCGCATCCTTTGCTTCCGGGGTTTCGTAATCATCATCTGTTGATGATACATCGGCCTTGAACATGCGCACGCTCAGCTTATCGCCTTTGTGCAAAAAAAAGTTTTCGGCCAACAAAAAATCTTCATTGATGGCAGCAGTTAGCAACACTGCGATGGAAAGGGCGGCAGTAAACAAGCAAAAACGCTTCATGGGCAATACATAGTGATGGAATACCAAACATACAAAGTTTTAAAAATATGTATAGGCTGGACGGGCAATTTTTGCGTTATCGTTACAAAACTTACATTATGTTTATTTTACTTTGAGGCCGCAACGGCGGATAAACATTTTGCGATGGTTGCCGTTAGTTACATTTGCAATTAACAAATAAAGCGATTTGAGTACCTATACTACCTTAATGATATTGTGCGGGCTGGTAATATTTTCATACCTGTTCGACCTTATTGCCGGCAAAACCAAACTGCCGTCGGTACTGCTGTTGCTTTTTTTGGGGATCGCCATCCGGCAGGTTGTAGATTACTTTAGCTGGACAGCGCCTGACTTTAGTCGCATACTGCCCGCCTTGGGTACATTGGGTTTGATACTGATCGTATTCGAAGGCGCTCTCGAGCTTAAATACACGCCTGAAAAGAACGTGGTCATTAAACGATCCTTTCTGTCGGCGTTGTGCATACTACTGGCAACCACGGCTGTAATTACTACTATATTCCACTACATATCGGGCGCGAGTATTTACCGTTGCATTGTTAACGCTATTCCTTTTTGTGTGGTAAGTTCGGCTATCGCGATACCTTCAGCATCGGGCCTGCCAAAAGATAAAAAGGAGTTTATTATATACGAATCATCCTTTTCAGATATACTCACCATTGTTTTCTTCAACTTTATGCTGAGTAACAAGTCGTTTAACTTTACGGCGTTTACAAGCTTAGGGGGCGAATTGTTGCTGATACTGTTTTTCGCGGTGGTATCGTGCCTGCTGTTGTTATATCTTATCAAGAATATTACGCATCACGTAAAATTCTTCCTCATCATATCCATCATTATATTGGTTTACGCGATAGGGCAATCCTATCATTTATCGGCATTGATTGTAGTGCTGGCCTTCGGTTTGTTTTTAAACAACGCCAGCCAGATACATTTTCCGTGGTTCAGGCGTAACTTTTTATACCCTGCCCTGGGGCATGAATTGAAGCAGCTGCTTCAACTATCGGCCGAGAGCGCCTTTTTAATGCGGACCTTCTTTTTCGTGTTATTCGGCTTTACCATGAACATACACCAGTTTAATGATCTTGGCTTATTGATATTGGGCGTGCTGGTGATCGTATCGATCTATCTGATCAGGTTTTTATACATCAAGCTGGCTTTAAAAACCGATATGATGCCCGAATTGGTATTAGTGCCACGCGGATTGATCAGTGTACTGCTGTTTTATAACCTGCCCGAAAAGCTGCAACTACCGCAGATAGATACGGGGCTGCTGTTTATCGTTATCCTATCTACAAGCGTTATTATGAGCCTGGGCCTGCTGGGTAGCCGGAAGTATAAAATACCCGAAGGACAGGAATTTGATAATGTGTAATTACGGCGTAGTAAGCGCCACCGGCAATATCTTTCCGTTAAAAAACTTATGGCCGGTAAGTGCGAAGTCGGCAATGTATTTGCCCATTTCAAAGGCCATCACCGGCGATTGATAACCCGGAAAAGCCTTCTCCAGCATTTCAGTTTGTGCCGAGCCTAAAGCCAGGCAGTTAACGCTGATCTGCTGCTCGGCAAGTTCTTGTGCCAGGCATTCGGTAAAAACGTGCAAGGCTGCCTTACTTGCCGAGTAAGCCGAAAGGCCGGCAAACTTGGCGCTACCCTGGTAACCGCCCATACTGCCTATGTTCACAATATGGCTTCCCGCAGGCATCACGCCTAATAAGGCTTGTGTAATGCGTACATGGCTTAGGTAATTGCTTTGCAGCATATCCACAAAATCAATTTCCTCCAGCTCCTTAAAAGGTTTATTGATCAGTACCCCTGCATTATTTATCAGGGCATCAACCTTATTATCCATATGTGTGCCAATGAATTGCAGCAACGCGGCAGGGTCATCACTAACCAGGTCAAACACTATAGGGTACAAAATACAGTCAGGGTTTATGCTTCGCGATATCTCAAACAAACGCTGTAACTTATCCTGCGAACGGGCAATGGCCATCACCTTGTGCTTGCCTGAAGTAATGAGGTCGATAACGGCTTCAAAGCCTACGCCGCTGCTGGCGCCGGTTATAATAATATTCATGGTAGATGAGGTGTTAGTTTGTCGCTGGCTTGGTTTCTTCCTCTTCGTCGTGTTCCTCAATGCTTGGTAAACCTTCTTCCAGCCGACTGGTGCGTATTACATAGTACACGCCGGTAAGCGCAACAAGTAATGATATGATATAGAATGATATACTTAAAAATACAGCCAGGCCAACATCCATATTAAAGATGCCTGATAACTGGGTGAAAATAGTTTCGCGTGCGCCTGCCCCACCAATGGTGATAGGTACTACCGCCGCCAAGGCTGATACCAGGAATGATAACAGGTAAGGCGCGAATTTTCCATCGAAATCCTGCCCTAACAATACAAATATGATACACAATACCTGTAAGCCCTGCACTAATATAGCCTTGGCATGCGCCTGGAAAAAGTATTTGGTGTATTCGCGAAAGAATTTGTAGGCCACAAAATAATAGATAGCGGTTCCGCCTAAAAAAATACCGCCTGGTATAGCCAAGTGAACATCAATCTGCGGGATGAAGATTATAAGTGTACAAATAATAAAGCCGATAGCCCAGAGGCCGCTCAACCTGTCGAACAATATAGCCCAGAACATTTTTTTTGCCGGTAGCTTGTAGCGCTTGTTTAACAGCCATATTTTATAACCATCGCCGCCAATACCGCCTGGCAGCAAAAAATTATAGAATAAGCCCAGCATATACAGGCGCATGTTAAAACGCGGATCTAACCTAAGGTTAATCGATTTGAAAAAGCTTAACAGCCGCCATGCTGAAACCACCATGGAGGCGAAAAAGGTAAGAAGAGCCACCGCCATCCACCAATAGTTGGCGTGCAGCAAACGGTACTTCACTTTTTCAACAGGCACCTTGCTGAATACATAATATAACAATGCCGATGTTACGGCAATCTTGATAATCAGTTTAGTGGCATCCCACAGTTTTTGTTTCCCGGTTTTTGGCGCCGGGGCATCTGGCATATTTGTCATTACCGCAAAGCTAATAAAATCAGTGCATTTTGTTTTGGGTATTCCTGATAGGGGTATAACATTTAGGCTTGGTTTTTGACGTACAGGTTAACATTAAAACAGTATTTTTGCGCAAAATTTAAAGGGATGAGCAAAGTTAAAGTTGGTATTGTACAAATGAGTTGTGTTGCTGATAAGCAACAGAACCTTGATAAAGCTATCAGTAAAGTGCGCGAGGCAGCAGCCAAAGGTGCCCAGATAGTTTGTTTACAGGAGCTTTTTACATCGCTGTATTTTTGTGATGTAGAGGATTACGACAATTTTAAACTGGCCGAGGCTATTCCCGGCCCGTCAACCGAGGCCATTTCGGCTGTTGCCGCTGAGCTGAATGTGGTGGTTATCGCTTCATTGTTTGAGAAACGTGCACAAGGCGTTTACCACAACACTACAGCGGTTATTGATGCTGATGGCGCTTATTTGGGTAAATACCGCAAAATGCATATTCCTGATGATCCGGGTTTTTACGAAAAGTTCTACTTCACCCCAGGCGACCTAGGTTACAAGGTATTCAATACAAAATACGCCAAAATTGGTGTGCTGATCTGCTGGGATCAATGGTATCCGGAGGCAGCCCGTATTACCGCGTTAATGGGTGCCGAAATATTGTTCTATCCAACGGCTATTGGCTGGGCATCAGCTCAGGACGATATAACCAATACCGATCAGTACAACGCATGGCAAACTATACAGCGCTCGCATTCGGTAGCTAACGGCGTGCACGTAGTGAGTGTGAACAGGGTAGGCGAAGAAGCCGGTTTGAAATTCTGGGGCGGATCATTTGTATCAAACCCGTTTGGTGCGCTGATTTATCAGGCATCACACCATGATGAAGAGGTAACGGTGCATGAACTCGACCTTGAACAATCGGACTACTACCGCAGCCACTGGCCGTTCCTGCGCGATCGCCGCATTGAAACTTATCAGCCGATAACCAAGCGTTTAATAGACGAAGACTAATTTTGTAGTCACTATTTATAACCCATCACCTCATTGCGAGGAACGAAGCAATCTCTTTAAGCAAATCATATTGAATGTCTGAAGAGATTGCTTCGTTCCTCGCAATGACGGTTTAAATATTTTAATGAATGGCTATGAACCATGAACCGTCAACTATGAACCTACCTAACTTAAAAGCCTCCGGCTTCCACTTCCCTGCCGAATGGGCGCCGCATGTGGCTACCTGGCTGAGCTGGCCTCATAAAGAAGCATCATGGCCGGGTAAAATACAGATGATCTATCATCGCTATTGCGAGTTTATCAAGGAGATCGCAGTAGGAGAGATGGTACGTATCAATGTTGTGAATAAAGAGATGGAAGCCTTTGCGCAGCAGCAGCTTACTTTGGTGGGCGCTGATTTGAGCAAGATAGAATTCTTTGAATTTCCTACTAATGATGCGTGGTGTCGCGATCATGGTCCGGCGTTTTTGATCAATCCCGAAACCAAACAAAAGGTGGTGGTTGACTGGGGCTATAATGCCTGGGGCGATAAATATCCTCCGTACGATCTGGATGATATGATACCTACCCGCATTGCCGAATACTACAATTTGCCTGTATATCACCCCGGTATTGTAATGGAAGGTGGTTCGGTTGACTTTAACGGCAAGGGCACTGTATTGACTACCACGGCTTGCCTGTTAAATAAAAACCGTAACCCGCATTTAAACCAGCAGCAAATAGAAGGCTATCTGCAAAATTACTACGGTGTTGAGCAGGTGCTTTGGCTGGGCGATGGCATTATTGGCGATGATACAGACGGCCATATTGATGATATTACCCGTTTTGTAAATGAAGATACCGTGGTTACCGTTATTGAAGAGAACAAGAACGACGAAAACTACCATATTTTACAGGAAAACCTGCAAGCGCTTAAAACCATGCGCCTCATCAACGGCAAACAGCTGAACATTGTTGAGCTGCCCATGCCCGACCCTGTAATTTATGACGACCAGCGTTTGCCGGCATCGTACGCTAATTTTTACATAGGCAATGCCGCTGTGGTAGTGCCAACTTACCGTTGCGCTAATGACGATAAGGCATTGGATATACTGGCCCAGTGCTTCCCGGATCGTAAGGTAGTGGGTGTCGACTCTACCGACATTATCTGGGGTTTAGGAAGTTTCCATTGCCTCAGCCAGCAGGAGCCTGAAGTAATTTAATAAAATGAGGCTGTTACTCGAAACAGCCTCATTTCTAATAATTTTCTAATAAGTAAGGGCGAAAACATAAGTTTTCAAAAAATCCTTACTCTGTTTGGCTCTAATCGATTTTCTTTAAAAACTGATACTGCGCGCTGCACGTAATTGAAGCAACAATCTACCGGTTGTTAAACATTAACGTGAAAGCAGCATTAATCCATAGCAAAACATATTTGCGTATTGCCGCAAGCATACTTTTCATCCTTTTAATAGGATTTAAGGTGGTAGCGCCCGTATTTATAGCGTCTGTTTTGGCTGATAAAGAGCTGGCCTCAAATGCCGATGATGACAGCGATAAGAAATCTGAAAGCAACTCCTCACCTGAAAAGGAATTTTATCCGCCCTTGCATCAAGTCCATAATATCCACTTTTTGGATAGCTATGTTGAGCATTATACGTTTTATAAAGTTGTTTATATAGCTAAGTATTACCAAAAAATAGCCATACCCCCTCCGGATGGCATCAGCATAAACGGCTAAACTTCTTAACCGCGGCGAGGTGCCGCACTTCATCTATTTTATAATCTATCTTTCAAAAAATGAAAACATTTAACCTTTCTTTACAAAGGGCGGCCATGGTATGTGCCGCCGCACTTTTACTGATCACTTCATCGTGCTCTAAGGATAACGATATTGACGATTCTACAGAGGGTTCTATATCTGGCCCCGATATGGCGGTATACGCCTTAACACCAAACAACACACTAGTAAGTTTTAATGCAAAAAATGCATCAGCAGCCACAAAAACAACCAGTATTACCGGTCTGCAAAATAATGAAACTATTTTAGGCATCGATTTTAGGCCGGCTACCGGCGAACTTTATGGAGTTGGTAGTACCAGCCGCATTTATGTAATTAATACGCAAAGTGGTGCGGCACGTGCTATTGGTACAGCCGCATTTACACCGGGTATAAACGGTGCTGCTGTTGGGTTTGATTTTAACCCGACGGTTGACAGGATTCGCCTGGTTACTTCAAGCGGGCAAAACCTGCGCCTGCACCCTGAAACCGGCGCGGTTGCTTTTACGGATGGTACGCTTAATGGCGCAGCCAACGCAAGCGTAACCGCCGCGGCGTATACCCAAAACAAAGCAGGCGCAACCACTACCGAACTTTTTGTAATAGATGTTGCTAACGATAAATTATACAAGCAAGACCCACCAAACGACGGTAAACTGGTTGAAGTAGGCAGCCTTGGTGTAAATGTGGAGCAAGCCGGTGGTTTTGATATTAGTGCGGATGGTAAAGCTGCGTTGGCTGCTTTAACCGTAGGAGGAAAAACCAGTTTGTACAGCATTAACATAACGACAGGCAGGGCTACCAAAATTCAGAACGATTTCGCAGGAGCGGTTACCGGCCTGGCCATACCTACTGAACCGGTTGCTTATGCTGTAAGCGAGGCCAACGAGCTGGTAATATTTAACCCGATGAACCCAAGCCCGGTTGCTAAAGCCATTACAGGCATAGCTGGTGGCGAGAATATTCTGGGTATCGATTTTCGTCCGGTAAATGGACAGTTGTACGCTTTGGGTAGTTCAAACAGGTTATATACTATCAATTTATCATCCGGAGCAGCGACAGTGGTGGGCACTGCACCGTTTACTACCTTACTTTCAGGCACACAGTTCGGGTTTGATTTTAATCCTACCGTTGACCGTATCCGTGTGGTAAGCAATACCGGCCAAAATTTGAGATTACATCCCGAAACAGGTGCTGTTGCTTTTGTTGATGGTCAGTTGTCTCCGGGCAGCCCATCAGTAACAGCCGCTGCGTATACCAACAACTTTGCAGGTGCAACGTCAACCGTGCTTTTTGATATCGACACACAAAACAATACTTTATATAAACAAGATCCACCAAATAATGGTACGTTAGTTAGCGTTGGCACATTAGGCGTAACTGCAACTGCTAACAGCGGCTTTGATATAGGCAGCACCAGCGGCACCGCTTATGCATTATTAAATGTTGGCGGCACCACCAAAGTTTACAGCATTAACCTTACTACCGGCGCTGCAACAGCAGGCGCAACGCTTACGGGTAACTATAAAGCATTTAGCTTAGGTTTAGGCTTTTAGATACTAAAAATCTCATAAAGAGAAACGCCGGGTAGTAATTTACTATCCGGCGTTTCTCTTTTAATGTATCCGTCATTGCGAGGTACGAAGCAATCTCTTCAAGCCAATCACATCAGAAAGTCTAAAGAGATTGCTTCGTACCTCGCAATGACGCTTTAGTATTAAAGTCCTCCCCTTTGGGGAGGATTATTCGCATATTATTCAATTTTTGATGGTGCTCATGAGGGCTTCGCCGTTAGGAGGGGTGAGGCTACTTCAATACCGTTTTCCAGCTTACCATATCACCGATGATCTTTTCTAACTGATCGGCGGCAACGCGTTCCTGTTGCATGGTATCGCGATAGCGTATAGTTACAGTGTTGTCTTCTAATGTCTGAGGGTCAACTGTGATACAGAAAGGTGTACCAATAGCATCCTGACGGCGGTAACGTTTACCAATGGCATCCTTCTCCTCGTATTGCACGTTGAAGTTAAGCTTTAGATTATTCATAATCTCACGAGCTTTTTCCGGTAATCCATCTTTTTTCATCAACGGGAATATTGCAGCCTTAACCGGTGCCAGTACAGGTGGCAGGCGCAGTACGGTACGGCTATCCTGTTTCTCGTCGGTGCTCAGGTCTTCTTCCTCGTAGGCGTTGATCAGCGTAAGCAAAAACATCCTGTCCAAACCTATTGAGGTTTCAATAACGTAAGGTATGTAGTTGCCAAAAGGTTTGCCTGTTGCCGGGTCTATCTCCGGATCAAAATACTGCATTTTTTTGCCGGAGTACTTTTGATGTTGGCTCAGGTCAAAGTCGGTACGGCTGTGTATACCTTCTACCTCTTTAAAGCCGAAAGGGAATTCGTATTCAATATCATAAGCGGCATCAGCGTAATGAGCTAATTTGGTATGCTCATGGTAACGGTATTTTTCAGCAGGCGTACCCAGGGCAAGGTGCCATTTAAGGCGCGCTTCTTTCCATTGGTTAAACCACTCTTTTTGCGTGCCCGGGCGTACAAAGAATTGCATCTCCATCTGCTCAAACTCACGCATACGGATGATGAACTGGCGCGCGATCACCTCGTTACGGAAAGCCTTACCAATTTGCGCGATACCGAAAGGTATCTTCATCCGGCCTGATTTCTGCACGTTCAGGTAATTCACAAATATACCTTGCGCGGTTTCGGGGCGCAGATAAATCGTGTCCGACTCATCAGCGATAGCGCCAACCTGCGTGCTGAACATCAGGTTGAACTGGCGGACGTCTGTCCAGTTACGGGTGCCGCTTACCGGGCAGGCAATTTCCTGCTCAATAATCAGCTCTTTAAGGCGGGGCAGGTCTTCAGCCTTTAAGGCATCATCCATCGCAGTTTGTAAAGCAGCAGCCTTGTCGGTTTTGCCTTCATTTTCGTATTTGGCAATACGGTCTTCCAGCAACTGATCGGCACGGTAGCGTTTCTTTGAATCCTTGTTATCGATCATCGGATCGCTAAAGCCGTCAACGTGTCCGCTGGCTTTCCAGGTAGTAGGGTGCATAAATATGGCGGCATCAATGCCCACAATATTTTCGTGCATTTGCACCATAGCTTTCCACCAGTAAGTTTTAATGTTGTTTTTTAACTCC
The DNA here is from genome assembly GCF_039543225.1 of Mucilaginibacter defluvii. Taxonomy (NCBI): domain Bacteria; kingdom Pseudomonadati; phylum Bacteroidota; class Sphingobacteriia; order Sphingobacteriales; family Sphingobacteriaceae; genus Mucilaginibacter; species Mucilaginibacter defluvii. The sequence goes on from NZ_BAABJI010000001.1 coordinate 555,136, forward strand.
GAGCCGTTTTGCCCATAGTCATAAACGGCGCTCAGGCCATCATATATTTCGCTCGACTGGAATACGAAACCGTACTCCTTAGCATGTGATATTACGTTCTTAAAAAGTTCGTCGGTTGCTTTACTCATAACAGGGCAAAGATACAATTTAAGGTGAAAGGCAAAAGGTATGGTTTCAATAGTTTACTACCGGTCCTGAATTTCTTTTGAGCGATCAAAAGAAACAAAAATCGCCGGCTACGTCCTGCCCGGTGAAAGCTTATGCTTTGGCAAGACCTGTGATGCTCCGGGCATTCCTGATGCCGGTAGGATAGGTTATTTACGGTTTGTGCGCATAGCTATAAAACGATAATAATACAAAGAAAGCGGGCATGGCCTGGCAGAAAACCGGGCCGGGAGTATGGCCTTGTGCGGCTGAAGGTTTTTTCTGCCTTGATGTTTGGTTACTTTCGCACCAAGGGAATTAACTGGGCCCTGCGCCCAAGAGCAGGCTGGCGATGATCACGAACAAGCATTCAATTAAAAATCGCTTTACTACCTATCCTGAATTTCTTTTGAGCGATCAAAAGAAATAAAAATCGCCGGCTACGTCTTGCCCGGTGAAAGTGTGTGCTTGGGCAAGACTTCTGCTACTCCGGGCATTACTGATGCCGGAAATTTAGGTGATTAACGGATTGTGCTTTTTAATTCCCTCTGCTTTGGAAAAAGGATCGGTGTGATGTTCGCTTTTAAGCTTTAACCTTTCTCCTTTAACCTTTCCCCTTAACTCGTATCTTTACCGCCATCATGAGTATACGGGTATCAGCACTTACCAAAGTTTACGGCGGCCAAAAGGCGGTTGACGGCATTTCGTTTTCGGCGGATAAGGGCGTACTGGGTTTTTTAGGCCCTAACGGCGCGGGCAAATCAACCACCATGAAGATACTTACCGGCTTTATACCGCAAACGTCAGGCACGGCCGAGGTTTGTGGGTTTGATGTAGCCAAACAATCGCTTGAAGTTAGGCGGCACATCGGCTACCTGCCAGAAAATAACCCGCTGTATCTGGACATGTATGTCAAGGAGTCGTTGGGTTTTATAGCTGGCATCCATAAAATAGCGTCACCGCAAAAACGGATTGATGAGGTAATTGAGCAAACCGGATTACGTGTTGAGCGACATAAAAAGATAGGGCAACTATCCAAAGGTTACCGCCAGCGTGTGGGCTTGGCGCAAGCTATACTGCATAACCCCGATGTGCTGATCCTGGACGAGCCTACAACCGGCCTTGACCCTAACCAGCTTATCGGCATCAGGCAGTTAATTACTGAACTGGGTAAAAGCAAAACCATCATCCTGTCAACCCATATCATGCAGGAGGTTGAGGCGGTTTGCAATAAGGTAATCATTATCAATAAAGGTAAAATAGTTGCTGATGATAATCTGCAAGCGTTAAAACAAAAAAACGGTACTTCTTCGCTCGAAGATGTATTTATTAAACTAACTAATGAAAATTTTTATAGCTGATTTTTAACGAGTTGTATTTTAATTGTAAACTTGGATGTAACCTTTTGCCCGGAGCAATGTCTATGTTGCTGAGTTAAAAATAATGGTTATTATAAAGTATCAGTGTGCCGGCCGGGGTTGCTTATTAAGAAAATCAGCAGACTTGATATTCAAAAATAATCCTACTTTTGACTCCGAAAAACAACTTAAATTTTACAACATTCAACTGCAATGAAAAAAACATTACTTGCGTTAGTAGTACTAACAGGAGCTGCATTCAGCTCATTCGCGCAAACCAGCAAACCTGTATCATTTGGTATTAAAGGTGGTTTAAACCTGGCAAAACTTTCAGCTTCAGGTGGTGAAGAAACTATCTCAAGCGGTACGTTAACCTCTTTCCATGCAGGTTTATTTGCTGATGTTGCCGTATCAGAAACATTCTCGGTTCAACCTGCTTTGTTATTCACTCAATTAGGTTCAAAAGAAACCGAAGGTGATGCATCTTACAAAACAACATTAAATTATTTACAATTACCCGTAAACGCGATCTATAGTGCTCCTACAGGTACCGGTAAATTTTTCATAGGTGCAGGTCCTTTTCTTGGCTACGGTTTATCTGGTAAAACTAAATTAAGCGGTGCCGGTGAAGCTAATATGAGCGAAGATATTGAGTTTGGCGATGGTGGCCTTAAAAGGCTCAACGTTGGTGTAGGTGCTTTGGCAGGTTACAAACTTGACGAAGGTTTATTATTAAATGTTGGGTATGATTTAGGTTTGAGCAGCATTATTGATGGAGATGCTGGTTCAATAAAAACCCGTGCTTTTACTATATCAGTTGGTTACGCCTTCTAAGCAAAGCACTACTTCTATAGCATAAAAAGCTCCGCAGATAATTCTGCGGAGCTTTTTTGTTTGGCTTTTATCTAATCGGCATTAAAATAAATTAATTGTAATTTCGGCCATTAAGCAATTACAGCGTGTACCCGGTTTTTAAAAAAGAAATATCCGCCTATTTAAGTTCACTCGTAGCCTACATCACCATCGGCGTTTTTTTGCTGGTGATGGGCTTGTTTTTATGGGTATTCCCTGATTCGAGCATCCTGGAGTACGGCTATGCCAGTTTAGAAAGCCTTTTTAATATCGCGCCCTTTCTGTTCATGTTCCTGATCCCGGCCATCACCATGCGTTCGCTGGCTGAGGAGCGCCGCGAAGGAACTTTTGAGCTGTTGCTCACCCGTCCGCTAACCCATCTGCAAATAGTACTGGGCAAGTATCTGGCCTGTTTGCTGCTGGTGCTGTTCGCCTTGTTGCCCACGCTGGTTTATTATTATTCGGTATATGCACTTGGCGCTACCGAAGGTAATATTGATACCGGTGCCGTTATCGGCTCTTACATCGGCTTGTTTTTATTAGGTGGGGTGTTTGTTGCTATCGGCCTGTTCGCCTCATCTATCAGCAAAAACCAGATAATTGCCTTTACCATAGCCGTTTTTTTGAGCTATTTCTTTTTTTCCGGATTTGATTCTTTGAGCCGGCTGCTATCCCTGCAAAATGCAGATATACAAAGCCTGGGTATTTTAGAGCATTATGAGTCGGTTAGCCGGGGCGTGTTAGATACGCGCGACCTGGCGTACTTTATAATTTTAGCTGCTTTATTTACTGCGCTTACTGTTTTTGTACTTGCCCGGCACCAGCAAAAGGCTTTGACAGGTAAAACGGTGGTATTTGTTTTAGTTGAATTGCTTGCTATCGGCATACTATCAAACGTAGCCTTTACACGTTTTGATTTTACTAAGGAGAAGCGTTTCACCCTGTCGCCGGTTAGCGAGAATTTGATGGATAGCCTGGCTACGCCGGTTAAGGTCATCGTATTTTTAGAGGGCGATAACTTTCCGGGCGGGTTTAAGCGTTTGCAACGCGCTACCCGCGATATGCTGAGCGACCTGCAATCCTATAGCCACGGCAAACTGGAATTTGATTTTGTTGATCCTTTAGCGGGGTTAAGTACCGAAGAGCAAAACACGGCGATCACCGGTTTTCAGGATAGGGGCATTGAGCCAACAAACCTGAGCGTAAAAACGGATGATGGCCTGTCGCAAAAAATGATATTCCCGGCGGCAATGGTGTCAGCAGGTGGAAAGGAAATACCCGTTAAGCTACTGCAAACACGCATCGGCCTCTCGCCGGATGAAGTGTTAAACAATTCTATTCAGAATTTGGAGTACGCCTTTACCTCGGCCATAAAAAAAGCAACCAGCGGCGGCAAACCGCGCGTTGGTTTTACCGAGGGGCACAACGAATTAAATAACATTCAGCTGAATGATGCGCTGCGGTCTTTATCTGACGGATTTTTGGTAGGCAGGGTTGATTTGAAAAGCATCCCGTTTGACAGCCTGAAGAAGCTAAGCCTGCTGGTTATACCAAAACCTGATGCGCCATTTACCGAAGCCGAAAAATTTAAGCTCGACCAGTACATTATGGATGGCGGGCGTGTGCTATGGGCGATAGACCAGGTAAGCGCCGAACTGGACAGCCTGCGTGGCAAGGGCGGCGAGCAACTGGCTTTCCCTAAAAAGCTGAACCTGGACGATCAGCTATTCCGCTACGGCATCCGCATCAATGCCGACCTGGTGGCCGATATGAGCTGCTCGCAAATACCCGTAGCGGCAGGCAATGTAGGCGGACAGGCGCAGATACAATTGGCCCCATGGCTGTTTTACCCGGTGTTCATCCCGCAATCAAAGCATCCGGTGGTAAAAAATGTGGACGGCATCAGTGGTCAGTTTGCCAATAGCATTGATACTGTCGCGGTAAAAAATATAAACAAAACCATACTGCTTACCACATCACCATACGCCAAAAAACTTACTACGCCGCACATGCTATCGTTGCAGGCACTGGAGCAGGAGCCCGACCCTAAGGAGTTCTACAGCGAACCAAAAATTACCGGTTTGCTGTTGGAAGGCAGGTTTGCTTCAAGCTTTCGTAACCGGCCGGTGCCTGATGGGGCGGAACATTTTGCCGTGCTGCCTGAAAGCAAACCCACCAAAATGATGTTATTTAGCGATGGCGATCTGTTTAAGAACCAGGTGGCTACTGACGGCTCGCCGTATCCGTTGGGGTATGACCATTATACCCGTCAAACCTACGGCAACAAAAACCTGCTGCTAAACGCGGTTGACTACCTGACGGACGACTCTGGCCTTATAGAACTGCGTGGTAAGGAGATACAGCTGCGCCTGCTAAACCGTGCGCTGGTACGGGGAAAAAAAACGTACTGGCAGGTGATAAATATGGGCATCCCGTTGTTAATAGTGTTAATATGTGCTATTTTTCAACATTATGTTCGCAGAGTGAAGTATGCGCGCTAAATTTTATACTTTTGATTGACTAAGATTTAAGTAAAATATATGCGATTTATCGTTTCTACATCAACATTGCTAAAGCAGCTACAGGCTGTTAGCGGTGCTTTGAGCAATAGCACGGTTTTGCCCATTCTGGAGAACTTTTTGTTCGAGATAAAGGATGGTAATTTAACCATATCGGCAACCGACCTGCAAACCAGCATGACTACGTCGCTGGCGGTTGAAGCCAAAGAGAATGGCCGTATTGCCATCCCTTCGCGTATATTGCTCGATACCCTGAAATCATTGCCTGAGCAACCTGTAGCCTTCTCGGTTGATGATACCACATTTGCGATTGAAATAAGTGCAGGCGACGGTAAATATAAACTGAGCGGCGAAAACGGCGAGGACTTCCCGAAGATTCCGGTTGTTGAAAATGCGTCATCAGTTAACCTGCCTGCATCGGTACTGGCCGAAGCCATCAACAAAACCATATTCGCGGTAAGTAATGATGAGTTGCGCCCGGCCATGACAGGCGTATTTTGCCAGTTATCGCCGCAGCACCTCACCTTTGTAGCTACTGATGCACATAAGCTGGTACGCTACCGTCGTAAGGACGCTCATGCAGCCAGCGCGACATCGTTCATCCTGCCTAAAAAGGCGTTAACGTTGTTGAAGTCTGCTTTGCCTGCTGAAGATATCAACGTATCGGTTGAATATAACAACACCAGTGCCTTTTTTAAATTCGGCAGCATTAACCTGGTTTGCCGTTTAATTGATGAGCGTTATCCTGATTACGAAGCGGTAATACCGTTAAATAATCCAAATAAATTGAATATTGACCGTTTGGCATTCTTGGGCTCACTTAACCGTGTGGCTATCTATGCCAACAAAACCACCCACCAGGTAAGGCTGAAGATCAACGGTAGTGAGTTGCACATCTCGTCAGAAGATATTGATTTTGCCAACGAGGCACACGAGCGTTTAAGCTGCCAGTACGAGGGTGAGGATATTGAAATAGGTTTTAACGCACGCTTTTTAATTGAGATGCTTAAAAACCTGAGCAGCGAAGAGGTTGTGCTTGAAATGTCGACCCCTAACCGCGCCGGATTATTGTTACCACAAGGCGGAGATGAGAATGAAGATGTGCTGATGCTGGTAATGCCGGTTATGCTTAACAGTTACGCTTAAGTTGTAAACTTAAATTATAATCCAACTAAAAGCCGGGCACTTGTGACCGGCTTTTTTTAAATACCAGGCCATGCGCAAAACATCTGGCGTTATTTTGATTGTATTAAGCTGTTTAATATTTGTATTCGCTATCGCGGATAGGATATCCTATCAAAAATTTAGCGGCGAATTGGGCAGTGGTGTAACAATGGGTTTCATGATGGATTTGAAAGGATTGTTATTATTTGCTGTAATGTTAATATTGGCAGTGTTCCTGTTTATGAGGGGTAAAAAATTGCTTTCCGATCCTCGTTAAATTTCTCCGAATAAGCAATCACAATCTTTTTGCCAACACATATAACAAACATCACAAACATCAGTTATATATTAGCGCCATGAAATTGAGGGTTTCTGTAATTGTTTTAGCTGTTGCTGCTTTGCTGGCCTCGTGCCAAAAGGACGATGTTGCGCCTTCGGTGCCGCCATCAGCCGCTATTAATGTTGTAAACGTTAGCGCGGGCGCTTTTAACTTTTTTATGAACGGTACACGGCTCAACAATACCTCAACCATTTACCCCGACGGCATATCCGGTTATTTAGAGGTTTATTCGGGGCAACAGAATTATCAGTTTAAAAATGACAGGTCGCCTGACGTTGCTTTCACCCTGCCGCTCTCGCTCGACTCTGCCGCGAGCTACACGATCTTTGCCGCCGCGCTTGATACCGCTAACATCATCCTGGTTAATGATGATATAAATATTGAACCTGACACTGCAGTATTTATACGTTTCGTAAATGCATCACCCAAAGTGAATAACATTACCGTATTACTAAATGATACCGCCAGGGTTACTAATGCTGCTTATCGCTCGGTATCTGATTTAATCAGAGTACAGCCCGGAATAAAGAAGTTATCCATAGCCAACACTAACATTAGTGATAGTGTTACGTTTACGCGCGGTAACGCGTATACCATATACAGCAAAGGCGACCCGGCTATAACGGGCGACGGTGGTTTTGGCCTGAGGATTATTCAGAATTAATCGGCAGTAGCAATGAACAACAATAAAAGTAATTTTTTATCAACCCTTACGCTGCTTATAGCGGGTATTATGCTCTTTTCGGCAATCTCATCCTGCTCAAAAAATGGCAATATCAACCCATCCGAAGCTAAGATTGAATACCAGGTAATTAACCTGAGTTACGATGCGCTGCCGGTTTATTTATATGTTAACCTGTTGCGTCAGAATGGTAATAACACTTACAGGTACCCAACGCCATCTGGGTATTTTGGGCTGAATACCATTGATACTCCCTTTCAAATACGTTCGGCATCTACAGGTAATGTAGTTAACTTACTTAAAATAGATAGTACCAACCTTAAACGTGAAACTAAGTATTCGCTATTTATAACCGGGTCGCGTGCGCAAAATACCCTGGGCTATTTGTTTACGGTTGATACCAGCACCACACCTCGCGTTGGCCGTGGTAAAATACGCTTTGTAAACGCGGCACCCGAAGTAACCGGCGCCAGCCAGGGGCTGATACTAACAGCAAATGAAACAGTTGCCTTTCCCCAGCAAAAATTTAACTCTGTAAGTCAATTCATAGAACTACCGGCAGGTATTTATGATTTTAAGATAAAGCCATTTGGCGCTGCCGACCGCACGCTTGAAGAAATAGAGAACACAACCATACAGGATGGCAGGCTGTACACTATATATGCCTACGGCCGTGCATTTGTTGCCGCCAGCGATTCAACCGCTTTTGGCGCAGGTATTTTAACCAACAGATAGTCGATTTTATTTATATTTTTACGGCAAAATTTACCGCTGTGGAAGTAATAAAAAGCATAATTGATTTTATACTGCATATTGATAAGCACCTTGCCCAAATAACGCATGATTACCAGGGCTGGACTTACCTGATACTCTTCCTGATCATTTTTGCCGAAACCGGTTTTGTTGTAACACCATTTTTGCCCGGCGACTCTTTACTGTTTGCAGCAGGCGCCTTAATAGCCGGCGAACAAACGGGTTTAAATATTTATATTTTAGCCTTACTGCTCATTGTTGCCGCGTTTGTGGGTAACACGGTAAATTATATGCTGGGTAATTATTTAGGCCCCAAGGTATTTAAGGAAAATAATAAGATTCTTAAGCTCGATTACTACCTGCAAACCAAAGCCTTTTTTGATAAGCACGGCGGTAAGGCGGTTATTTTCAGCAGGTTTTTGCCTATTATACGCACTATTGCACCCTTTGTGGCGGGCGTTGGCAGCATGCCTTTTGGCCGTTACAGTTTGTATAACATCACCGGTGGTTTTGCCTGGGTAGTCAGCTTTTTATTCCTCGGTTTCTTTTTTGGTAATATACCTGTGGTGAAAGAGAATTTTACGTTGGTAGTATTCGCTATCATACTGTTCTCAATCATCCCGCCAATTTGGGCGGCCATTAAAAGCAGGTCGAGCAAAAAGAGTGTCTAATTTTTAGTTGCTGAGGTCTTAATCAACTTATTCAAATCAGGCTGCCCGGCATCCACCCAGGCGGAAAACCAGTAGCTGGCAGCCTCATACATGGCCGACCGCATTTGCCGCTCAACCATGCCTTTTAAAAGGGAATGATAGGCTCGGCAATATTCGGGCGAGTATACCTTTACTTTTCGTTGCCCGCGTTTCTCCATCGTGTACTTTTTATCAGCAGGGAAACGTTTATTGAGCAAACGCTCTAACCGCAACACACTATCGGCTTTACCGAATGAGCGCTGGCAAATAACAAACGCCTGTGTAAGCGGGTTGTTGATGTACTTAGCCTTTTTGATAGGGTAGCGGTATCTATCAGCAAAAAGTTCAGGCAGGCGGCTCTCCCAGAGCCCGTGTATCCCATCCTGCCCGGTAAGTTGGCCGTCATGATTAAGTACTGTATGCAACGGCACGTGCGCATCGGCTACGTAGTGCGCCAGGTCGGCCGAGTTGCGCAGGATAGATGTGGTATCATGCTCCTTAAAGGCCTTAACCAGCCAGTAGTAGCGTTGCTGTATGGTCCAGGGCAGGGTGCCGTGTTTGAGCATGGTATCACGGGTATAACGTTTATTAAAATCCTTCCACTTACGTGGGATAGTTTTAAACGGCGCTTTTCCGTAACGGTCGGCATTAAAAAAATGGCGCGGTATTTCGGCGGAGTCAACATACCGTCGTTTATCGGCCGTTATGGCATGCTCGGTAATAAAATCAATATTAGCTTTGTAAAATGCAAACATGCCTTTTGGTAAGGCATACACCGCCATCCGGTTGATGCGATGATGGGCGTTATAGCCCCATGACGATAGTATAAACAGGCTTAGAAGGGCAACCGCGCTTAGCGTCGCTTTTTTCATACCCAAATATGCTGATTAACTTTAACATGCAATGTAAAATGATTTTTAAAAAGGCTTTGTATAATTCAAAAAGTGATTGTATATTTGCACTCTTAAAATTTAGAAAATACAGGATAACAAGCTATAAAAGATGGCAAATCATAAATCATCATTAAAAAGAATCAGAGCAAATGCTGCGAAGCGTCTGCGTAACAGGTATCAGGCAAAAACCACCCGTAATGCAATTAAAAAATTAAGAGGTGCAACTACTAAAGCTGAAGGAACAGAACTTTTAGGTAAAGTAATTTCTATGCTTGACCGTTTAGCTAAAAAGAACGTTATTCACAAAAACAAAGCATCAAACAATAAATCAAAGCTTACTAAATTCGTTAACGGTTTAGCATAAGTTTTACTTATTAAACAATACTGAAAAGGGGTAGTGCATTGCATTACCCCTTTTTTCGTTGATCGGGATTTCCAGGTTTAATGAATTAAAAGAATATGCTTATTCATTAATTTAAAAAATTCAGTTCAGACGATAATTCAGGTTCAGGCAAAATTCCATAAATTCGGATCATTTATGAGCGACTACCAAAACCATATCAGTATCAAGGCCTGGGCCGAGGAAGACCGCCCGCGCGAAAAGCTGAGCGGACAGGGCCGCCGGTCGCTTACCGACGCCGAGCTGATTGCCATTTTGATAGGTTCGGGTAGCCGCGATGAATCCGCCGTGGAGCTGAGCAAGCGCATACTTCACCATTACGAAAATGACCTGAACAAATTGGGCAAAGCATCCATAACCGAATTGTGCCGGTTTAAGGGCGTAGGGGAGGCCAAGGCGATCTCCATTATAGCCGCCCTTGAGATTGGCCGCCGCCGTAACGAAACCGAGAGTAAACCGCCCGAAGAGGTAAAAGGGAGTAACGACGTATTTAAATTGATGCGTCGCCACCTGATGGATCTTAACCACGAGGAATTTTGGATAGTGTTGCTCAGCCGCTCATCAAAGGTATTATCAAAGGAGCTGGTGAGCCGGGGCGGTATATCGGGCACGGTAGCCGACCCGAAAATCATCTTTTACATGGCTTTGCAGCAGCAGGCCAGCGCTATTATCCTGATACATAATCATCCATCAGGCAACCTAAAGCCCAGTCAGCTGGATATCGAGCTTACCAAAAAGGTAGCTAATGCCGGCAAGATGCTTGATATTAATGTGCTCGATCATTTGATTATTACAGATAAAGGCTTTTTCAGCTTTGCTGACGAAGGGCTGTTGTAGAATATATTATGGGTTTTGGCTTCAACCTGGGATTAATACTCATTGGAATTCCGCTGTTGATAATATTTAGCTTAATGTGGCTTTTTACAAAGAAGCCATTGTTTGGTAAGTTGTCAGCAATCGTAATAATTGGGGTTATGTTAGCTGTTGTAGCCGGGTTAGTAACAGAAAGACTTACCGCAAAAGTAAAGTTAACGCGTAATGATTATTATGGCGAATACGTAATTGGCCGTGCTTTTTTTCCGGGAATATGGGCTGATTGGCAATACAATAGTTTCCGCTTCGAAATTAAAAAGAACGATTCTGTTTATTTTTTTGTGACAGATAAGGAGCGGTTAATTAAAACCTACAAAGGCAAAATCTCAACAGTAAATCCTTATGGTTCTGAGCGGCTTATAATTCAGATGGATAAGCCGGGGCATCATGTGTTAAATGCCAATCCAACGGTTTATCGTAGCCGGACAGGGTTTTACCTGGTTTTTAATTCGCCACGATATAAAAACATGTTTTTTATCAAAGCAAAATGGAAGCGTTTGCCCGATTGACATCAGCTTTACGCACTTTGTCAAAACATCAAAGTAGTAACGTGGTTATATTTAAACACTAAATTAGAAATCATGATAGAGCCAGAAGATCAATTACAGCAAGACGACCAGTTAAGCCAGAACGACGAGCAATCAAGCCAGCAGGATATACACTCAAACGGTTTTGACGATACCGTTGAGGATTTTGGCGAAATTGATGAAACCAGCAATGCACGCCAAGCCTATGACGCTTCAGAAAGCTCATATACGCTTGATTTTGGCGACGATACAGATCAGGACGAAGATTAATCAGCTTTACTCAGCGTAAGCTATAGTGGCAATGCTTAGCTTAAGGCCGGGTATCTTAAGTAATTCTATACCGCAGGCTTCGAGCGTGGAGCCTGTGGTTACAATATCGTCAACAAGTAATACATGCTTGCCGGTTAACCTGTCCGCATTGGCCACAGTGAATACCTGCTGCATGTTTTCAAACCTCGCGAACCGCGATTTACGTGTTTGCGTTTCTGTAGCTACAACACGTATAAGGTTATTGATTTCGACTGACGTGTTCAACCTTTGCGCTAAGCCATCGGCAAACAGTTCGCTCTGATTATAACCCCGTTTGCGCAGCTTGCTTTTATGCAGCGGCACCGGGATGATGTAATCGATCTTATCAGCTTCATTAACAACGTTTAACTGTTCACCTGCTATATCGCCTAATGTTACACCGATCTGTTTTTCGCCATCGTACTTAAAGCGGTGTACCATGTTTTGTACCTTACCGCCTTTGGTAAAATAAAGCAGCGCATACGCATTTTCAACTTTAAGCTTACCCCAAAATTGGCGTGCAACAATATTCTCCTTTTGCTGATGAAAGTTGGTGTAGGGTAAATCAAAACGGCAAACGGTACAAATAACCTGTTCGCCTTTTACAAGCCGGGTATTACAGGCCGCGCACAGTTCCGGAAAGATCAGCGAAATCAGATCGGCCAAATAAGTATTACGCAGCCACATGTATTTATACGGCTTTTTCCTTTTCCTTAATGGCCAGCTGTCCGCAGGCAGCGTCAATATCTTTGCCACGGCTGCGGCGCAGGTTGGTGATGATGCCTTGCTTTCGCAGATAAGCCGCGAAGGCCTCAACCTTATCTTCGCCGGCATTTATATAGCTGGCAAAAGCGATAGGGTTATACTCAATGATGTTAACCTTGCAGGGCAGGTGCTTGCAAAAGCGTGCCAGTTCCATCGCATCCTGAATGTTATCATTCACGCCGTCAAAAATAATATACTCGTAAGTTACCGGGTTTTTGGTTTTGGCGTAGTAGTATTTAAGCGCGTCGGCCAGTGCCTTAAGCGAGTTTTGCTCGTTAATAGGCATTATGGTATTGCGTTTTTCGTCATTAGCGGCATGCAGCGAAAGCGCCAGGTTAAATTTCACTTGGTCGTCGCCCAGTTTCCTGATCATTTTAGCGATACCCGCTGTTGACACCGTGATGCGCTTCGCGGCCATGTTCAGTCCATCTTCAGATGTTATCTTCTCTATGGATTTCATCATATTAGCGTAATTAAGCAGCGGCTCGCCCATGCCCATGTAAACAATGTTACTAAGCGGCTGATTATAATTTTCACGGGCTTGTTTATCAATCAGCACTACCTGATCGTAAATTTCGTCGGGGTTAAGGTTACGCTTGCGCTCCATATAACCGGTAGCGCAAAACTTGCAGGTAAGGCTGCAGCCTACTTGCGATGATACACAGGCCGTCATACGCTCAGGTGTGGGTATTAATACACCCTCAATTAAGTGGTTATCGTGTAAAATAAAAGAATTTTTTATAGTTTTATCACCACTAAGTTGTGAAGTATGAATTTTAACATTATTGATAGTGAAATTCTGCTCAAGCTTGGTACGTAGTTCTTTTGATATATTGCTCATTTCGTCAAATGAAACGCATGATTTTTTCCAGAGCCACTCATAAACTTGTTTGGCCCTGAAACCCTTTTCGCCCAAAAGAACAAATTGTTCCTGTAAAGCGTTAAGCGTCAAGCTTCGGATATCTGTTTTTGCAGTTGCGGTATTCACGGCACAAAAGTACTTAAATTTAAAAGTTATTGTGTTTTTGTAAAATCATTTCTTTTTATTTGATTAAAAAACAACAACTAAAAGTTAATTGTATTAATTGAATGAGTAGGAGTTCAGGGGGAAGTTTTAGAAGATGCTAACAGATATCAATGAAAAGTTTTAGAGCCGATTACGTTTTTCCTGTTTATGCCGATCCAATAAAAAATGGAATTGTTACTGTTGATGATAATGGCAAGATACTATCCGTCACCAACGACCCTTCAACCATCCCCGGCGAAATAGAACAGTTAAGCGGGGTTATTTGCCCCGGGTTTATCAACACCCACTGCCACCTGGAACTTTCGCACATGAAGGACCGCATTGCGCCCGGTAGTGGTTTGGTCAACTTCGTGCAGGAAGTAATCACGATGCGCCGGAATGTAACTGCCGATGAGCAGGAAGTTGTAAATGCCGCCACTGCTGCCGATGAGATCATGTACAACAACGGCATTGTTGCCGTGGGCGATATTTCAAATACCGACGTAACCGCATCGGTAAAAAAACAAAGCAAAATTTATTACCATACTTTTGTTGAGGCCATGAGCTTTGTGCCCGAACGCGCGCAGGCCGTATTTGACCAGGCGCTGCAAACGCTCGACACGTTCAGGCCGCTTTCCGCGTCCATCACACCACATGCGCCGTATTCGGTTTCAAAGGAGTTATTCCGGCTGATAAAAAAACACAGTGATACCGGCAAGAACCTGATCAGCATACATAATCAGGAGTGCGAGGATGAGAACAAGTTTTATCGTTATAAGCTCGGCGCGTTTAATGATCTGTATAAGTTTTTAGAAATAGATATTGAATATTTTAAGCCGCAGGCGCGAAATTCCATTCAATCCATCATTCCGCTGTTGAGCAATAACCAGGATATTTTGCTGGTACATAACACCTGTACCAACCTGAAGGATATATACTTTGTTAAGCGTTTTGATAAAATGGTGAACTGGTGCTTTTGCCCTAATGCCAACCTTTATATTGAAAAGCGTTTACCGAAGATCAACCTGTTTATTGACCAGGGCTTCAACATTACCTTAGGTACCGATAGCATGGCCTCAAACCATACGCTTTCTATTTTGTCAGAGATGCTGACCATACAGCAACACTATCCGCAAATAAGCCTGGAACGCCTGTTACAATGGGCCACCATAAATGGGGCGAAGTTTTTAGGTGTAGATGACAGTCGGGGAACCCTTGAAAAAGGTAAAACACCCGGACTAAACCTGATAAGCGGACTTGATAACCTTAAAATAACACCTGATACGAAAGTGAAAAGGTTGATATAAAAACAAATGCCTGCTTTACTTAAGCAGGCATTTGTTTTTATGCTACAACTTTCAGATTAAACCGCTAAAGCTAATTCAGCTTCGGCTACAAGCGGATTAATACTTTCGTCATCCTTTTCAACACGCAGATTTTGTACGATGTGCTGCTGACGTGCCGGTGTGTTTTTACCCATAAAGTACTCCAGCAAACCTTTAATGTTGGCATCTTTCAGGATAACCGGGTCAAGGCGGATATCCTTCCCGATGAATAAACCGAATTCTTCCGGCGATATTTCACCCAAACCTTTAAATCGGGTTATTTCGGGCTTATTGCCCAATTTGGCAATGGCATTGCGGCGCTCTTCATCGCTGTAACAATAAATAGTTTCCTTTTTATTGCGCACGCGAAAAAGCGGTGTTTGCAGTATAGATACGTGCCCGGCCTTAACCAAGTCGGGGAAGAACTGCAAAAAGAAGGTCATCAGCAGCAGGCGGATATGCATACCGTCCACATCGGCATCGGTAGCTATCACAATGTTGTTGTAGCGCAGGTTATCAATACCGTCCTCTATATTCAGGGCATGCTGTAGCAGGTTGAACTCTTCATTCTCATAAACTACTTTTTTGGTTAGGCCGAAGCAGTTGAGCGGCTTACCTTTAAGACTAAATACGGCCTGCGTCATTACATCGCGCGATTTGGTGATGGATCCGCTTGCCGAGTCACCCTCGGTAATGAATAGCGTGGTTTCCTGTTTGCGCTCGTGGTTATCGTCAAAATGTACTTTACAATCGCGTAGTTTACGGTTGTGTAACGATGCTTTTTTGGCTCGCTCGTTAGCCAGCTTTTTAATACCGGCTATATCCTTACGCTCACGCTCTGATTGCAAAATGCGTTTTAATAATTCATCATGAACGGCCGGATTTTTATGCAAATAATCGTCGAGCTCTTTTTTTATAAAGTCGTTAATAAAACCGCGCACTGACGGGCCGTCCGGACCAACGTTCTGTGAGCCCAGCTTGGTTTTGGTTTGCGACTCGAATACCGGCTCCTGCACCTTAATGGCAATCGCCGCTACTATAGATGCACGCACATCGGCCGCGTCGAATTCCTTTTTATAGTACTCACGGATGGTTTTTACCACCGCCTCGCGAAAGGCGGCCTGGTGTGTACCGCCCTGCGTGGTATGCTGGCCGTTAACAAACGAATAGTATTCCTCGCCGTACTGCTGCCCGTGCGTCATGGCTATCTCTATATCTTCACCCTTCAGGTGGATGATCGGGTAGCGTAAGGTGTCAGGATTAGTGTGCCGGCTAAGCAGGTCATGCAACCCGCGTTCCGAGAAATATTTTTGACCGTTAAAGTTAATGGTAAGGCCCGAGTTAAGGTAAACATAGTTCCATATCATGTTCTCCACAAACTCCGGTATAAAGCGGTAATGCCTGAAAATGGTATCATCAGGCATAAAGTTGATGGCGGTACCGTTACGCTGTGTAGTTTCCTTTTCAGGCTCGTCACGAACAATTTCGCCCTTGGCAAACTCGGCTATCTTAGTACGCCCGTCGCGGTATGATTGTACAGTAAAAGCGGTAGACAGGGCATTAACCGCCTTGGTACCCACACCGTTCAAACCTACCGATTTTTGGAAGGCTTTACTATCATATTTACCGCCGGTATTTATTTTTGAAACGCAGTCGATCACTTTACCCAGCGGTATACCACGGCCATAGTCGCGCACGCTAACCTTATGGTCGCTCATGTTTATCTCAATAGTGCGGCCGCTGCCCATCACAAATTCGTCAATCGAGTTATCTACAATCTCCTTCAGCAATACATATATGCCATCGTCATACGCTGAGCCATCGCCCAGCTTGCCAATGTACATGCCCGGGCGCAGGCGTATGTGCTCTTTCCAGTCGAGGGAGCGTATGCTATCTTCACTATAATTCGGTTCAGCCATTTGTAAACATAGTTTATCAGGGTGCAAAAATACACCCGGTAACAACAAAAATAAAATTTCGGAAGAGTTACCGCGACTTTAATCTACTAACTTATTAACATTTGGCGGTATAGCCTTGAATTTGAGGCTGCTGCCCGCGCGCTCTACGTTCTTGTAAAATTCCGGGTCCTTTTGGTTGGTAAAGAAAACCATCAGTATAGTACCGGTATGAAACTTTTGTAACGCAATCAGCAAGGCGTACTGGTAATGCCTGGTTTCGGGCATGTCCTCAAGCGTTAATACATACGATCGGCCTGCATCAGCATTGTAACGCTTTAACGCGGCAGGGGGCAGCACACGTGCGAAAGCGTCACGCTGACCTGTAAAAGCAATAGCGTGCGCACGTGCGATATCCCGGTAAATCGAATCGGGATTGGCCAGCTTTAATTGCTCGTCGGTTTTAAAACGCTCGTAACTCGCCCAGTTTTGCTTTTGCGAACGCACCTGGTACCAAACTTCAAACTCCTGGCCCGGTATATCCATTGCGTAGTCAAAAGTAAAGTCTTCGTTATTTAAGGCGGGTATTTCCCTGAAGCCCTTAGGCGGAGTAAACCTTACGTTGGCGGCATTTAAAATGCTATCAAAAACGGCGTATTGGCCGCTTGTTTTAAGTTTAAGGTTGATTTTCTTTGTTTTACGAACCTGGGCTTCGGCGGGTGAGCATGTTACAAATAACACAATTAAAAGCGCAAGCTGTGTTACATGTTTAATAGATAGCCTCATTAATCTTTAGGTGATTACCGAATTTAAAACAAACAATCAGGAATTCAAAATAATATTCAACTGTTGTTTAAATTGTAACACAAGAGTTGCGAGGTTTTTCAGATTTCTAAAATGTACTCAATTACTCTCCGGTTCACATCAAATTCGCCCAACGCGCCCAACATCAATTCGTTTACGGCCGTTTGTACGAGCGAAGTTTCGTTTTGGTTATAATTTAATTCCCGTTTACCCTGGTAATACTTACCCGCTTCAAGCAGGCAGGTAAGCGGTATCAGGCCGATCAGTTCGCTGCCCGTAACTTCCGCACCGAGCTTTTGGGCTTGCCTGCGCACTTCCTCAAATACTAAATGAACCGGGGTGCGTTCAATATTGGTGAGGTTCATAGATACCTGCGCGGCATTATATTCATCCATATACCAGCCAATGGCCTTTACAAACTTAAGGCTGCCTGGCGTGCCCTTATAACCGCTCTCGCGCACGGCATAAGCAATTTTTTTTGCGATATCTACAGATGTAGTACCAAGCGTAATGTTATAAGCCACCAGGTAATTGCGCGCACCAATAACCGTTGCCCCGCGTTTGGCATCCATTTCGGCAGGGCCATAATCAGGCTGCCAGCCGGGCTGGTGTATCTTCTCAAAAAAATCTTCGTACTCGCCGGAGCGGATGATGGACAGGTTGCTCCGGCGCTTATCGGTCTGCGAATTTTCGTACAGGTAAACCGGTATCTGTAACTCATCGCCAACCCGGCGGGCCAACTTATCGGCGTATTGTACCACCTCATCCATGGTAATGCCGCGTACCGGTACCAGCGGACAAACATCGGTAGCGCCCATACGCGGATGCTCGCCTTTTTGGGTGCGCATATCAATCAGTTCGCCTGCGGTTTTAATGGCGGAAAAGGCAGCATCAACTACGGCCCGCGGCTCGCCCGCAAAGGTGATCACCGTGCGGTTGGCATCATGCCCCGGGTCAACATTAAGCAGGTGTACACCCTCAACACTGCTGATGGTATTGGCTATCGCGGCAATGGTATCGGCATTAATGCCCTCGCTAAAGTTAGGTACGCATTCAATAATTTGTTTCATAGGATGATGTGGAAAAATCAGGCCTTTTTCGAGCGCATGGCCTTTAACTGTTTAAGCTGCTTGTTATGGCTGTATTGTTCATATTCATCGCTGCCCAAACCATAAATGGCCACCTTCCCTTCCGCGTTGCTATGAATACCCCAGCCGTAACGCTTAGCCAATGTAGACGCACGCAAACAAGCCTGACCTTTCGAAAAGTATTGCTCACGCGCCGCCTGCTTTTCTGCTCCGCTGATGTTATTTTTCAACGCATAAGCCTCAAATACCACATCGTCCGAAGTAAACTCATACGGATGATGCGCCATCATATCAAACTGGATATTGGCTATTGATTTGTTATCGCCCTTTACCGGCGGAACATCGGCCGCTGTAACCGGGCAATCGTCGGCTACCTGGATGAAGGTATCGTAGTAATTAGTGCTATACATACAGCTATTTATCAGAAACCTTTTTATTGATTGAACTTTCAATTAAGGTAATCATTTCCGGATTTTTACTTTCTTTAGCAGCAGATAATACACTATTTCCCTGCTCGTCATTGGCATTTATATCAGCGCCGTGTGTTATCAAATACGTCGCTATTTCCAGATTGCCACTGTGTGCGGCGTACATGAGAGACGTGGTTTTAAAAGCATCTTTAAAGTTGACATCTGCTTTGTTGTCCACAAGCAGCTTAACTATTTTTACGTGCTTTTTTTGAACAGCTATTATAAGCTGACTCATTTTTAAAAAACCAACACCTTTTTGTACGTTAGGATCGGCCCCTTCTTTTAGATATTTCTCAACGCGTGCTGAATCGCCGTCGGATACAGCTTGAAATAATTTCTTATCTAATTCAGTTTGTCCGAAAGCCGTAGCAGCAAACAATGTAAATAAAAGTGCAGTGATAAGGTTTTTCATTTTGTTGTTTTAGAGCTGTGATTATAATTTGTTTTCAAGCAAATCATGTATAATTAAATTATTTATTGCTGTTTTATTGATAAGATCAGTTATTACAAAACCAATTTCTCAAACAACAACTTCAACTTTTGCGCCGGGTCACCATCGCATAAACCGGGGTGTGTTTTTGATGATTGTACCACCGTGCTGCGGGTAGCCGTTAACCACCTGAAACGTGATGCTACATCCAGCGTACCGATAGGCCCCCCGGCTTTACTGCCCAGGCTGATCTGCTCAAAGGCGGCAAAGTGATGCTTCAACTCGTCAATATCGAGGTCGCTGTACAGGGCTTTCAGCCGGTCGGCATCCAGCTTGTACTCAAAACCCAGGTATTTTTGCTTTGGGCAATACAATATTACCCCTACGTTTATAAATTCCTCGCGCTCTACCCTGGGTACAACACGCACTACGGCATACTCAAACAGTTGCGGCTCGGGCATGCTGTACCTCCTTTACAAAAACTTCCGACGCGGCAATGCGGCGGATCAAAAACTCATAATAAACATCCCTGCGCGCTTCGGGCTCCTCATTACCCAGCCAGCTAAGCGGTATCAGGTCAACTATGCTGCGGATGCGCTCATTGGTCAGGATGGCCTTAAAATCGGCGTCGGCCTGCTCAATTTGTGTGGCCAACGGCAGCAGCACATGGTCTTTTATCTGCGTAAACGGGCGAAGCGACATTTCCTGCCAATTATCCCACGAGTGGTGAAAGTATAACGATGCGCCATGATCTATCAGCCACAACTCCTTATGCCAAACCAGCATGTTGGTGTTGCGCGGGGTACGGTCAACATTGGTCAGCAGGGCATCCAGCCATACAATGCGCGAAGCCAACTGTTCATCCAGGCGGGTAACCACCGGGTCGAACGTGATAGCGCCCGACAGGTAATGCAGCGCCAGGTTAAGGCCAACGCTGGCTTTCAGCAAATCCTGTATCTCCTCGTCGGGTTCTGACCGTCCAAAGGCTGTGTCCAGGTTAGCGAATACCAGCTCGGGCACCCTGAAACCCAGCAGACGGGCAATCTCGCAGCCTATTAGCTCGGCAATCAGTGCCTTAACGCCCTGCCCGGCACCCCTAAATTTGAGTACATATAAAAAATCATCGTCGGCCTCGGCAATGGCCGGCAGCGAGCCGCCCTCGCGCAGCGGTGTAACGTAACGGGTAACGTTTACCGTGCGCAGTTCGGGCCTGAAATCCGCATTCTCCATCCGGCTAAAATAAGGCATTAATGTGAAATATACATTTTGCAAATGCCGCTTTGTAACAGCAATATAACAAAGCAGGATAGAATATTACCTGATGATTTTCGGATTTTAACCACTGCGCCTATAAGTTATGTTTTACTGCACGAGTATCGTAATTTACTGCCAAATTTCCCTGAACAAGTATTTAAACAGATGAACATCCGATCACTAATACCCTGTTTTGCCGCAACGGCGCTTATGTTTCAAACCGCATGGGCGCAGCAGCAAAAAAACGTGCCTTACATGCCTACGCAGCAGCAGGTGCTGCAATCATTCAGGCAGGCTAACGCATTAGATACCGCGCTGAAAAATATAGCCGTAGTAGCCAATGTAAATCCAAACTGGCAACCATCCGGAGATCGTTTTTGGTACAGGAAATCGCTTGATAACCGCGAGGTCGAATACTATATTGTTGATGCCGCTACAGGCAAAAAGCAAAAAGCATTTGACCAGGAACGCCTGGCCAAGGCCATTGAAAAGGTGACTGATAAAAAGGTTGACGGTAAAAGGCTTTGGATAAGCGATATGTTTTTTAGTAATGATAATGGTAGCATAACCTTTAAAAGCGGTGCCGACTGGCTGAAATGTGATCTTAAAAACTATAAGGCTGAAAAAACTACCAAGCCCGACCAGCAGGCTTATAACCCTAATCGCCCGCTGCAACGCCGCCGGTACCGCTGGAGTGGTTTTTATACCGATTCGGTATCGCCAGACAGGCAATGGACGGCGACGCAAAAGAAAGGCAATCTGGTCATAAAAAATAAAAACTCCGGCGAAGAGATTGCTTTAAGTACCGACGGAACGTCTGAGGTGCCTTATAACGAGTTTGCTTGGTCGCCTGACGGGAAGTATATCATTGGCTATCGTGTCACCTATAAGAAAATAAAGGATGTTTATTATGTGCTGAGTTCGGTTGAGGGCACCACCCGCGGCCAGTTACGCAGCCATGATTATGCCCAACCCGGTGATGATTTTACCAGCTATGAGCCTTTTATTTTCAACGTAAAAACAAAAAAGCAACTGAAGGTTGAGGCCGATAAGATAGACTTTTTTGGCGCGCCAGAACTACACTTCCGCGAAGGTAATAGCCGATACTTTACTTTTGAGAAGGTTGACCGCGGGCATCAGCGTTTCAGGCTGATAGAGGTGGATTGCCAAACCGGAAAAACGCGTAATATTATTGATGAACGTACCAAAACGTTTATTTATGAGCAGCGGATATTTACCTATTATCTGCCCAAAACCAACGAAGCGGTATGGGTAACCGAGCAGGATGGTTGGCGGCACGCTTACCTGGTAAATACACTTACCGGCAAGCAACAACTGATAACCAAAGGCAACTGGGTGCTGCGCGATATTGATAGTGTTGACGTACAAAAAAGGCAGTTATGGTTTAAAGGCAGCGGCATGAACGCTGGTGAGGACCCTTACTTTATACACTATTACCGCATTGGTTTTAACGGCAAGGGCTTAATTGACCTGACCCCCGGAAAAGGCAACCACCAGGTAACTTACTCGCCGGATAGAAAGTACATGATCGATGCTTACTCACAGGTTAACGTAGCGCCCGTGGTAGCTTTGCGCAATACCGCCACAGGTAAAAAGATAGCCGATTTAGAAATGGGCGATCTGTCAAAATTATTGGCTACCGGCGTTAAACTGCCAGAGGTTTTTGTGGCTAAGGCCCGCGACGGTAAAACGGATATCTGGGGTGTGGTTTATCGCCCGGCCAATATGGATCCGAACAAGGCCTACCCGGTTATTGAAAACATCTACGCCGGTCCGCAGGACTCATTTGTACCCAAAAATTTCGCAGCTGTTAACGAGATGCAGAGCATTGCCCAACTGGGTTTTATTGTAGTGCAGATAGATGGCATGGGTACGGCAAACCGCTCAAAGGCTTTTCATGACGTATGCTGGAAAAATCTGGCTGATGCCGGTTTTGAGGATCGTATTTTGTGGATGAAGGCACTTGCCGCTAAATATCCACAGGTTGACGTAAGTAGGGTAGGTTTATACGGCACCTCGGCCGGCGGACAAAATGCCGCGGGCGGCCTGCTGTTTCACCCGGAATTTTATAAGGTGGGCGTAGCCGCCTGTGGTTGTCATGATAACCGTATTGACAAGCAATGGTGGAATGAGCAGTGGATGGGTTACCCGGTTGGTCCGCATTATGGCGCGCAATCAAACATTACCAATGCAGCCAAACTTCAAGGTAACTTAATGCTGATCGTAGGGGAGGCCGATGAGAACGTTCCGCCTGAATCAACCCTGCGTTTCGCGGATGAGTTGATAAAGGCTAACAAGGATTTTGAGCTGCTGGTTATACCGGGCATGGGCCATAGCGATGGCGGTGTATACGGCCGCCGCAGTAAAAAGAATTTCTTTATCAAACACCTGCTCAAAACCGAGCCACCGGTTAGGGGTAGCGAAGGGATTTAATAAACAACAACTGCCGGGTTTTACCTGGCAGTTGTTGTTTTAGGCTGTACCAGTTTAAAATATTTAAATCTGCCATAAGCGCTGCGCCCGCCATAAATGGCCTGATACAAACCGATTTGAAGGGGTTTACCATCCAGATCAGGGCGCAGTACCGGGCTGCCGGGCAGGTTGTTCCAACGTTTACCATCATTACTGCCGCGCAGGTAAAACAAGTTGCCGCTGCACTGTATCTGCAAGTGCGGGTAAAAATCAAATCCCGATTGGTTATTGCTTTGCATACGGTTGCCGTTATGCAGGTTAGTAACCAGGTTGCCCACACTCCATGCGGTAAAAATACCGTTCTGTACCAGTTCGTCGGTTTTGTCTGAGCTATCTGTCGCCAGCCTAACCATTAAACCTGCTTCGTTTGATCCTGAAACTTTTTTCTCACGCAAGCCGCTCACATCAGTAACCTGAGTTTCGGCCACAAAATTACCGGTAACGGTTTTATAAAGGAACGGGCCATAAGGCTTATTCCCGTCCCATTTTGAGTCGGTTGATGCAAGCAGCAAGCCGCCGGTATCAACGGCTATTTGATCGGCCGTTTGCTGAGTGGCTTTGCCGATGAAATCTGCCCAAACCGTGCCCTTTGCGCCGGTGGTTAAATAGTTGTGCGGCTTGTTAAAATAATCGCGCAGCGTAATGAAATTCTTGGCCGATGTAGTTAACTTAAACGCTTTAGTACTTGCGGATATATTGCCCGATGCATCGCGCGTTTTTAAGGTGTAGCTGTAACCGGTGTTAGGCTGCAGGCCATCGTTCACAAAATAGGATTCGTTCGTCCACCCGCTTGATCGCCCACCGGCATGGCCGGTTGTTTCGGTAAAGTAATATTGCCTGCCGCTGTTGCCGGTGGTATCGGCCTGCATGGCAATCATGTCCGGACTTAATGCCTTTGGATTTTCAATTATCAATGGCGCTTTAGAAGGTGTCCTTAGTTTATTCTGCCATGCTGTGCTGAGCAAGTGCAGTTCGTTATTGCTAAGTGTTTCGTTAAATATGATCAATTCGGCAATGCTGTTAACAGGCACACGCTTGCCATCTATATCTATATCGGATGAAAGGGTATATCCATCATCATTTTTGATAAGCGGAGAACCAGCGGCAACCTCTTTACCATCCACAAATGATTTTGTATTGCTGCCGTTTGCCGCTATAGTTAGATAATGCCATCTTTCAAAACCGTCTATTGCTCCGTAAAAAGCCATGCCCAACGTGTAGGTTGGCAACGGTTGCCCGCTTTTTAGGTGGATGCTTTTGATATTTGCAACTGCCATCCGTCCGGCTACATCTTTAACTTCGAGGTCAGCGTTCCCGGAGAATCGTCCACCTGCGGCACCTTCGTTTACCCATTGGTTGAGTTGGCCATAATTTAGTTTAGACGCGTCGAAGTAGTAGCCGATAGGCTCTTTAGTAATAGCAGATGCCAAGGCTGTTACCGCCGAATCCGTAAGTGCATAATCATACACCTGCAAGGCGGATATAGCCCCGCTAAACCCGGTACGGCTATCATCCAACCCGCCGATCAGCATATTTTTGGCCGGGCGTAAAAAAAGCATCTTGCCTTCGCTGTTATCCGGCTTGCCGTCAATAAAAATTTTCTCGATACTGCCATTAAAGGTAACGGCTATGTGATGCCATTTAGCTGCTTCGGGCGTGTTGATATAAGCGATATCGCCCCAGCCCCAGTGCTGCACCGCGCCAAAATCCTTACTGCTACCGTAACCGAATATGGCGTTGCTCAGGTCGTAATCACCATTGGTCCAGGTAAGGTAAGGCTCTTCCGGTTGGATGGCAGGGTTATAGATCCAGGCCGATACGGTATAGCTGCTGTTACCGGTTAATGATAAGGGTACCTTAAAATCAGATCCCAGTCGTTCACTCCCGGTAAATACCAGCGCCTTGCGACCGGCTACCATGTCTGCTACCGGGGCATTGCTCCCCGCGGTGAAGTTGCCGCCCTGTTTGCCCTGGTTTGCCCACTTTTTAACCGCTTCGCCCGGCATCAGTTTATCAGCATTCACATCTACCAACATACCTTGATGTTGCACATCTGGTTGTTTGGCTGAGGCTATGATGTCGTTTTGAGGCAGCGCAAGATCGGTACCATAAACTTTTACATTCCATATCGCTTTGTACAGGCCGGGGTATTCCGTGTTATATATGGTGATCCGGATGTAGCGGGCTTTAACATTTGCTTTATCAACCATGGGGCTGCCATGTTGAAGGTTATCAGTTCTGTCGGCAAAGGTTTGCCATTGTTTGCCATCCGTAGAGTATTCAATCAAATATTGATAATACCAGGTAGGATATTCAAACTGGGTGAGTACGGTTTTCACCGTTTGGGTTTTACCCAGATCAACCTGCAGCCAGGCGGGGGATTGATTTCCGCCTGATTTCCAGAGGGTGCCGTTGTTGTTATCGAGGGCAAATTCCGGCTTAAAATCCTCACTGTAAAACGAAGAGGCAGTAACCGGTTTTTGGTAGGCCAGGTCGGGAGCCGTGATGGTATTTTTAGCCAAAAAGCCGATGCCTGTATGTGTCGGAATTACTTTTTCAATATTGCCATCTTTATCAAAAACCAATTTATCGGCACAAACCTGCCGGTGAAAGCCGCCGCCCGAATGCGGGTTGTTATGCCGGTGGTAAACTATATAATACTCACCATTAACCTCAATAACAGATTGATGGCCCGGGCCGTGTACCGTACCATCGGCATTGGTGGTAAGTATGGGGTTGTTTTTACCGTAGGTGAATGGCCCCATCGGGCCTTTGTTGCTCATTACATATTGCACACGGTAAGTTTCGTTTTCGCAATAGCCCGATGAATAGGTGAGGTAATAGATACCCTTGCGTTTAAACATGAACGGCGCTTCAAAAAAATCTTTAGCGATGGTGTTAGGCACCTTATCCAGCACCGAAAAGGTTTTCATATCGGCATTAAGCCTGCCAACGCCCGCGCCGCTGTTGGGGTATATTCCCCAGGTACCCCAGTGCATGTAAAACTGTCCGTCGTCATCCCTGAAGGTTTGCCCATCCAGCGTGATTACGTTGGGTACCATTAAGTTTGATACGATGGATATATTGTCCGCGTTCAACGGTGTCCAGGGGCCGACAGGGGTATTACTCCATGCACCAAAAATTTCAACGGGCTGGCAGTAGTACATGTAGTATTTACCATCATTACCCAAAGTAACATCGGGCGCCCAGATGAATTTGGTGGTTGGCCAGTTCATGTCGTGCATGATCCAGTTCACAAAATCCTTTGATGTCCATACCTGCGATGGGCCGTGGCCGCCGCCATTGCCATCGGTAGTGGCGTAAATGTAATAGGTGTCGCCAAATTTTTTAACGGTCGGGTCGGCAAAGTAGCCGGGGATGATCGGGTTGCCGTTACCCGGCTGCTGCGCGGCATTAGGCTGCGCAAATAATGGATAAGCAAACAGCATCAGTATCAGCAACAGGCAGGCGCTACGCGGCATATATAAATCAAGCTAAGTTTAAACCGACCAATGTAGTTAATGAAGTAAGTGGTTTTGTCGCTTAAATTAGCTGTTAGTAGCCGTTAATTATCTTAGTACCTCATCTCAGCCCTCTTAAAAGGTATTTAAAGAACTTTTCTACTAAGAAAACGAGTATAGGGCTGCCGGAAAACCGGGCCAAGGAGTATGGCCTGTGGGTGGAAGGTTTTTTCCGGCTTGACTTTTGGTTACTTTGTGTCTAAGACAAAGTAACTGGGCCCTGCGCCCAAGAGCAGACTGACGACGTATCAAGCACAAATATCCTGATAAAAGCACCATCATTGCTAATGAGCACAGGGATGTACTGACCCGAGCGTTAGTGGTTGTCACTTTCTTTTTTGCAGAAAAAAGAAAGTAACCAAAGAAGCCTTAGCGTAGCGATCTCATGAGCGCCAATAAAAAACAACAGCGAATAAACTGCCGGCTACGTCCTGCCCGGTGAAAGGTCGTGCTTTGGCAAGGCTTGTGCTGCTCCGGGCATTCCTGATGCCGGTAGGATTGGATATTTGCTGTTTGTGCTTTTGTATATGGTATGATAATTCTATAAATCTTTTACATAATGATGTAAGAGATGAGCGCATTGCTATGGGTAAATTTGTAATATAAATTAATGATCATTATGGCGGCACATAGTTTAAAAACACAAACCTTCCCGGTAACGGGCATGAGTTGTGCGGTCTGTGCAGGCAGTGTTGAAAGCATGGTAGGCGCGCAGCAAGGTGTTAAGGAAGCTGCCGTAAATTATGCCGCCCAAACCCTCAAGGTTACTTATAACGATGCCGAGGTAAACCCTGTAGCCATGCAAAAGGCGGTTCAATCCATCGGGTACGACCTGATAGTAGATACCGAGAACGCGACCGAAAAGCAGGCCGAAGCGCGGCAGGATCATTATAAAAAACTGAAAAATAATTTTATTTACGCGGCTATATTAACATTGCCTGTGGTGGTAATCGGTATGTTTTTGATGGATATGCCGTATGCCAATTACATTATGCTGGTGCTAAGCGCGCCGGTGTTGTTTGTGGCTGGTCGCGCATTTTTTGTGAACGCGTTTAAGCAGGCATCGCACGGCAAAGCTAATATGGATACGCTGGTGGCCATGAGCACCGGCATCGCTTTTCTATTCAGCCTGTTCAATACTTTTTATCCTGAGTTTTGGCACAGGCAGGGTTTACATCCGCATGTGTATTATGAGGCTGCTTCGGTAGTTATCGTGTTTATTATGCTGGGTAAACTGCTGGAAGAAAAAGCCAAATCGAACACCTCATCGGCCATAAAAAAACTGATGGGCTTGCAACCCAATACGGTTATAGTGTTAAAGAATGAGGCAGAGGTTGTACAGCCGCTTGCCGAAGTGAATGTTGGCGACATCATCATGGTTAAACCCGGCGAAAAGGTAGCGGTGGATGGCACGGTGACCGATGGCAATTCTTTTATTGACGAAAGCATGGTCAGCGGGGAGCCGGTGCCGGTTGAAAAACAAACAGGCGATAAGGTGCTGGCCGGTACCATCAACCAAAAAGGCAGCTTCCGTTTCCGGGCCGAAAAGGTAGGGGGCGATACCATGCTGGCGCACATCATAAAAATGGTGCAGGATGCCCAGGGCTCAAAAGCGCCAGTACAAAAACTGGTTGATAAAATCGCGGGCATATTTGTGCCCGTGGTAATTGGCATTGCCCTGTTAAGTTTTGCTGTTTGGCTGATAGCTGGTGGGCAGCACGCCTTAACGCATGGCTTAATGGCCTTGGTTACCGTGCTTGTTATTGCCTGCCCCTGCGCGTTGGGTTTAGCCACGCCAACCGCTATTATGGTGGGCGTAGGCAAAGGTGCCGAAGAAGGTATTTTAATAAAAGATGCCGAGGCGCTTGAACAAGGTCACAAGGTAAACGCTATCGTATTTGATAAAACAGGTACCCTCACCGTAGGTAAACCCGAGGTGAGCGAGTTGTTATGGAGCGATGCCGTTTCGGATAATATCTCAATCTTTAAAAGCATCTTTCTTAGCTTGGAGAAGCAATCCGAACACCCCTTAGCCGGAGCTATTGTGGCGTTTGATGATTTGAAAGATTCTTCAACTATTAAGCTTGATACTTTTGAGAGCATAACCGGTCGTGGTGTACAGGCAGCATATAACGGCGTAACGTATTATGCAGGCAGTCATAAACTGGTAGCCGAAAAACAGATCGTTGTGCCGGCTGACCTGGACGAGGCTATAGCCCGTTTTAAGGATGATGCCAAAACCGTTATCTACTTTGCTGATGGCAGGCAGGTGCTGGCCATTGCTGCTATCAGCGATGTTATAAAGGACGGATCGGCTGAGGCGATCCAGCAACTAACCCGGCAGGGCATTGAGGTATACATGCTTACCGGCGATAACCAGCAAACCGCAGCCGCCATTGCTAGGCAGGCCGGTATTAAACATTACCAGGCTGATGTATTGCCATCAGATAAAGCCGGTTTTATAAAACAATTGCAACAGCAGGGTAAAATTGTAGCCATGGCGGGCGATGGAATTAATGACAGCCAGGCGCTGGCGCAGGCTGATGTAAGCATAGCCATGGGTAAAGGCACCGATATTGCCATGGATGTAGCTAAAATAACCCTTGTATCGTCTGATCTTAGGCAGGTGCCAAAGGCTCTGAGATTATCACGCTTAACGGTGAAAGCCATACGGCAAAACCTGTTTTGGGCATTTATTTATAACCTGATCGGCATACCCATAGCCGCCGGTATACTATACCCGGTTAACGGTTTTTTACTTAACCCGATGATAGCGGGTGCTGCCATGGCTTTAAGTTCGGTATCGGTAGTGAGCAATAGCCTGCGGTTAAAATTTTCAAAACTCTATATTTAATTTTGTTATTCAACATATATGGAAACGCTAAAATTCAAAACCAATATAAAATGCGGTGGCTGTATAGCTGCTGTAACCCCTGCGTTAAACAGCCTTAAAGGTGTTAAAGACTGGCAGGTAGATGTAGCCACGCCCGAAAAGGTGCTGACCATAAACAGTGATGATACGCTATCCGAGCAAGCCATTATAGCCGCTCTTAAAGAAAAAGGCTATCAGGCCGAAAGCATTTAAATTAAGCATGGTGCTGCACATTAAAAATATGGTTTGTGATCGCTGCATCCTCGTTGTTCGGCAGCAACTGGAAAGCCTGGGCTTTGCGGTTACTGATATTGACCTGGGCAGTGCTACCGTACAGCCCGAACCGGATGCTGCCGCGCTTGCTGCCATTGCATCCGCATTAAAAGTATTAGGTTTTGAGCTGATAGATAACGAGAAGGACAAACTGGTTGAACGCATTAAAAACCTGATCATTGAAAAGGTGCACCATAGCGACCTAGCCGAGCAGCAGGTAAACTTTTCGGCTTACCTGGCTGATCATTTGCATAAGGATTACGGACAACTTAGCCGCCAGTTTTCGGACAGTGAAGATACCACCATCGAAAAATTTATCATCCAGCAAAAAATTGAAAAGGTAAAGGAGCTGCTTGAATACGGCGAACTCAACCTGAACGAGATTGCATGGAAAATGGGATACAGTAGCAGCGCGCACCTTTCCGCACAGTTTAAAGCGGTTACCGGTTTAACGCCAAGCCAGTTTAAAAGTAACGGCAAGGGCAGGCGTAAAGCGTTAGATAAAATATAAGTTGGTTTATTTAGCCATGCGGGTCAATGCCTGTTTAATCAGCTCCAGGCCACCATCAGAGTAAGGCAGTTGCAGGGCAAAGGCATGGCCGTGCGCATCCATCTTTAAAAGAGATTTGTACAGGATGTTCACCATCTTATCCGGGTCGCCCTCGTATTTTTTTCGGAAATCTTCATACTGATATTCAAGGAAAACAAGGCAGAGCGCGTTCTCCATGGTTTGTACATCCGCGTCAACCTTAATACGTTTCTTTAGGATGATTTCGCTCACACGGGCAATTTGTTCGTCGCTATAACCGGCCTGCTGCATTAGCTGGGCGGTAACAGTAGCATGATGCTGAGCAAGGTCTTTACGCCATTTCAAGTATGGTTCACGCCCTTCGGGATAACTCTCGCGGGGCATCTCCCAGCGGCCAATGTGCTGGCTGCGCGATGCTAAAAGCAGTTCCTCACCGGCCTCAGGCTGTAATTTTAGTACCCAATCATACAATCGTAAAGCATAAGCATACTCAACCGGGTAAGTAGTGCTGTCCCATTCCAGTGTACGCGGGTCGTGCATGTTATATTCGTCAAATAACCGGAATGCTTCTTTTAAGTTGCTCATAGCGCAAATTAACATTTTAAGCAGGATCAATCCAATACAGAGAGGGTGGTATTGATAATATCGTCAAAAAACGCCTTGTCGGTACTTGATTTTGCCAGCACTTGTATGCCCTTAACGGCGTTGTATAAAAAGCGGGCCAGCGCCCTTGCATCCTGTTTACTGGTAATCTCGCCGCGTTCCTGCCCTTTTTTTATAGCGATGTAAAAGCTCTCCTCAGTGCGCTGCTCGGTTTTGCAAACAATATCTCGGACCTCTGTATCATGCGGAGCAACCTCTACCTCGGCATTCACCATAAAACAGCCCTTTTGTTGCTCGTCGCTTAAAAGCGCGGTTGCGGTGTACTCCAGCATCTGGCGGATGGCTTGCCTGGCAGGTACCGGGCTGTTAGCTATATCGCACATGTGTTTACCACCCGCGTTTTGGTAATGCTCAAGCGCCTTTATATAAAGCGTGTGCTTATCGCCATAGGTATCGTACAGGCTCGAGCGGCTTATGCCCAGGGCATCCACCAAATCCTGCATAGATGTAGCATTGTACCCCTTATGCCAAAATGTGCATACGGCTTTTTTTAATACCTCTTCTTCATCAAAATCTTTACTACGTGCCATAACCGAAAAAGCTTTGCCCTTTAATGGGCAAAGCTAATTTATTTTTATATTAAATGTTTAACAGCCGTATATATAACCTGTTTTACGGCTGCCGCTGTTTAGCGTACGCCGCCGCTAACTATTAATATTTCGCCGGTTAACCAACGTGAATCGTCTGATGCCAGGAATACGGCAACAGGTGCAATATCATCCGGCTGACCGATACGACCGAGCGGTGTGGTTTTTGTAACTTCGTGGTGCATATCGCTACCGATCAAACCTGCAGTATGGGTGCCTTCGGTTTCAACCATACCTGGGTTGATGGAGTTAACGCGGATGTTTTTAGGGCCAAGCTCTTTTGAAAGTACTTTGGTAATCGCTTCAACAGCGCTTTTGGTAGCGGTATAAATTACACTGCCCGGCATATTCAGGTTGGTAATGGTTGAGCCGATGTTGATGATGCTGCCACCACTCTCGCCGAAGCTTTTAACCGCTGCCTGGCTGGCTTGCAATAAGCCCAATACGTTGATGTTGAACTGGCGATGATACTCGTTCGCATCAAAATCTTCAATCGAACCAAAGTTGTATACACCGGCATTGTTTACCAGTATATCAACCTGGCCATAGGCTTGTATGGTTTCGGCAAACAGGCGTTCAACATCCTCGGCTTTGGCTACGTCGCCTTGTACGGCGATGGCTTTGCCGCCAAGGCTTTCTATTTCAGCAACAACCTTATCAGCACCTTCTTTTGATGATGCATAATTTACTACAACGGCTGCACCAGCGGCTGCCAGGTCTTTCGCTATGCCTGCGCCTATACCTTTCGAAGCTCCGGTTATAACGGCAACCTTGTTCTCTAATTTTTTCATTGTGATTTTAATTTCTATTTTTGGAATAATCGTTCCGCAAATATATATTCAATTCGGAATGATTGTTCCGTAATAATGTCATCAGCGTTTAAGATGATAATTTGATGACTTTACAGGCCCTTCGAGCTTAAAATTCAACTCGCGTACTTTTCCATGTAATAAAAACCAGCTTCACATTGTTATAATAAAACCAATGATCTTACACCTCATGAAAAGCAGACTATTATCTCTTATCATAATTTTATGCATACCCTGCTTACTCTTTGGTCAGAATAAAGATACTTGGGTATCCTTTTGGAATGCCGACTCTACCTTGATCGGTTTTAAAGATTCGGCGGGTAAAGTCAGGATCGCGCCTAAATTTTCCGGACTAACATCCGGAGGTAAATTCAATAATATTATAGCGGTAACCGAAAGTACAAACAGCAAATGGTCATCATACTATCTCACAAAATCGGGCAAAAGGGTGGGTAAGGAGCAGCTATATGTTTTTGACAATACGCCCGACTGTGAAAGCGAAGGCTTTATTCGTTTCAGGGATAGCGCTACACATAAGGTAGGTATGTTCAACGCAAACGGAGATGTTGCCATCCCGGCGGAATATAATAATCTGACGCCTGTAGCCAACGGATTAATCATAGCCCAAAGCGGTGGCACTTTCGATGCAAGTAGGATAGATGAACATAACCAATACCCGTGGACAGGCGGCAAAGAAGTATTGATTAACAGGCATAATAAATTATTGATAAACGATTTTAAATATGATGAGGATCTGAATTTGTATTCGCTGATTATTTTAAAAAAACCGAGCAATGATTCGTTAAGAGAAAGTTTTAAGGCTGTAAACGGTGAGTATTATTCATTTATAAATTTCGACAGGGAATTTAAATCATGGTTAAAAGATTCATTGCTGAACAACTTAACCCCCGGTAACCTGCTTAAGCTATGCGATGATTCTGTTTACAATTGGGGTAACAGTGAGCAATGGGAAAAAAAGATCAAAGAAGAATTCATTGATCATAAATTCAGTGTTATAAGGCCTCTTTTGCTCAATCTGAATAACCCTGCCTGCAAATATCAGGTGTTTACTGATAGTCTTAACCCGTTCATTTTTGATTACAACTCAAAAGCGTTTGAAAAATATTTTGATGACTGTGGAGCGGCGTTATATAGAAAATACCCGTTAAAAAAAATCGTGATCACTTACCATATAAACGGTGATATACAGCAGGATCATTTTGATTTTTTGCGCACAGACGAAGGTTACAAATTAATAGCCGTTAGTTTGCGGAGTAACGCAATTAACAGTAATTAAATCACTCCTTGTTGTCCAGCTCCTGCAAATATTGGGAAGGGGTTTTGCCAAATTCTTTTTTAAAGGCTTTGGTAAAATAGGCCTGTGTTTGTATACCCACCCGCAATATTACTTCGGCAATTGATATTTCTTCATGCGTAAGTATGTGCCTCGCTTTATTGAGCCGCACGGTACGGATAAACTCAATGATGGATTGACCGGTAAGTTGCTTAATTAACTCATAAAGTTTGGTGCGGCTCATATTGAGTGTGTCGCACAGGTATTGTACATCCAGCAGGGGATCGGCAATCCGGCTTTCAATAATCCTGATCAGGTCATTAATAAACTGCCGGTCTTTTTCGTTGCGCGCGGCATCCCTGGCTTCGGCGGCATAATCCTCGGTGTAACGGTTTTTGAGACGGCTTTGCCGGTTAAAAATATTGTTGATGGTTAACAGCAGCAGGTTGATGCTTACCGGCTTTGGCAAATAACTATCCGCGCCCGAACCGATTCCCTCTAACTGCGCTTCAAGCGCGTTGCGTGCGGTGAGCATTATAAACGGAATATGCATCGTATGCTGATCCTGTTTAATATGCCGGCAAAATTCCATACCGTCCATTTCGGGCATCATTACGTCGCTAATAATCAGGTCAGGGGCTTGCGCTTCCACTTTGGCCAATCCCTCGCGGCCGTTACCGGCTACTGTTATCCTGAAATGTTTTTGCAGCGAATCCTGCAAAAAGTTGCGTAGCTCGATGTTATCATCAACAAGCAAAATATTTTTTAAATGATGCTTACCGCCATGATCGTCTGTTTGTTCAATCGCGTTTTCTTCGGTGTATTCAAAATAATCATCATTACTAAAAAGGTCAGCGGCGGTATCGGTATTCCCCTTCCAGCGCTCCGCGGCACCATAGTCATGTTCTGATATAGGCAGCGCTATCAAAATATCGGTGCCGCTGTTGCGTTCGCTGTATACCTTGATGTAGCCTTTGTGCAGCAGCGTTAGCGTTTTAACAAAAGCAAGCCCGATGCCCGAACCCAGATGGGCAGATGTAATGCGGTAATAGCGTTGAAAAAGGTTAGGCATTGACTCTGCTGTAATACCCACGCCCGTGTCCGCCACCACAATATACATGTAGGCTTTACCGGCGTAAGCATTTTCAATTTTAAGTTCGTTGGCAAAACGCGGGGCAAACTGGTCCAGGTCAAACAGCAACTTTACTGATACCTGGCCGCCATTGTTGGTGTATTTCAGGGCATTGTTAATCAGGTTAAGCAATATTTTTTCAAGCACCTGCCTGTCAAACAAAACCGTTTTTCCAACAGTGCCGGTATCAACGTTAAAGGCAATTCCTTTTTGCTGTGCCCAATTGTTAAATTCTCCGGTGATTTCCTGTAAAAACAAGCCAATGTTACCCGGTGCTACTTTAAGGCGCAATGCGCCTGATTCGGCCTTACGGAAATCCATCAGCTCGCTTACCAAATGCATCAGCCTTTTGGCGTTGCGGTAAATGGTGCCATGTGCCTGGGCCAGCTCTGTACCGAGTTTTTGCTGATCGCTGTTAATGAGGTTTTCAACCGGCCCGAGTATGAGGCTCAGCGGCGTTCTGAACTCGTGCGATATATTGGTAAAAAACTGAAGCTGGGTTTGGTGTATCTCCTCCCGTTTTTGCTCCTCAAGCTTTTTGAGTTGTTGCTGATGCCTGTAGCGTAAAAAAATGTACACCGCTGCCCCGGCAAACAGCGCTACCAGTACCTTAAACCACCAGGTTTGCCACCATGGCGGCGTTATAACTATGGTGAGGTTAACCCCTTTATTATTCCACAAGCCGTCGTTATTGGCGGCTTTTACATGGAAGGTGTATGTGCCCGGGTCAAGGTTGGTATAAATGGCCTTGTTGGCCTTGGTGTACACGTAATTTTTATCAATGCCCGAAAGCTTATAGGCATACAGGTTGTTTTGCGGCGCTATATAATTTAGCGCAGCGAAAGAGAATGAGATACTTGATTGCTGATAATTCAGTCGTAGGGTTTTAGTTATGCTGATATCCTGTTTAAGTGGTGTACCGGGGCCTATAAAAACCTCTTTATTAAATATCTGGAAACCGGTTACGTATACAGGCGGCACGTAAGGGTTAGCCCTGATCTTATCCGGATAGAAAGTATTGAAGCCGTTTATGCCACCAAAATACATTTCGCCGTCGCGGGCTTTCATAAACGCGTTTACCTCAAATTCCATGGCTTGCAAACCGTCGGCTGTATTGTAGGTGGTTGCCGCGTTGGTTTCGGGGTTAAAACGCAATAATCCGTTTGAGGTAGATATCCATAGCTGCCCGCTATTGTCTTCGGTTATCCCTTTTATAAAAACATGGTCGAGCCCGGCGTTTTTGGTAACAACGCGAAATGTATCAGCCTTTCTATCGAATACATACAAGCCCGAGTGGCCAACCCATAATCTTTTTTTACTGTCAGAAAATATTACCCGTATATCGGGCATGCGCGATCCTTGCGTAAAATAGTGCTTAAAGGTGCCGCTCTTTTTTTGATAACGGTTCAAGCCGCCGTCATCTGTACCAATCCACAGGTCAGTATAGGCATCTTCATTTATGGTTACAATATTGCTGCCGCTTAAAACGGAGTTTCCGGTGCCTTTCGTTACCCGGGTGAATATGCCACTCTCCGGTTGAAAAATATTTAAACCGCCAAAATAGGTACCTACCCAAAGCTTGCCCTCCCTGTCCTGGTAAACCTTTTGTACAAAGTTTGATGATAACGACGTAGCGTCGCCCGTTTTGTTCATGAATCTTGTGAAGCCTTGTGTTTGCGGATTAAATAAATTTAGACCGCCGCCCCAGGTAGCTATCCACACCCGGTTTTGCTTGTCCTCGGTCAGGTCGAGCACCGCGTCAGATCCAAGGCTGCTATTGTCATTAACCTTATTATTGTAAACCCTGAAGGTGTTGCTTGCCTTATCAAACAGGTTTAACCCGCCACCGTCAGTACCAATCCATATACGGCCAAGGTGGTCTTGCTCAAAGCACTTTACATCATTGTAGCTAAGCCCCTTGCCTGATGGTTGCTGCCGGTAAACCTTGAACTTACGGGCCTTTGGTGAGTATACATTTACGCCGCCGCGGTGGGTGCCTATCCAATAGTTGCCCTGCCTGTCCTCAAACAGGGCACTTATGGTACGCTGCGATAAACCATCTTCAAATCCTGCGCGATAGGTGTACTTTTTAAATCCCTTTGTCGAGGGATCAAAAATGTTAAGTCCGCCGTTTATGGTACCCACCCAAATTTGGCCCCTTTTATCGGCAAGCAAGGCCAATATCAGGTCGCTGCCCAAGCTATTCGGGTCGGCATCGCTATGGCGGTAAAAAGTAGGTTTGTTTTTGGCTATGTTATAACTGATCAATCCATTACTTTCTGTAGCAAGCCATAAATTGCCGTTACCGTCCTGTTGTATGCTGCTGACCGCGGTATTGAAGATCGGCTTGCCTTTGGCGGTATAATTGACGAGTCCGCGTTCGGTGCCGAGCCAGACATTTTTTTCACTATCCTGAGAGATGCAATTTACGGCGCCTCCGGTATACATCAGTTTGAATGTACCGCTTGATCGATTCATCAGGTTAAGCCCGGCGTTAGTGCCAATCCAAAGGCGCTTTTGTGCATCTTCAAATATGGCATTCACCCGGTTTCCGTGTAAGGCAACGCCCGGCTGATCTTTACCTACATAAGCCGTAAACGTGCGTAGGCGGTTGTTGTATTGATTAAGTCCGTTGCTGGTACCCACCCAGAGGTTATTTTCGCGGTCGGTATATAAACAGGTAATAAAATTGTCGCTAAGCGAGTTCAGCCTGCCCGGCACGTTTCTGAACACGGTGATCTGCCGCCCGTCATACAGGTTAAGGCCGTCACGCGTGCCTATCCACATAAAACCCCGTTTATCCTGAATGATGGCCTGTATGGTACTGTTTGATAACCCTTCGTTGTTGCCGATGTGATCAAATACCATATCCTGCGCTTTAACGGTACCCGCCAGCGTTAAAAACAGCCAGGTACATATAATGTACATGGCACCGGTAATTAATTTTCTACAAAGGATTGAGGGCATTCAGATTTTATAACGGGCTAAATTTAGGTAACATTCTTTTAAATATGTCCGGTTGACGGTAATCGCGCTTAATATTATGCTGACGTTAGACTAATGTTATACAAAAAGCCTGGTTTTAGTTCAAACTAAGTTAAAACGAACAATTATTATGATGATTTGAACAAACGTCAAGCACTAACATCCGGCTATTATTGTAGTCCGATTATAAACGTCGCATTACCAATAAACCATTTTTAAATGAGAAATTTTTATTTACGAACAACTTTGTTGCTCTTGTTTGCTATGGCCGTAAATTTTGCGTTCGCGCAAACCGGCAGTATTAGCGGGCAGGTGCTCGATGAAAAAGGCCAGCCGCTGCCGGGCGCTTCTGTAACGGCAGGTACACGCTCAACAGCTACTGATGTAAACGGCAAATTTAAGTTAACAGGTTTGCCCGCGGGTGCTAATGCCGTTACAGTTACATTTTTAGGATACCAGCAACTTTCGCAAAGCTTTAACGCCGGTAGCGAAGGCGTAACTATTAACCTGAAACCTGCGGCTGCCTCAGCCTTAAACGAGGTGGTGATTATAGGTTACGGCAGCCAGCAAAAAAAGAGTGTAACGGGCGCCATTTCTACGGTTACGTCCAAGGATTTTCAGAAAGGCAGCATTACCACACCCGAGCAGTTAATTGCGGGCAAGGTACCGGGTGTTACCATTACACCAAATGGCGGCGCGCCAGGCGCGGGCAGCACAATCCGCATAAGGGGTGGTGCTTCACTTACCGCGAGTAATGATCCGCTGATTGTTATCGATGGGGTGCCGTTGAGCAATAACGCCATATCCGGTGCTTCAAACCCGTTGAGTTTAATCAACCCGAATGATATTGAATCATTTACTGTATTAAAAGATGCATCGGCAACGGCCATTTATGGTTCGCGCGCATCAAACGGTGTCATCCTGATCACCACTAAAAAAGGTGCATCGGGTTCACCTAAAGTAAACTTCAGCTCGCAGCTATCCGCTTATAAAGTGGGCAAAAAGGTTGATGTTCTCACTGCCGACCAGTTCAGGACTTACGTAAACGAAAAAGGCAATGCTGATCAGAAAGCTTTACTGGGTAAAGCCAATACCAACTGGCAGGATGAAATTTACCAAACCTCATTGGGTACTGATAACAATATCAGTGTAGCAGGTTCATACAAAAATATACCGTACCGCGTGTCTGCCGGTTACCTTAAGCAAGTAGGCATACTGGTTACTGATAATTTGCAGCGTACAACCGGTGCCATAACACTTAACCCCAAGTTTTTGAATAACCATTTAAAGGTTGATGTTAACCTTAAAGGCGCGCTAACCGATACCCGCTTTGCTAACCAGGGCGCAATTGGTTCGGCGGTGTTTTTTGATCCAACCCAACCGGTATACACTAAAAACACGTTTGGTAACTACTTTGAGTGGACTAATGTTGACAATGTAGGCAATGCAATTCCAAACCCCAACGCACCCCGAAACCCGGTAGCCTTATTGGCACAAAACACCGGTAAAAGCCAGGTAAAAAGGAGCTATGGTAACGCCCAGTTTGATTATAGTATGCATTTTTTGCCTGAACTGCACGCCAACCTGAACCTTGGTTATGATATTTCAAATGGTAAGGGTACCACTTATGTTCCTGCTAACGCGGCGCAAAGTTTTGCCGTAGGGGGCGTAGATAACCGCTATCAGCAGGATGTAAACAATAAGGTGGCGGAGTTTTACCTGAACTATACCAAGGATCTGAAATCAATAAACAGTAATATAAACGCTACTGCGGGTTACGGTTATTATGATTTTTTAACCAAGATATACTACTATCCGAGCTATAATGCAAACGGGCAGGTAGTAGCCGGTTCGCAACCGCTTTTCCCGTTTGATAAACCTCAGAATACATTGATATCATACTACGGCCGTTTAATTTATACCCTTGCCGATAAGTATATTTTAGCTTCATCGGTACGTACCGATGGTTCATCTAAATTCGCGCCCGAAAATCGCTGGGGTGTTTTCCCTTCGGTTGCTTTAACCTGGCGCATCAACCAGGAGTCGTTCCTGAAAGAGTCGAACACGTTAAGCGATCTGAAGTTACGCCTGAGCTACGGTATCACCGGCCAGCAGGAT
Source organism: Mucilaginibacter defluvii (assembly GCF_039543225.1). Classification (NCBI taxonomy): domain Bacteria; kingdom Pseudomonadati; phylum Bacteroidota; class Sphingobacteriia; order Sphingobacteriales; family Sphingobacteriaceae; genus Mucilaginibacter; species Mucilaginibacter defluvii. The sequence continues at coordinate 594,931 of NZ_BAABJI010000001.1, forward strand.
GGCATACCATATTATTCATACCTGCCAACTTACGCGCTTAGCGTTGCATCGGCCAAATATCAGTTAGGTGATACATTTTACAACATGTACGCCCCGGCCGCTTATGACAGATCGTTAAAATGGGAGCAAACCGCAACCTATAACGCAGGTGTTGATTTCGGTTTCCTGAACGGGCGTATCAGTGGTGCGGTTGACGTGTATTTCAAAAAAACCAAAGATCTTTTAAACCGGATCCCCTCTCCGCTTGGTTCAAACTTCAGCAACTTTATTACCACCAACGTGGGTAATATCGAAAACAAGGGTGTTGAGTTCAGCATCAATGCATCACCGGTAAAAAATAAAGTGTTTAGTTGGGATATGGGTTTCAACTTTACCTATAACAATACCCGTATCACTAACCTTACCGCAGTCAACAACCCAACCTATCCGGGCGACCAGGTGGGCGGCATTTCAGGCGGAACAGGAAATACTGTGCAGATCAACTCGGTTGGTTACAGGCCACAAACCTTTTACCTGTACCGCCAGGTTTATGATGCCAGCGGCAAACCAAAAGAAGGTATTTATGAGGATCTTAACGGAGATAACATCATCAACGAAAAGGATTTGTACCGTGTAAAAGCCGCTATGCCGAATTTCATACTCGGCTTCAGCACGCAGTTTAATTATAAAAAATGGTCACTTTCAACCGTACTGCGCTCAAACCTGGGCAACTACGTGTATAACAACACCAAGGCGAACGTTGGTGTAACACGCGGTATACTTAACCCTGCCGGTTATTTGGGTAATGCCAGTACCGAGATATTCAAATCGGGTTTTGATAATAACCAGTACCTGAGCGATTACTATCTGGAGAATGCTTCGTTCCTGAGGATGGATAACCTGGGATTAGGTTACAACGCAGGTAAAATTTTGGGTGATAAGGTAGGTTTACGTGTTAATGCCAATTGCCAGAACGTTTTTGTGATAACTAATTACACCGGCCTCGACCCGGAGATTGCTAACGGTATCGATAACAACTTTTATCCGCGCCCGCGCACTTTCGTTTTAGGTGTTAACCTTGATTTTTAATTACGAATATGAAAGCATTTAAATATATAGCAGGTATAATTATGCTGGCAGCAACGGTAAGCAGCTGCCAGAAAGACCTGAACCGGGTGCCCACAAACGCACTCACTGCCGATAAGGTGTACAGCACGCCCGAAGGCTACAAGCAATCGCTTGCGAAAATTTACGGCGCATTTGCGCTTACCGGTAACGGCGGCCCCGATGCCGGTGAAGGCGATATTGCCGGTATTGACCAGGGCACGTCAGACTTTTTACGATTGTTCTGGAATCTGCAGGAGCTTACTACCGATGAAGCCGCCATTGTATGGAACGACCCGGGACTACAGGATTTCCATGTAATGAACTGGACATCGACCAACGTAATGATCCGCGGATTATACAGCCGTTGTTTATATCATATCACAGCGTGTAACGAGTTCATCCGCGAGTCAACTGATGAAAAGATTGCGTCGCGCAACATCAGCGGTGCTGAAGCCGAAAATATTCGCCGCTACCGTGCTGAAGCGCGTTTTTTGCGTGCCTTTGAGTACTGGGTGCTTATGGATCTGTTTGGCAATCCGCCATTTGTAACCGAGAATGACCCCATAGGTAAATTCACCCCACCGCAAACTAACCGTGCTAACCTGTTCAATTATATCGAAAGCGAATTAAAGGCTATTGAACCGGAATTGGTGGCGGCAAAACAAAATGAGTATGGTCGTGCAGACCAGGCTGCTGCGCAAGCGCTGCTGGCACGTATTTATTTAAATGCCGAGGTATATCTGGGGTCAGGCAACAATAAGTATAACGATGCGATAACTTATGCGGAGAAGGTAATTAACTCTGCTTATTCACTTAATACCTCGTACCGCAGTTTATTTTTGGGCGATAACAACGTCAACAATACCGAAACCATTTTCGCTATTAATTATGATGGGGTAAACTCACAAACCTATGGCGGTACCACTTACCTGATAAACGCTGCCGTAAGCGGCGCGATGGGCCCCGCTACTTTTGGTGTACCTAATGGCGGCTGGAGCGGTATGCGCAGCACACGTAACCTACCCGAAACTTTTGGCGACTACAGCGGCAATACCGACAAGCGCGCCATGTTTGCCGGTAATAAAATTGAGATGGATGATATCACCATTTTTACTGATGGCCTGGCGGTAGCTAAGTTCAGTAACATTACGTCAACCGGCACTACGCCGCCGTCACCCAATGGCGTATATACTTCAACCGATTTCCCGCTGTTTCGCCTTGCCGAAATGTACCTGGTATATGCTGAAGCGGTTAAACGCGGTGGTACCGGTTCAGAGGCTACGGCAATCGGCTATATCAATTTGTTGCGCCAGCGTGCCTACGGTAACAATAGTGGCAACATAAGCACTTACACACTTAACGATGTGCTTAACGAGCGTACCCGCGAACTTTACTGGGAAGGTTTCCGCAGGAGTGACCTGATCCGTTACGGCAGGTTTACCGGCAGCAGCTACCTTTGGCCATGGAAGGGCGGCGCACGCAACGGCCGCGCAGTTGAGGCGTTCCGCGCACTTTTTCCGCTACCTTCATCTGATGTAAATGCTAACCCTAACCTTGTGCAAAACCAAGGCTATTAAACCTTAATTAAATGAGAACTTATATCATAAAAAGCTTATTTATAGCTATGGCCTTGCTGGTAATGCAGGCCTGCAAAAAGGATACGGTGACAGTAAGGTCAGCCGCCGAGGGTACCGCACCGACCCTTAAAGCCAGTGCTACCGATGTGCAATTAAGCAGCGAAACGGCTAATGATAACGCTGTAACCTTTACTTGGAACAAGGCTGATTACGGCTACAACGCCGCTGTGCAATACACTTTGCAGATAGACAAAAAAGGCAACAAGTTTGCCGCTGCCCGCGAGTACGCGCTTGATGGCACCGCGGCGCTCGAGCAAAAATTCACCGTTGGCGATCTTAACAATTCACTCGTATTAATGGGTTTTACACCGGGCGCAAGTGCCGAGCTGGAAGTAAGGGTAAAATCAGAACTGCGTACTAACGTGGATACCTTGTTTTCGAATGTGATTGAAGTTAAAGCTACGCCGTATGCGGTTATTGTAAACTATCCATCGTTGTATGTACCTGCGGCTTACCAGGGCTGGTCGCCTGCAACTGCCGAAAAGGTCGCATCGATATTAGATAATAAAGAGTACGAAGGCTATGTGAATTTTGCTGATGCATCTAACCTGATATTTAAATTTACTACCGATGTAAACTGGACAACCACTTACGGCTGGGCAAGCAGTACTAATACCGATAGCTATGCCGGCGGTACCTTTGCAGCTGGGGCGAATGGTAATCTTTTTGTACCTTCAACAGGGTATTACCTGTTAAAGGCCAATACCAAAAATAATACCTGGGAAGCGCAAAAAACTACTTTCGGTATTGTGGGAGATGCCACACCGGGCGGATGGGATAATGATACCAATATGAGCTTTAACGCCACCACCAAGGAGTGGACGGTAACGGCGAACTTAGCAGTGGGTAAGCTTAAATTCAGGGCTAACAGAAGCTGGGATATTAATTACGGCGATAACAGTCCTGCTAATGGTTTTCTTAAATTAAACGGCGGAGATATTCCGATTACCTCAGCAGGTAGATATACTGTTGTTTTAAACCTGAGCATAGCCGGTAACTATACCTATTCTATCACCAAACTTTAAAATTGAAATGAAAAAGAATTATATACTAACCATGCTGGTATGTGCCGGTTTACTGGCAGGTTGCAACAAGGATATAAGCGCGCCGCAATTTCCTGATGAGCCGATAAACGCGGGTTTTGCCAAAGGTGCCGATGTGAGCTGGGTAAGCGAAATGGAAGATGACGGTATCAAGTTTTATAATAGTGCAGGTGCCGCGCAGGATTTGTTTACCATCCTGAAAGGTAAGGGCATGAACTCGATCCGTTTGCGTGCCTGGGTAAACCCAACCAACGGTTATAATAACACTGCCGATATGGTTGAAAAAGCGGTGCGGGCTAAAAACGCGGGTTACCGCGTTATGCTCGATCTGCACTACAGCGATATCTGGGCTGATCCGGGTAATCAAAACAAACCTGCTGCCTGGGCTAACCTGAGTTTTGCAGCGCTTAAAACCACCGTTGGCACGTATACTGTTGGCGTAATGAATGCGCTGAAAGATAAAGGTATTACGCCTGAATGGGTGCAGGTAGGCAACGAAACTAATGATGGTATGCTATGGAACGATGGTAAATCGTCAGTAAGTATGAAAAACTTTGCCGAGCTGGTAAATGCTGGTTACGATGCGGTAAAATCCGTCAGCAGCAGCAGTAAGGTTATCGTCCACCTGTCAAACGGGTACGACAATAATTTATACCGCTGGATGTTTGACGGCCTCAAAACTAACGGCGCTAAATGGGATGTGATCGGTATGTCGCTTTATCCAACGGCATCAACCTGGCAAAACCTGAACAAGCAGTGCCTTGCCAACATGAACGATATGGTTACCCGTTATGGCAGCGAGGTTATGTTGTGCGAGGTGGGTATGCCGGCTACTGAGGCCGCTGCCTCGAAGGCGTTTTTAACCGACATTATTTTGAAAACCAATAGCGTTGATGGCAAAAAGGGGCTGGGTGTATTTTATTGGGAACCACAATCGTATAATGATTGGGAAGGCTACAAACTGGGGGCTTTTGATGCCAGCGGAAAACCAACCATCGCTTTAGATGCATTTTTGATCGAAAAATTTTAATTGATGAGATTACTCCTGCTAACAGGCTTCATGCTGCTTTTTGCGTTGCCCGGATTTACCCAGCGCAACGCCGCCGCTAAAAGTGGTAACGAAATTTATATTGACAGCAAAGGTATAATGCGTTACGCCGCAAACGGTAAAGAAGCCGCCTTTTTTGGTGTTAACTATACTTTACCGTTTGCTTACGGCTACCGCTCGCATAAAGTGCAGAATATTAACTTAGAGCAGGCTATTGACCGGGATGTGTATCACTTAGCCCGGCTGGGAGTTAACGCTTTCCGTGTACATGTGTGGGATACCGAGATCAGCGACTCGTTAGGTAACCTGAAGCAGAATGAGCATCTGCGCCTGTTTGATTACCTGTTGGCAAAGCTTGAGGAGCGGGGCATACGCATTATTGTAACCCCGATCGCCTTTTGGGGTAACGGCTATCCGGAGCGGGATGAACACACCGGAAGCTTTAGTGATGTTTACGGAAAGGACGGAGCACTTGTACAGGAAAAGGCTTATGTGGCGCAGGAGCGTTACTTGCAACAGTTTTTTAGTCATGTAAATCCGTATACGGGTAAAACTTATGTAAAGGATGCCTTTATAATTGCTACGGAGGTTAATAACGAGCCACACCACAGTGGGCCTAAGGCGCGCGCAACAGAATATGTTAACCGCATGGCCGCGGCTATAAAAAGTGCAGGCTGGACAAAGCCGGTTTTCTACAATATCAGCGAATCGCCCTGGTATGCTGATGCGGTGGCTAAGTCCGTAGCTGATGGCTTTAGCTTTCAATGGTACCCTACGGGCTTAGTTGCCGGGCATCAGCATAAAGGTAATCTGTTGCCGCAGGTTGATCATTATGTTATTCCGTTTGATACCATCCCGGAGTTTAAAAATAAAGCCCGGATGGTATACGAGTTTGATGCGGGCGATGTAATGCAGCCGTATATGTATCCGGCTATGGCGCGGAGTTTTAAAAAAGCCGGTTTTCAGTGGGCAACACAATTCGCTTATGATCCGCTGGGTAACGCGTTTGCCAACACCGAGTATCAAACGCATTTTCTGAACCTGGCTTACACGCCCTCAAAAGCGATAAGCTTGCTTATAGCCGGTAAGGTTTTTCGCTCGGTGCCTGTATTTAAATCATGCGGTAAATTCCCTGCAGATACTTTGTTCGGGCCGTTCAGGCTTAGCTATAAACAACAGCTAAGCGAGATGAACAGCGATACCGAATTTTACTACTCCAACTCAACGGACTCAAAACCGGTAAAGCCATCAGCTTTGGCGCATATAGCAGGGGTTGGTTCATCAGCGGTAATTCAATATAACGGTACCGGCGCTTATTTTTTAGACAGGTTGCCCGATGGAAGCTGGCGCCTGGAAGTAATGCCTGATGCCATACCCGTGAGCGACCCGTTTGCGAAAGCTTCTTTATCTAAACACGTCACCCGCATTTTCAGCAACGAAAGGCAGATGACCCTGAATCTTCCCGGCTTGAATAAAGGTTTCACTATTACGCCGCTTAATGCAGGTAATCAATACACACCTAAAATTGCGGCAGGTTACTTTAGCATTAAGCCGGGTACCTATCGTATCGCGGCATCTGCAAACCCATATAAAAAAGGCAATACGCTTATTAACGGAAACATCAGGCTTGCTGAATTTGTGGCTCCGCCGAATGATAGTTTACAACTTGAGGTAGATCATCAGGCTAATTATAGCGTTGCTGCGAATACGGCGTTTAAGATAAAGGCCGTTGTAGCCGGAATTTCAGCAGGTGATAGTGTGCGGGTATTGGCTAATCGCTTAACGGGCACATACCGCATTGTACCTATGCAGCAAACCGGCGCTTATACTTTTGAGGCCATGGTCCCTGCGGATTTATTGAGTCCGGGTTTACTGCAATACCGCATAGCGGTAACTCATAAAGGTAAGGAGCAGGTAGTATTCCCGGGCGGTCAATCCGGTGATCCGTTCGCCTGGGATTATATCAACCAACAGTACTATCAAACCATTATATCCGCTCCGGGCAGCCCGGTTAAACTTTACAGTGCCGCGCGCGACAAAAACAACGTAATCGTTTATTCGCCCGAATGGAAAACTGATAGCTATGAATATGTAACTAATGCCGATGGCAATTTAGCCATCAGCCTCAACCATAAACCAAGCAATAATGAGTTGGGCGGATTAGAGCTTTTTGTTAAAGATGAAATTTTAACACACGCTGCTAACCTGGGCCAGTATAGCTTTATAACCGTAAATGCATCAGGTAACACACCGGCAAAACTGGTGTTAATTGATGCTGATGCCAATGCGTGGAGCGCGGTCATTAACATTGCGGATGGGACAGTTAAGGTGCCGCTTAGCGCTTTTAAACCCGATAGCCTGGTGTTGCTGCCTCGTCCGTACCCGGGCTTTCAAAGCCTGCGCTTTAAATCGGCAGCGGTATCGAATTTTTCGTTGTTGAGTGTGGAGCGTGTTCAGCTTTTGCTTACCGGCGATAACGCTAAGGCCTTTAATACACTAATAGAAGGCATAAGCCTCGAAACCAAATAATATTAAACTGATGAATTTTGTGTACCGCGGCCTGTGCTGCCTGTTTTTGCTTCTTGTTATTTCTGTACAGCTTTTCGCGCAATCTCCACGCAAGCGGCAACTGTTAAATGAGGGTTGGAAGTTTCACCTTGGGCATGCCGCCAATGCTGAGAAAGATTTTAACTATGGTTTATCAAACATCTTTGCCAAAACCGGCAGGGCCGAAAAAACAGCCATAGCGGTAGATTTTAATGATGCTGCCTGGCGAACCGTACAAATACCGCATGATTGGGCTGTAGAACTGCCCTTTGCCTTCAAAGATAACGATGACCTAAAAGATCATGGATATAAAGCCCTTGGTGGTTTATTTCCTGAAAACAGCATTGGCTGGTACCGAAAAAAATTCAGTGTAACAACAACCGACTCGGGTAAGCGGTTTAGTATTACCTTTGATGGTATTTTCAGGGATGCTAAAGTTTGGCTAAATGGATTTTACATTGCCGCCAACCAAAGCGGTTACGTGGGTTTTACTGTTGACGTTACCAATTACATCAACTTTAAAAAAGAAAACGTGCTGGTAGTACGCGCTGATGCCACGCAATCTGAGGGTTGGTTTTATGAGGGAGCAGGAATTTACCGCAAAGTTTGGCTGAACACTTATGACAACTTACATGTAACGGACGACACGTTTGTGCATACCATTACGCAGGCGGATGGCAAGGCGATGATAACCGTTGAAGCCGACGTAAAAAATGACGGTTTGCAAACTACGGAAGCGACGTTTTACACCTTAATTAAAGACCGTACAGGCAGAATTGTGGCTAAAACGGATGTAAAGCGCGTAAACGTTAACAGCAACGACGCAACCCCGGTAAAGCAACAGGTTTTAGTTGATAAGCCAATCTGGTGGTCTATTGAACAACCATATCTGTATCATGCAGAAATATTGGTTAGCCGGGGCGACAAGGTGATTGATGAACGAAACATACGTTTCGGTATACGCAGCATTGACATTAAGGCTGATGGCGTTTACCTCAATGGTAAGCATGTTAAAATTAAAGGAACCAATAACCACCAGGATCACGCTGGTTTGGGCAGCGCATTGCCCGATTATTTGCAATATTACCGCATCAGCCTGTTAAAGCAAATGGGATCTAACGCGTACAGGGCCAGCCACCATGCGCCTACGCCGGAGTTGCTCGAGGCCTGTGATAGCCTGGGTATGCTGGTGCTTGACGAACAGCGTTTGCTGAACAGCAGCCCGGAATATATGGATCAGTTTGAGCGGCTTGTGAAACGCGACCGTAATCATCCGAGTGTTTTCCTGTGGTCGATAGGTAATGAGGAAGGGTATGCGCAGGTTAACGGCTTCGGCAAGCGTATTGCGCAAACCTTGCTTGCCAAACAAAAGCAGCTCGACCCAACCCGCACAAGCACTTACGCGGCCGATCTGGCTAATGTATTTACCGGCGTAAATGAAGTAATTCCGGTACGTGGTTTTAACTACAGGCAGTTTGCCGTTGCCGATTATCACCGCGATCATCCGCAGCAGCCCATTATTGGTACAGAGATGGGGAGTACGGTAACTACACGCGGTATTTACGTTAAGGATACAGTTAGTGCTTACCTGCCCGATCAGGATATTACCGCCCCGTGGTGGGCCAGTACCGCCGAGCAATGGTGGCCGCTTGCCGCCGAAAATGATTTTTGGCTGGGTGGCTTTATATGGACGGGTTTTGACTATCGCGGCGAGCCCACGCCGTACAAATGGCCCAACATCAGCTCGCATTTTGGCGTGATGGATGTTTGCGGCTTTCCGAAGAATATCTATTATTACTATCAATCATGGTGGAAGGACGAGGATGTGCTGCACATTTCGCCGCAATGGAACTGGCGCGGAAAAGAAGGGCAGAACATTGATGTTTGGGTGAACTCAAACGCCGATAATGTCGAGCTGTTTTTGAACGGTAAAAGCCTTGGCAAAAAGAATATGCCGCGTAACAAACATTTGCAATGGAGTGTTGCCTATCGCCCGGGAACGTTAAAGGCTGTTGGCTATCGCAACAGTAAAAAACTGGTAAGCGAAGTTAAAACTACCGGAGCGGCTTATAAATTAAAGCTAACTCCATCAAAGCAAATATTGCTGGCCAATGGAAGCGATGCCGTGGTAGTAAATGTTTTAATACTGGATAAGAACGGGCTTGAGGTGCCCGACGCCATGCAGGAGATTAAATTCAACTTAACCGGCGGCGCAACCATAATAGGCGTTGGCAACGGCGACCCAAGCAGCCACGAAGATGATAAAATACTAACCGGCCAATGGAAACGTAAGCTCTTTAACGGCCATTGCCAGGTTATCCTGCAATCGGGCAAGAAAGTAGGCAATGCTACGCTTAACGCCACTGCGGATGGTGTTAAGGGTGCTGCGGTGCAGTTTGCTGTTAAATAGTGAACAAGCTATTACCTGCGTTAGCCTATTAATGTGCGTAATGGCTTGTTAACAGCCAGGATTGATAACAATCGGGTTTTGTATTTGCAAGGAGGTGTTTTTTTTAAAGGCAGAAAATAGTTGTCCTTTAGAATAGTTGTCAAGCTTTTTTAACAAATTCAGATTTAAGGGCCATCGCTCCGAACCCGTCAATTTTGCAGTCAATGTTATGATCGCGGTCTACCAGGCGAATGCTTTTAACTTTCGTTCCGGCCTTAATGCCCTGTGGCGATCCTTTAACAGGCAGGTTTTTAATCACGACCACCGTATCCCCGTTTTGTAAGATATTACCGTTGCTGTCCTTTACAATAAATGCATCTTCATCGCTGGTAATATCTTCCGGACTCCACTCGTGTCCACACTCCGGGCAAGCCAGCAGGCCATTCATTTCATAAGTGAAAGTTGATTTACACAATGGGCAAGAGGGCAGCGCTGTCATATGAGAGTTTTTCGCAAAGGTAAGTATTATCAGTAATTATGGATGTATTGTTTAAAAGCTGGTTACGTTACAAAAAATCAAATCGTATTAGCGTGTCGCAGCCGTAGTACCAGGTATTTATTTGGTTGCTTTGCTTGATAAGCTCACTTCTGTGTGTCTGCTAACACAATTAATCAAGTAACAACGTAAGGACATTGTGTTAAGCTATGTATACAAACTCTTAGTAAAGTAAGAGAAGATAATTTACATAATTAGAATAACGATCTTGAGTTTGTCTCTATGAGAACGTTTTGCTCAGTTGGCACCGGAAGAAACAGGTAAATGCAAAAAGCCTCTCAGATTTCTCTAAAAGGCTTTTTTTGTGGTATCAGCTGGAATCGAACCAGCGACACAAGGATTTTCAGTCCTTTGCTCTACCAACTGAGCTATGATACCGCTCCCGTTTTTGGGTCTGCAAATGTAGCTTCTTTTTTTATTTCTGGAAACTTTTTTCAAAAAAACATTCGCAATACGGGTTAACTGCCTGTAAGGCAGTTAAAATATTTTTTACGGAACGTAGCTCTCCAGTATTTTAAAGCCACCTTCGGTTGTAATTTCAACTTGGTTGATGTTTTTCGGCAATAAAATGCTGTCGCCCATTTTAACATCAAGGGTGCCGCCATCATATTTAATGGTATAAGCGCCCGCTACGCAAACATGTATCACAAATGAATCAATGCTGCTGTAGTCGCGCGTGGTGCCCTCGGTAAAGTCAAGTACACTGGTGGTGAAGTACTGGCAGCTCACGGCTTCTACAACCTCGTTTTGCGTATGCTCGTAGGCTGTTTTATATTCCGGGTAAAATTTGTAGTCGATAGCGGCCAGGGCTTCTTCAACGTGCAGTTCGCGCTTGTTGCCTTTGTCGTCAACACGGTCAAAATCGTAAATACGGTAAGTGATGTCTGATGTTTGCTGAATTTCAGCGATCAGCAGACCAGCGCCAATGGTGTGCACACGCCCGGCAGGTAAAAAGTAAATATCGCCGGCGGTTACATCCTCACGGTTCAGAATATCGGTAAGGTGGCCGCTGTTGAATTTTTCGAGGTAAACCTGCTCGTTCACTTCCTGATTAAAGCCGGTAATCAGGGTGGAACCCGGATCGGCCTCGATAACGTACCACATCTCCGTTTTACCGAAAGAGTTATGGCGCTCCTTCGCCAGTTTATCATCAGGGTGCACCTGGATAGAAAGATCCTCATTGGCATCAATAAACTTAACCAGCAGCGGGAAGGTATTACCGAAGCGCTCGTAAACCTTTTCGCCCACCAGTTCGCCTTTGTATTCTTCAAGCAGATCGGCTAATGAGCGGCCTTCAAGCGCGCCGTTCGCTACTACAGACACATCGCTTTTAACGCCCGATATTTCCCAGGTTTCGCCGCAGTTTGGCAGGTTACCGAAATCTTTATTTAAGTAAGTATGTATTTTCTGTCCACCCCAAATTTTGTCTTTGTAGATGGTTTTGAATTTCAGAGGATATAATGCTGACATGATATTAAGTTTTATTGGCCGCTAAGTTATCAGTATTAAATAAGAAAGTAAACGCTAAAATGATTTAACGTTTTGTTATTTCTAAAATAAGGTTTGAGGTTGCCCAAAAAAAACAGGCCGCAATTTATAAAGTTGCGGCCTGTTTTTTTATTAAGATATCTAAATAATTACTTACCCAACTTAGCTTTCAGGTTTTCGTCGATAGCAGCCAAAAATTCTTCGGTGTACAGGTAGTCAACACCATGCTCAACTTTGGCTTTAGCGGTTATAGCTAAATCTTTGGTCATTTTACCACTTTCAACGGTTTCAATACAAACCTGCTCCAGTGTGTGGCAAAAATCAACCAGTTCCTGGTTGCCATCCAGCTTGCCGCGGAACTCTAAACCACGGGTCCATGCAAAGATAGACGCGATCGGGTTGGTTGAGGTTGGCTTACCGGCCTGGTGATCACGATAGTGGCGGGTTACGGTACCATGTGCTGCCTCAGCTTCCATAGTTTGGCCATCAGGCGTAACCAGGGTTGAGGTCATTAAACCTAACGAGCCGAAACCTTGTGCTACGGTGTCGCTTTGTACGTCGCCGTCATAGTTTTTACAAGCCCAAACAAAGTTACCGTTCCATTTAAGGGCGGCGGCAACCATGTCGTCAATCAGGCGGTGCTCGTAGGTAATACCTGCAGCGTCAAACTTAGCTTTGTAATCGTTTTGATAGATCTCTTCAAAAATATCTTTAAAACGGCCATCATATTTTTTCAGGATGGTGTTTTTGGTTGACAGGTACAATGGCCAGCCTTTCATCAGCGCCTGGTTAAAACAAGCGTGCGCAAAGCCTTTAATTGATTCGTCGGTATTGTACATGGTCAGCGCTACACCGTCACCTTTAAAATTATATACCTCGTATGATTGTTCAGGGCTGCCATCCTCCGGCGTAAAGGTTACGGTAAGTTTACCTTTGCCTTTAGCTAAAAAGTCGGTAGCGCGGTACTGATCGCCAAACGCGTGGCGGCCAATGCAGATAGGCGCTGTCCAGTTAGGTACAAGGCGTGGTACGTTACTCATTACAATCGGCTCGCGGAATACGGTGCCATCCAGTATATTACGGATAGTTCCGTTTGGCGATTTCCACATTTGTTTAAGGCCAAACTCCTTTACGCGGGCCTCATCAGGCGTAATGGTAGCACATTTAATACCTACACCATATTGTTTAATGGCGTTTGCGGCATCAATAGTAACCTGGTCATCGGTTTGGTCGCGATATTCAATACCAAGGTCAAAGTATTTTATATCCAGATCCAGGTACGGGAAAATCAGTTTATCCTTAATGAATTTCCAGATAATGCGGGTCATTTCGTCACCATCCAGTTCAACTACCGGGTTTTCTACTTTAATTTTTGACATAACTATCTGTTATTAGGTTTTTTTAAAGGTTTCAAATATATAAAATACAGGTTACGATGCTCCAAATAAATCCGTATAAAAAAAATAATACAATCGATTTACAAAGCAGCAGGCAAAGCTTTTTAAATACAGCTCAAACTATATACACCGTTTTGCCGTTTAACGGGGGACACTTTATTACAACATGCTATCTTATGATTACAAAATTTACCAGAATATTAATGCTTACGGCGTTGTCGGCCCTGGCAACCTTTTCGGCAAAAGCGCAACTTGGCTTTAATTACAGCCAGCACGATCTGGGGCTCGGCGTAAGCACCAACCAGGTTTTCGGCGATGCCGAAAAAACTACTACCACACTATCAGGTAATTTAAGTTATACCTACAATGCTACGCCATTTGTAAACTACATTGTTGAATTGCAGGGCGGTACGTTAAAAGGGGGCGATTCGGTTGAATACCGGTCAGGCAGGCAGTTTAAGAACAATTTCATCGCCGGATCATTACGCGCGCAGTTACAGGCGGGTGAGTTTATTGATTACTCGCGCAGTATGTTGATGGATATTCTTAAAAACGTTTATGGCTCGGTAGGAGTGGGGCTGGTATCAAACCGTATAAAAGAGGTATCGCGCAACTCAAACACCATTCCCGGTTATTATACGCCCGGAAAAGATAAAAGCACGGAATTTTATGTGCCGGTTAAGTTAGGTTATGAATATAAGATATTTAACAGTTACAACGAGCCATCCGTAAAAATCGACCTTGGCTACCAGGTTAACATTATGGCTGGCGAAAACCTGGACGGCTTTGATGCCGGAGATCGTAAGGATATATGGACGCAGCTTACCCTTGCTGTTAAGTTCTCAATCGGCGGCGTTACATCGCACCGCAAGCCTTTAATGCGCGATTGATTTTTGCGTGCTAATAAACATAATCAAACTTTGGCAGGGTTTTTAGTGTTATCTAAGTAATTAAAAACTGAAACCTATGGACCCAAAAAACCAATATCCAGGCTTTAATGATGACGGCCTGGAAAACGATAGCGAACTGAATAGCGAAATCGAATCGGATTCTAACCGTGATGCTGACGTTAATAACGCTACAGACGTAGAGGATTTGAAATTCAATGAGGACGCTGGCAGCTTTGAGCTGGATGTGGATAGCGAGGATCCGGACTATGACCATCCCGATCCGTATAATTCCGTAACAAAGAATGGCGACGACTTTGATTCTACTTACGATGAAGCCAACCCATACGCCGTTGACGAATATATACCAAATGAAAATCTGGAAACGGATGTAGAAAATTTAGGTATGCATATTGACAATGGCAGCATTACCGAGGTTGACCCGGTTGACGAAGCCATATCTCGCACGCCTGAGGATGACCGCGATGACCTGGATGAAGAGGGCTACCCCAAAAACGACGGAGATTATTTGAAATAGATCGATATTGAATGTTAATATGGAGAGCCGATAGTAACGTCGGCTCTTTTTTATTGCACAATCGCAATAACGGAGAGGTTTATATATTTTTTCCCTTTCTACCTTTTAGGAGATAGTTAGAGTGAGGCTTTAATCAATCTCGAGGTTCAGCTTGTTTTTCAACTCCACCAACTGCGGATTTTTGGCTGCCATGTATTGAAAAATCTCCTTGGCACCGTAAGGCTTGCGGTTAGCCTGTACCTCGTCAATCCGGGTGGTAATGTCCAGCTCAAAATTCTTCAGGTTACTGCGAAGGTAATTCAGTAAAAACGGACGCTCGTCGCGCAGGGATGCTTCCTGTACTTTGGTTTCAACTACCACTTCGTAAAGTACGGGGTTCAGCATCGCGGGCTTGCCGGTAAATATGGTAGCCAGTATTTTTTTGCCTTCGGCTTTTACGCGTTCGCCATATAAATTCCAGTAATGTAAAAACTGCTCCTGCGTAAAGCTTTCCTTGTCGTCGCCCTTCAGATAAGGGTCTTCCTCTTCTACAGCTACATCGTCAAGCGCGCTTAAGTTGTTAAGCGATGGTATTTTGATAGATGTAGATGGCGAATGCAGGTTTGGGATAAAAACTTTGGGCTTATCTGCCGGTGGCGGAGTAGCAGTTTGCGCCTGAGCAACCGGACGTGAAGTCTCCGGCTGCGGAGTGTTAACTAGTGGGTTAGCAGCCGGTTGCGGCTTAACTGTATTGTAGCCAACAGGCGTTTCGCTAACAATATTTACGGTGTTAGCTTCAGCCGGTTTAGATGCAGGCGGAGCGGCTATTGCTGGGGTATCAGGTTTTTTTTTTACCTCCCCTTCAGGCAGTGATACGTTGGCGGCGCTGAACATTGCAGGCAAATGGCACATCTTTAACAAAGCCAGTTCTACCTGTAAACGCTGGTTTTTGCTGAGCTTATAGTTAAGGTCGCACTGGTTGGCAATGTTTAATGCCGACAGCAGGAACGATACCGGTGCCGCTTGCGATTGCTGTAAATACCTGTTGCGTATATTTTCGCTTACCTCAAGCAGCTTTAAGGTTGATGTATCTTTACCCACAAGCAGGTTGCGCAAATGCTCTGACAGGCCCGAGATAAAATGCGCCCCATCAAATCCCTTGCCCAATATTTCATCAAACAACAGCAGCGTTTTGGCACTGTCGCCCGCTAACAGGCTGTCGGTAACGTTAAAGTAGTAATCATAATCCAGTATGTTCAGGTTATTGATTACGGATGAATAGGTAACATTGGCGCCCGAAAAACTTACAATCTGATCGAACATGGAAAGCGCGTCGCGCAAGCCGCCATCAGCTTTTTGGGCAATAATGTGCAGGCCATCCGGCTCATAGTTTACCTTTTCCTTTTGCGCTATCGATGCCAGGTGTGCGGCCATATCCTCCACACGGATGCGGTTAAAATCAAATATCTGGCAACGCGAAAGGATAGTGGGCAGTATTTTATGCTTTTCGGTAGTGGCTAATATAAAAATGGCGTAGTTAGGCGGTTCTTCCAGCGTTTTCAGGAAGGCGTTGAACGCCGCCTGCGACAGCATGTGCACCTCATCAATAATGTAAACCTTGTAACGGGCGGCCTGTGGCGGTATGCGTACCTGGTCAATCAGGCTGCGGATATCATCAACCGAGTTGTTTGATGCCGCATCAAGCTCGTGGATGTTGAAGGAGTTGCCATTCATGAATGAGCGGCACGAGTCGCAGGTACCGCAAGCCTCGCCATTTGGCTGCAAATTCTGGCAGTTAATGGTTTTGGCCAATATGCGCGCGCAGGTGGTTTTGCCCACACCTCGTGGCCCGCAAAACAAGAATGCCTGCGCCAGTTGGTTGTTTTTTATAGCGTTTTTGAGGGTGTTGGTTATATGCTGCTGGCCAACAACGGTTTCAAAAGTAGCCGGGCGGTATTTGCGTGCCGAAACAATAAAATTCTCCACAGGCATAAAGGTAGCTAAAAACTTTGGGAACGATAAACAGGTGTTGGTAAAATTAGAAATGCTTTTCCCTGGCGTGTTATAGCAATAAGCGCTTTTTTTAGGTACTCAACGTAGCATGTAGGATTAAACAATAAAGACTTAGCAGTAGTAATGTGAACTTATTTATTCTACTCCATATCCTTTGGAGGGGGGTGGGGTGAGGTTACAGCGCCAAGGCCATCTGCATGGGTTGCAGTGCGTTATTAGCGGTCGCTTTATTTCCATTAATCCTGTAAACAGCCGTTTCAACGTAACGGGAGGCAACGGTTATATGCACGTCACCCGCATGCTGGTTAAATAGTTCGAGTGCCAACTCGGGCGAATTATTATCTTTTGAAAGGTGCGCCAGCAATAGGTGCGTCATGAACGCCGGCCTATGCTCAATAAAAAGTTGCAGTGCCTGGGCGTTTGAAAGGTGGCCTTTACCGCCACGAATACGACGTTTTAAAAAGTAAGGGTACCGGCCATTGTCAAGCATTTGCTCGTCGTAATTAGCTTCTAAAAAGGCAGCGTGGCAAAGCTTAAAATACCTGGTCAGGTTGCTGCATACCGCTCCCAGGTCGGTAAACACGCCTATGGTAATGTCATCATTAGCCACAATAAAGCTGTATGGGTCGGCCGCGTCATGCAGTTTGCTGAATGCGGTTACAGTGAGGCTGCCAATGCTTACCGGCTCATGTTCGGTAAAGTTGACCACACAGTCAAGCATTAAACGGCCGTGCAGCATGGTACCGGGGGTAATGTATACCGGCAGCTTATATTTACGGCAAAGTACGGCCAGGCCGCTAATGTGGTCGCTATGCTCGTGCGAGATAAATATGGCCTTTACCTTGCTCATTTGCAGTCCTGAACGGGCCATGCGGCGCTCTACCTCGCGACAGGAGATACCCACATCAATTAACACGGCTTCATGTTCATTACCAACGTAATAACAATTGCCGTTACTGCCCGAATTTAGTGCTGCAATGTATAATGACATCGCGACAAAAATACCGGATTGTTTTTTAGCTTGATAATTTTTTTAGCAAAATGTTTAATCTTTTTTGCCGTATTGCTTTCGGCCCTGTTCAAAATGCTCCTCGTTTTGCTCAACACGTAAAGCGATAATCTCTTTAACCACATCAGCCGGCAGGCCCTGGCTTGCCTGGAACTGGATGGTAGTGCCTTTTATTTTGCAATCAGGCAGACGATTCTTAAATCGATCGATAACCGCTTTGCTCACCCCATAAAAACCGCAATGATTTTTAAACGCGGCAAAATGTACCAGCATTCCCTTGTACTTATAAGTGGGTATCTGGTAGCTGATGCACTCCTCGGCCTGCGGGGCAGCTTCCCTGATGGCGACGCGCATGTTAGTTAACGCGCTTTTTGCAGGCTCCGGCAATGCAGCGAGGTACTCATCAACCGTCTTGGCTACCAAGGGATTGTCTTTGCTGCTCATCATTAACCGGCGTAAGCCTTTTCCAATTCTGCTATATCTATCTTGATCATGCCCATCATGGCCTGTGCTACACGTTGCGCCTTAACCGGGTCTTTATCCTGCATCAGCTCAATCAGGCGGGTAGGGGTTACCTGCCATGATACACCGAACTTATCCTTCAGCCAGCCACATGCCGATTCGGTGCCGCCATCGCTAATAAAAGTATTCCAGTAATAGTCTACCTCGTCTTGATCTTTACAGTTGATCACGAATGATATGGCCTCGTCAAACTTAAACTGCGGACCGCCGTTCATGGCGGCAAACTCCACGCCGTTCAGTTCAAAATAAGCAACCAGCACCGAGCCGGGTGCACCGGGCATGCCCTCAGTAGCGCGCATTATACTGATCGGTTTCGATTCCTTAAATACGCTCAGGTAATAGTTCATGGCTTCTTCGGCGTTATTGTCAAACCAAAGGAAGGGCGCGATCTTTTGCATAATAGTTAGTTTTTATTGGTTAGAGCAGATTGTTTATACAAACTTACTTATAGCGGCGTTTATTCATGCTGTGCAAAAACGACATATTGAGGGGTCAGGCGCGACAGCCCTCAGCCAAAAGAAACCCGCCCAACCCTCCCAAAGTGAGGGCTTAAAAAGTAAAAGTCCAGTTAATGCTAATAAAGTGTTAACTTTTAAAAGATACAAAGCAAAATTTATCCCCCTCGGGGAGGATTTAGGAGGGGTACATTATCAAACTTTTACTAAATTAGGCTCTCATTACATGATACCATGAGCACAAAAAGCAGACGAAATTTTATAGCAACAACAGCAGTTATGGCAGCATCAACAGCGGCATCGGCATTGCCTTTGGCATCAGAAAAAAGCAAATATCCAATTGTACATCATGTGTTTTTCTGGCTTAAAAATCCTGGTTCGATAGAGGACCGTGATAAGTTGGTAGCCGGTGTGAAAGCATTAGCTAAAATAGAAACCATCAAGCAGATACATGTTGGTGTAGTGGCCAGTACCGAAAAGCGCGATGTGGTTGACAATTCCTGGGGCGTGTCAGAACTGATGTTCTTTGCCGATCTGGAAGGCCAGAAAACTTACCAGGATCATCCCATACACCAGGAATTTATAAAAAACCACAGCCACCTTTGGGAGAAAGTGATTGTGTATGATGCTGTTGAGGCGTAGTTAGTAAACTATCCTATCAATTAAGTTACATAATAATAAAGTTACACACTATCCTCGCCCTGGCATATTAAAAAGGGCACTTTTGCAGCATGAGAATGTTGATAAAGGGGATTGTGAGTATTTTATTACTAACTGCTACCACCAATTTATATGCCCAGCAAACCGGCACAGTTACCGGTGTGCTTACCGATGCCGAAACCAACAAGCCGGTTGAATTTGCGACGGTAGGTTTGTTTGATAAGGCTACCAATCAGCCGGTTAAGGGCGTGCAAACCGGGCTGGATGGAAAGTTCGCCATCAACGGCTTGGCTGATGGTAGCTACCAGGTACGTATAACGTTTGTAAGCTACGCCAGCTTTACCAAGGATAGCATTATCATTAGCGCTGCGAAAAAGGTATTTAACCTGGGCACAATAAAACTTGCACGCACCAACAGCGTGTTGAAAGAGGTGGTGGTTAAGGCGCAGCCTAATACAATACAGCTTGGGGTTGATAAAAAAACCTTTAGCGTTGACCAGAGTTTGGTAAGTCAGGGCGGATCGGCCACTGATTTGCTGAGCAATGTACCATCGGTACAAGTGGATGTGGACGGTAACGTGAACCTGCGCGGCTCAAGCAACGTGCGCGTGCTGATCAACGGCAAACAATCGGCTTTAACAGGCGGCAGCGTAAGCGATATTCTGCAATCGTTACCCGCCAGTTCTATCGAAAATATTGAGGTGATCACTAATCCGTCATCCAAATACGATCCGGAAGGGCAATCAGGTATTATCAACATCATTCTAAAAAAGAATGCCCGGGTAGGATTTAACGGACAAGCCGCTTTTACCGCCGGTAATTACGATACCTATAACGGCAATCTTAATCTGGGTTATCAAACCGAAAAATTTAACCTTTATACCAACTACAGCTACCGCCATGGCAAAAGGGTAGGCAATGGTTTTACCAACAGACAAACGTTTATTGGCGCCGATACGCTGTTCCAGAATCAAACGCAGGATCAGAGCTTTGTGTTCGATTCGCATAACATCAGGGCGGGTATTGATTGGAACGCGGCCGAAAAAACGACCATCAGCTTATCAGGTAATGTAAATACCCGCAAACGCGATCGTTACCAAACCGGCTCAACTGACTTGTTTGGTCAAAGCGGCTTAACCCAGCAAACCATTCAAAACAACGTAAGCAACGGCAGCGGAACAAACTTTGATATCAACCTCGATCTGGACCAGAAATTTAAACGCAAGGGTGAGCAGTTAACCGCTAACTTGGGCTACTCGCGCGGCGATGAGGATAATTACGATTACCTGAACACTGCCTACCGGTATTACGAGCCTGCATCATTAACCAACTTTTTGCAGAACAATTACAACAAGGAGAAAGAAAACAACTGGAACATACAAGCCGATTATGTACTGCCTTTTGCGGATAACAAAGGCAGGTTTGAAGCAGGTTACCGCAGTACCATCGCCAAAAACGATAACGATTATCTGGTTGATACCGCCTTTACCCAAGGCATGTTTCAGCGAGATCTAAGCCAGACCAACCGCTTTTTATATAATGAATATATACATGCCGTTTACGCTAACTATCAGCGCCAGTTTGGTAAATTCGGCATACAGGCCGGTGTAAGGCTGGAGGATGCCAACATACGCACTTCGCTTATTGATAGCGCCAGCACCGTACGTAATAACCAGGATTATTTCAGGGTATATCCGAGCATCTTCCTGAGCCAAAAACTAACCGACGCGCAAACCCTGCAGTTAAGCTATACCCGTAGGGTGAGCAGGCCGAGAGAGCGGCAGCTATCCCCGTTTTTAGACAGGAGCGATCCACTGAACTACCAGCAGGGTAATCCCCTTTTAAGGCCTGAGGATACACATTCCTTTGAGTTGAGTTATATTAATTACTGGAAGGCACTTACGCTGACATCATCGCTGTATTACCGCCTTACTAACCAAAACTTTCAGCGCATAAGCGTGGCGTTGGATAGCAGCCGTACACTTACACGTTTTGAGAATGTGAACAGCGCGCGTAACGCCGGTTATGAACTGATAGCCAAATGGAATTTTTCGCAAGCCTTTGATGTTACCGGTAACGTAAATGTTTATTACCGCCAGATAGATGGTGATGCTGACCTGGGTTTGCAGGAAACATCCGGCTATGCCTGGAATGCCAACATAACAGGTAATATCAAACCCATAAAGAAGCTGGGTGTACAGTTAAGGTATGATTACCAGGGGCCGCAGGTTATAGCACAGGGTAAAATGAAGGCCATGTATGGTTTGGATGCAGGCGTAAAGTATGATATTACCGATAAACTTAACCTGAGCGCTAACGTGCGCGACGTATTTAATACGCGCCGTTTCCGCTCAGAGATCAATAACCTGATAGGGCCGTACCCTTATTATCAGGAGTCGTCAAGGCGTTTTTCTATGCGGGTAATATCGTTTTCGATAGGTTACCGCTTTGGCTCAACCGGTCGCAAAAGCGAAAACAACAAAAAACAAAGCCGCGAGCAAAATCAAGGCGATGTACAGCAGGATGAAGGGATGAGGTAGAACCTCACCCAACCCTCTCCAAAGGCGAAGGAGTGAATAGATATTTATAAAATATTTTGTCATTTCGACAAAGGAGAAATCCGCCGCCGGGGTATAAACACGTGCAGATCTGTTACTATCGTTCGAGATGACAAGGGAAAAAAGCAAGGCATAAACCAATCATAAACTAATTCTCCGGCCTCTTAATTTCCGGGTAGCATTGATGATGCACTGGCTTTCATAGAAAATTAAACAGCGGCGACTTTTGCTTCTTTTGTTCACACAAAAGAAGTTTATGACAGGTAATTAAGATGCTTATAGTGCTTTATTTAACAATTGTGCTCTATCTATCGTTAGTTTGCTCTTGGCCGCAGAGCCCAGTTACTTTATCTTAGACACAAAGTAACCAAAAGTCAAGCCGGAAAAAACCTTCAGCCGCACAAGGCCATACCCCGGCCCGGTTTTCCGGCAGGCCACCACACGTATTAAATAAATTTTTGTTATTACAACATGTCTTGTAACAATTCCTTTACAAATTAATTTTAGCGAAATTTTGTAATATTATGCCTTCCCTGACAAGCGCGCGGCAGCAACCGGCCTTGTTATAACTTACAGTTGATTAAATACTAAAAAATGACCAGACCTCTAAAAAGCTTCTTGCTTGCAGCGTCGGTGTTGGCGGCATCGCTTACCGCTAATGCACAACAGGCGCAGCCCAAACTCGTTGAAAAGGTTACCCGTAAAGGTACCGAGTTAGTTATCCCGTATGAAAAATACGTATTGCCTAACGGCCTTACCGTAGTTTTAACCGAAGATCATTCAGACCCTATTGTTCACGTTGACGTTACCTACCACGTTGGTTCAGCCCGTGAGGAAATTGGTAAATCAGGTTTCGCGCACTTTTTTGAGCATATGATGTTCCAAGGGTCAGACCATGTGGCCAATGGCGATCACTTCAAGATAATTACCGCGGCAGGTGGTACCCTTAACGGTTCAACCAACCGCGACCGTACCAACTATTACGAAACCGTACCCGCCAATCAGCTCGAAAAAATGCTTTGGCTGGAGTCAGACCGTATGGGTTACTTGCTTGACGCCGTTACCCAGCAAAAATTCGAGGTTCAGCGTGCAACCGTAAAAAACGAACGCGGCCAGAACTATGATAACCGCCCTTACGGTTTGGTGGGCGAATATTCTTCACGGTCATTATACCCTTATGGGCATCCATACTCATGGTTAACCATCGGTTATATAGAGGAGTTGAACGCGGTCAGCCTGGCCGACTTGAAAAACTTCTTTTTACGCTGGTACGGACCAAACAACGCTACCATTACCATCGGGGGCGACATCAATACAAAACAAACCCTGGCATGGGTAAGCAAATATTTTGGCGGCATACCACGCGGCCCTGAGGTTAAGAACGTTAACCTGCCTGCGCCGGTGCTGAAGGCAGATCGTTATGTATCGTATACCGATAATTACGCTAAGCTGCCTTTGCTGTCCATAAGCTATCCGGGTGTTAAAATGTACGCCAAGGATATGTCGGCGCTTGATGTACTTTCAAACATCATCGGCCAGGGTAAAAACTCTATCTTCTACAAAAACTTTGTAAAGACCCGTAAGGCGGCCCAAGCTTACATGGGCTCATCAAATACCGAACTTGCGGGCGAGATCAGCATCCGTGTCATCCCGTTCCCGGGCCAGTCATTGGCTGATATGAAAAAGCTGGTGGACTCATCACTGATCGAATTTGAAAAGAAAGGCGTTAGTGATGACGACCTGACCCGTTTCAAAGCAAGTGCAGAGGCCAATTATATCAACGGACTACAAAGCATCAGCGGCAAGGTGTCTGAGTTGGCTGCCGCCCAAACCTTTACCGGTAACCCTAACCAAATAGGCCGCGAGTTAAACGACATCCGCTCGGTAACCAAGGCTGATGTAATGCGTGTTTACAACCAGTATGTAAAAGGCAAGCCTGCTGTTATATTAAGCGTGCTGCCAAAAGGCGGCAGCGCACAGTCTGTTGCTCCTGATAATTATACTATTGATAAGTCAGGTTACAAAGCCCCTGATTATGGTTACAACGGTTTAAAATATGTTAAAGCGAAAGATAACTTTGACCGTGCAAAAGTACCGGGTACCGGCGCCAACCCAGCTATAAAAGTTCCGGCTATATGGACGGCTATAACCTCCAACGGTATCCGCATGGTAGGTACGGATACCAAGGAAATACCGACTGTAACCATTGCTATGTCAATAGACGGTGGTGGTCTGTGGGCTATCAGCAATCCGCAAAAAGCTGGTTTGGCGAATATTGTTGCCCGTATGCTAAATGAGGATACCAAGAACTACACTGCCGAGCAATACAACGCTGAACTGGAAAAACTGGGTAGCGACATCAGCGCGTATGCCACTACCGACAATATTTCAATAGAGGTATCATCATTAACTAAAAACCTTGATAAAACCATAGCGCTGTTACAGGAAAAACTGTTCAATCCTAAATTTACCCAGGAAGCGCTTGACCGTAACAAAACCCAGATAATGGAAGGCTTTAAGCAAGCCAAAACCCAGCCCGCAGGCGTTGCATCAAGCGTGTACAACAAAATTTTGTACGGGGTTGATAATGTGCGTACCTTCTCAACCACAGGTAACGAGCAAACCGTACCGGGCATAACTCTGCAGGATGTACAAAACTACTACGATAGCTACTTTGTGCCATCATTAACTAAAGTGGTTGTGGTTGGCGATATTAACGAGGCTGCGGTTAAAACCAAGCTGGCCTTCCTGAACACCTGGAAAGACAAAAAAGTTGATCTGCCAAAACCTGCTGATGGTAAATCGTTCGATAAAGCTACGCTTTACCTGGTTGACGTACCAAACGCAGCACAATCAGAGATACGAGTTGGTTACCTGAGCGGCCTTAACTATGATGCTACCGGCGATTATTACAAGCTGGGCATAGCAAACTATATATTAGGTGGCGCTTTCAACAGCCGTATCAACATGAACCTGCGTGAAAACAAGGGCTGGACATACGGCGCCCGTTCTGGTTTCGCGTCGGGTAAGTTTGGCGGTAACTTTACTGCGAGTGCTGGTGTGCGTGCCTCATCAACCGATAGCGCGGTAGTAGAATTTATCAAGGAGATAAAAAATTACAATGCCACCGGTATAACTAATGATGAGTTGGCATTTACCAAGCAGTCGATAGGTCAGAGCGATGCGCGTAAGTACGAGACTAACGGACAAAAAGCCAACTTCCTGTCCATGCTGCTGGAGTATGATCTGAAACCAACCTATGTTGACGAGCAGAACAAGATACTGACCGGCATTAACAATATCGAGATCAACACGCTGGCTAAAAAATATTTGAATACCGATAAGATGGTGATACTGGTTGTAGGCGATAAAGCCAAAGTATTACCGGGCCTGCAAAAATTAGGCTACCCAATTGTGGAGCTTGACGCAGACGGCAAAACACTCTAAGTAAAGCTAAATAACAACAGTATAGCCCTTCAGTGAAAATTGAAGGGCTTTTTTGTTGGATTTAAAATGCCGGTTTAACGTAAGGTATGCATTCATCAGGTAATCTTAATTGATTATCATTTTAAGATGAGGTAGGTGTCAATTTTACACCTGTGGCATATTTAACTAAAACTTATTGCTGACTTTTGTGGTAGTGTATTTAAGTCATTCACTATATGAAAATAGTTATCATAGGCGGTGGATTTGCCGGTTTAAAACTGGCCCGCGAATTAAATAACAAAAAGGGGTTTGATATTATGTTGCTTGATAAAGTGACATTTCACCAGTTTCAGCCGCTTTTTTACCAGGTTGCTACAGCCAGCCTCGAGGCCAGCAATATATCGTTCCCGCTGCGTAAGGTATTTCATAACAGCAAAAATGTACGCATACGTTTTGCCGAGGTTGAAGAAATAAAGCCCGAAATAAATACCGTAGTAACCGATGTCTGTAACTTCGAGTACGATTTGCTGGTGCTGGCAACGGGTACGCAAACCAACTTTTTTGGTAACCAGCAAATACAGTCGCACGCCTTCCCGATGAAAACCACTTTTGAGGCATTGCGGCTAATGAACCGCATCATTAATAATTTTGAAGATGCGCTTGAGGTGAATGATGAGGCGGAGAGAAGCCGTATAATGAGTATTGCGATAGTTGGAGCCGGACCAACGGGTGTAGAGCTTGCCGGTGCCTTGGCCGAAATGCGCAAGAATGTACTCCCGAAGGACTATCCGGAGCTTAACTGGGATTTAATGCACATTTACCTGATCGACCATAATAAAAATCCGCTTTCGGCCATGAGCGAAAAGTCAAGCAACGAGGCGAGGCAATACCTGCAGGATATGGGCATTATACTTAAACTCGGGGCCGGTGTTGAGGAGTTTGATGGCGAGCGGATAGTAGAGGATGATGGCGAGATCATCAATGTAAAAACAGTGATATGGGCGGCCGGCGTGCGCGGTAATTTGCCTGAAGGCATCCCACCGGAAAATGTGGCCCGGGGCAACCGTGTAAAGGTCGACCGTTTTAACAAAGTGATTGGCTCCGGTAACATTTATGCCATCGGCGATATTGCCTACATGGAGACTGATCTGTACCCAAATGGTCACCCGCAGCTCGCCAGTGTAGCCGGTGATCAAGGCGAGCACCTGGCAAAAAACCTGATCAGGCAGGCGGCGGGTGATCCGCCCGTGCCTTTTGAGTTTGATAATAAAGGTGTAATGGCTACCATCGGTAAACGAAAGGCGGTGGTTGATCTGGAAAAGCCTAAAATTCACTTTAAGGGCCGCATTGCCTGGTTAATATGGATGTTTTTACATTTAATGCTGATATTAGGCATCAAAAATAAATTGCAGATATTCATCAACTGGGCTTACAAATATTTCACATCTGACCAAAGCCTGCGCCTGGCGCAACGCATACGTGGCAAGGGTGAGGAGTTGCAGATATTCAGGCCGCCCAATCACGCTTCAGTTAATAAGGTATAATGGAATTAGGCATAAGCACTTTTGGCGAAGTTACGCCAGATAATAAAGCAGGCGGTGCGGTAAACGCCCACCTGCGCGTACAGCAATTGCTGGAAGAAGTAAAACTGGCCGACGAGGTTGGCCTGGATGTATTTGCTTTTGGCGAACACCACAGGCCCGACTTTGTCATATCATCACCCGAAGTTTTTATGGCTGCCGCGGCATCCATCACTAAAAATATAAAATTAACCAGTTCGGTAACGGTACTCAGTTCAGTTGACCCTGTAAGGGCTTTTCAGAACTTTGCTACGATTGACCTGATTTCCGGCGGCAGGGCAGAGATTATTGCCGGGCGGGGATCGTTCATTGAATCATTCCCGCTGTTCGGTTTCGACCTGGACGATTATAACGAACTGTTCAGCGAGAAGCTGGACATGCTGCTTAAAATAAGCGAAAGTGAAAAGCTGAACTGGGAAGGTAAGTTCAGGGCGCCTGTAAAAGGGCAGGGCGTTTACCCGAGGCCTTTACAGCAAAAACTACCGGTGTGGATAGGGGTTGGCGGCACACCGGCCTCGGCAAAGCGCGCTGGTGCGTTAGGCTTGCCCATGATTATTGCGATATTAGGCAGCTCGCCCAGGCATTTTGTGAGTTTTGTCGAGTTATATCGCGAATCGGCAGAAAAGGCGGGGCATGATGTAAGCAAACTGCAATTGGGTATCAGCTCGCAGTTTTACGTAGCCGACACCACACAGCAAGCGCAAAATGAATTCTATCCATCATATGAGGCATTAATGAATCGTGTGGGCAGAGATCGTGGCTGGTCGGCCATGACGCGTGAATCATTCAATTACCTGCGCGAGGAAGGCCCGCTTGTGGTGGGTGATACGCAACATGCTGTTGAAAAGATACTGGAGCAATATGAGTTGTTTGGCAATACCCGTTTCCTGGCGCAACTGGTAACCGGGCATACGCCACATGCCCAAATACTACGGAATATTGAGCTTTACGGCACTAAAGTAGCGCCGGAGGTACGAAAACATATTGCCGGGTCTCGGTCTTAGCAAATATTATTTCCTTCAGCCGGGTTGTCTACGCTTTCCATTCCAATCTCGTTAGATGATAAGCGGTATTTAGCAACCAGTTCGTCGAACTTTGAACGCAGCATGGTGTCAATGTTCAGGTCAGGGTCTAACCGGAGCGAGTGAACGCAGAGCGTTTCGTTGGTTTGCTTATTGTAATAGCGGTAATGTATTTGATCTGAATCCATACTAAAGCAACGTTTTGGGTTGTAAAAAGTTCATCACATACATATTACATGCTGCAAACAAAATATGTAATCGCTGTTATTATTTTTGCGCCTCGCCTATGAATACTGATAACAACAAGCCCACTTTAACGCCCGCGCTTACCTGGCTTATGGCCATCGGGGCAGGGGTAGTAGTGGCTAATAATTATTACAATCAACCGCTGCTTGGCAAAATAGCGGCTGAATTTAAAGTTACCGAAGCCAAAGCCAGCCTGATTGCCATGCTTACGCAAATAGGTTACGCTACGGGCTTGCTGCTTATTATTCCGTTGGGCGATATGCTCAGGCGTAAAAAGCTTATTTTGTTCGATTTTATATTTATCGTAATAGCTTTGCTGGCTGCAGGTTGGGCCCGGAGCATCAATATGCTTATGGTCGCGAGTTTTTTCATCGGGTTAACGTCGGTAGTACCGCAGTTGTTTGTGCCGTTGGCCGCCCAGCTGGCTAAGCCCGAAGAAAGCGGTAAGGCCATTGGTACGGTAATGAGTGGTTTACTGGTTGGGGTTTTAACATCACGCACTATAAGCGGGTTTGTAGGCGAGCACTTCGGCTGGCGGTCTATATTTTTTATCGCTGCGGGTCTGATGGTACTGTTGTGGATAGCGTTATATATAAAGCTGCCTGATCTTCGTCCGCAATTTAAAGGTACCTATGGGTCGTTAATGCGGTCTGTGGTATATCTGGCAAAAACGGAACCGGCTTTACGCCTGGCCGCGGCCCGCGGTATGCTGGGTTTTGCGAGCTTTAGCGCGTTTTGGACCACGCTGGTATTCCTGCTTGAAGGGCCGCCATTTTTTAAGGGGGCTGATGTTAGCGGCGCCTTTGGTATAATTGGTGCCGGTGGGGCTATAGCTGCTTCGGTAGTTGGGCGTTTGAGTGATAAAATGAAGCGTTCGCTCATTATTACCGCTACCTTAATTATGATGGTTGCCGCATGGGGAATGTTCGGCGTTTATGGCTACTACTTTGCCGGGTTAATAATAGGGGTGATTTTGCTTGACCTGGGTTTGCAGGCTATGCATATCGTTAACCAAACCATCATATTCGCTTTACACCCCGAGGCACGAAACAGGCTCAATACTGTTTATATGGTATGCTATTTTATCGGTGGGGCGATGGGTACCTGGCTGGGCGGCATCTGCTGGCAAAGCTGGGGATGGATGGGGGTATCTGCTTTAGGCGGGGCGCTTGTTATATGCGCCTTACTGTTACAAGTAGTATTTGGCAGAGAAGAATAGTAAATAACAACACTTTGCCGGGCACCGCCCCTGCACTGTTTTAAAACTGAGTACAGGGCGGTAAGTGACAAAATCAGCCTAACAAATCAAAAACAGGTTTTGCCGTTTTTTGAATGTTGTGTTTTTTACTGTAGAGCATAATCCCAATGGTTAATACTGCAATACAGATTGACAGAGTAGCGGCGATTATAGCATGAGTGATTGGAAACGCCGCTCTGGCTGATGACCCAGTTAAAAATAATCCAAGATCCGGAATAAGCAGGCCTAATAACGGGAAGCTTAAAAAAATTCTGAATTTTACAATATCTTCCATAAACAGATGTTTTTGTTATTACTTTACAAATATATATACTTAATTGTTGAGAATTAAATAAAAAATAAAACAAAATGAAAAAAAGGGTTATTTCACCGCCTCATACACAGTGATTTATATTTTTTACAAGATAGCAGGCAATAATTGATACTTTAGCAGTATAATCTTATATATTATAAACCATGTCGAAAAATTTAATTTTAGGTTTACGAACAGCGATTTACAAAGTGCCTGACCTCGAGGCGGCAAAAAATTGGTATGCACAGGTCTTTAATACGCAGCCATATTTCGACGAAGTATTCTACGTTGGCTTTAATATAGGCGGTTACGAACTTGGTTTGCAGCCTGACGAGCGCAAGGTAGGCGATAATACCGTAATATATTGGGGTGTTGAAAATGCAGAGGGCGCTTATGCAGATTTTTTAGCCGCTGGTGCCACTTCGTTTGAAGAACCGCAAAACGTGGGCGGCGATATTGTTGTTGCTACGGTTAAAGATCCCTGGGGCAATGTTATCGGACTAATTTATAATCCGCATTTTAAAGCCGTGTAAAACGGTTATTTGAAGCGGATATCAAACTTGCCTGTCACCTTATATAGCGTAGCATTTTTACCTGTATCTGATGCCAGGTAAGTTACAAACGTTCCTTTTGCGGCAACGTCATCTTTATTATTAGTGTATTTTTTTAGCGAAAGCTTACCTAAATCCATTTCATGGGCTGATTGGCTCAGGGTAAAACTTGAAGCTGCCTTTGTATTTTCGTTGGCAAATAAAAATTGGCTGCCTTCAACTTTAGTGCTCGATTTGTTTGCGGCTTCACCCAGGCCGCTTATTCCGAAGCTCATGCTGTGAATATCGTTTATAGCGGTGATGCCGAAGTATTTATTGCCCGCTGTATCTACCCTTACAAAGGCAATACTGTCCTCCTCGGCGTTAAAAACGTATGTGCTATCATTAAAAGTAATGCTCAGTTCGCCGGTAGTAGCAATAAAGCTGCCCGATGAGGATGAAAGCGCTGTGCTATCTTTATCATTTGTAAAGCCTTGCAAATCCTCGTCCTTACGGCATGAGGTAAAAACTGCCGAGAGGAGCATTGCAAGCATAAAAAATAAAAAAGTAAACTTTTTTGTTCCCATCCGGACAGATTATAGTTAAATGTACGCATTAATTATTCACAAAATCAATAGCAAAAAGGCAGCCATATGAGTATTTAACATATTTTAACTAATGAAAAAACTTTTTAACTCGCCGTCTAACAAGCTAAATAAAATAATCTTTGTAAAATTCTTTATTATTAAAGAAATATCTGTATATTTGTATTGTTCTTAATAAAACCTTTCCATGCCATGCCTGTAAAATTTAATTCATCTTCAGCCTTTCAACAAAGGGTTGATGCCTATTTTGACCAGTTTAATGTTCATGATAAACAATCAGCCAATAAAACAGATGTGCCTACGTTTTGCGGCTTGCTATTGTTCCTAGGTTTTAACAGCCGCGAAGAATTTATGAGTTACGAACAAAGCGGCCGGTTTTGTTTGATTGCCAAACGAGCCAGGTTGAAAATAGAAGCCGAATATGAAAAACGCCTGCATCAATCGTCCTCAACCGGGGCGGTATTTGCTTTGCGTACAATGGGTTGGGGAGGCGATCAGCCGTTGGGTTCTATCAGCATAAGTCAGCCGGTGCTGCAAATAGAAATCCAGGGTACAGGGTTTACACCTGCGGAAAGCGAAAATTTAGTTGATCTAACATAAACAAATGCCAAAAGGCATATTTTGCATAATGCTTACATCTGTATTATTTGATTTGAATTATAAAGCCACCGATGCTGTTGTTGTCAATCAGGGTGGTACATCTTCAGGCAAAACCTTCGCTATATTACAGGTATTATTTTGTTTGGCTTGCGAAACAGGTGGGTTGGTGATAACCGTTTGCGGGCAGGATATGCCTAACTTAAAA
This sequence comes from Mucilaginibacter defluvii, assembly GCF_039543225.1. Taxonomy (NCBI): domain Bacteria; kingdom Pseudomonadati; phylum Bacteroidota; class Sphingobacteriia; order Sphingobacteriales; family Sphingobacteriaceae; genus Mucilaginibacter; species Mucilaginibacter defluvii. Next base: position 626,507 of record NZ_BAABJI010000001.1, read on the forward strand.
GCCGGTGCCGTGCGTGACGCGCTCGCTATCTACAACTCCAGTTTGCCTTTAAACGCGGCGGTTAAAATGTACAATAAGAGCGACCGTTTTTTTGAATTCATAAACGGCAGCATCATCGAGTTTAGGAGTTACGACAGTGCCCAGGATGCGAAGTCGGGTAAACGGGATTATTTGTTTGTTAATGAAGCCAACGGCATCAGTTGGGATGTATATAACGAGTTAGCGCTCCGCACCAAAAAGCGCGTTTTTTTGGACTATAACCCCAATATTGAGTTTTGGGTTCACAATAAACTGCTTGGGCGGGATGGTGTGCAGCTCATCATATCTGATCACCGGCATAACCCCTTTATTGAGGACAGCGTCCGCCAAAAGATAGAGGCATTAAGGCATATTGACGAAGGACTTTGGAAAGTATATGCACGCGGCCTTACCGGTAAAATAAGCGGGTTGGTATTTAATAACTGGCGGGTTTGCGAAGCTATTCCGCATAATGCCAGGCTGATTGCAACCGGCCTCGACTTTGGATTTACCAATGACCCTACGGCTTGCCTGCAGGTATACCGGCAAAATGGTGAACTATGGGTGCATGAGCTGTTTTACGAACCTGCGTTAACCAACACCGACATTGCAGCAAAGTTAAAGCAATACGGATTAAACTTTAACCATGAAGTAGTTGCCGATAGTGCCGAGCCTAAATCCATAGAAGAGCTTCGGCGCATGGGCTGGCTCATCAGCGCGGCAAAAAAGGGGCCTGACAGTGTAGCCAATTCTATTGATATTTTGCAGCGGTACAAGATAAATATTACCCGGGCAAGCACCAATTTACGTAACGAGCTTGGCCGCTATAAATGGAAAACCGATAAAGCCGGCCGGTCTGTTAACCAACCGGTTGACGCCTGGAACCACCTGGTAGACGCGTTGCGCTACGTAGCGCTGAACAAACTTGGTGTAAATACTAACGGAGCGGTACGGTCAAAGCTGCCCGTGCGCAATACATCTACGGGTACCAACCCATTGCTTGCCGGCATTTTATAACGCATAAACTAAATTATATGATCAATAAAACAGTAAGGACCCATAGCGGCAGGCTGAACATTACCATGCCTGAAAGTTTGGATGAAATAACATTAGGGCAGATGATCGCCCTACAATCGGCAGAAAATTTAGGCGATGCAGAAGCGATCAGTATACTATCGGGCATTCCGGGTGATGAACTCAAGCAAATTAAAGACGCGGCTGAACTATCTATCTTCAGTGAGCAAATATCAAAACTGGCCTTTGCTATAAAAAATCTATATAACAGTGACGATCTGCCCAAATCAGTTACATTAAATATTGACGGAATTAACAAGCAGGTTAAGGTAATCAACGATCTGGCTATGGAGCCGGCCGGCGCTTACTGGGCTGCACGTGATGTTATAGCTGATGAAATAGCCGCTCACATAAAAAAATATGGTGAAGAAAACTGGCAGGCGAGTTTCAACCCCTCGTTACAGGTATGCAGCAAACTGCTGGCACAATATTTTTATTGCAGGGCTACAGACAAATCTTATAACGAATACAATGCCGCAGCATTTATCGACGTAATAAACAGCATGAGGGTAACGGAGGCGCTGCCCATTTCAAAACATTTTTTTACCTCTTATCCGCACTTTTCGAAACCGAAAACCGGCTTCTGGCATCAGTTCCGTCAGCTTTGGAAAAACGTGCAGGCATACAGGCGTTTGAAAAATTTAAGCATGTTAACACCATAAACGCGCTTTCGGGAGGTGATATTACCAGGTGGGATATCATTCTGAACCTGCCGTATGAACGGGTGCTTACCAAACTGCTGCTCAATAAAACCGAAGCCGAATACCAGCGCCGCTACACCGAGATGCTGCAGGCCAGCAAATCTTAAATTTATAAATCAAACCTAAAAATTATGCCTATCCGCAATCAAATCGAAGCCATCGTGCAAAGTCTTGACGGTGCACCGGGTTTTATATACGGTACCGCCAACGAGCTTAATACCCTGGCTGATTCTGCCACCTTTCCATGCATTTTTATGTACCCTTTGGATGGTGTTGAACTATCGCCGCAGGTAAACGGTAAGGTTGATAATATTTTCAACTTAACAATCGAGTTCCTGTTCCAAACTGATTTTGGCGAGTATACGGCCGATAACGAACGTTACGTAGCTGACGCGCTTGCCATGGCCTCGCAATTCATTCAAAAAGCGGCCGCATATCGATCGGGCAGCCGGCGCTACTTCAAAATTAAAACCGGCGATAAAGCCCGTTGCCGCCCGGTGTATAACAAGTTTAATGTAAACACAACCGGCGTAGTGCTCAGTATTGCGCTTGCCGCAACCAACTCTTAATAAATTACAATGGCTATTATCGCAAAAATTGATGTTACCAATTACACCTATACCTATCCCGATTATAATGGGGGAGAAACAGCTTATGCCGATGTGTTTATACGATTGACGGACTCGGTAACAGGCGCGCCGGTTAATGGCAATAACACCGTTGTTTATTATAACGAGATAGAGGGCGGTGGCTATAGTACGTATTCAGTAACCATACCCGGGCAAAGCATGCTTATTTTCAGCGGCATGATCAGTGATATGCGGTATGATTATACGGGTGTTTTGATATCCTCATACAGCAAAAGCTTTGCTATACAATCTGTAGTGCCCGGAATTGAACCATCTAACCCTGTAACGTGCGACCTAAAGATCAACTATGTCAGCATCACCAAATTAGAAAGCGCTCCTGGCTCTGCCGACGGGCAAATAACCGTAAATGCTGCATCAAGCTTTGGCCCCCTTGGGTATAGTATTGATGGTGGCGATACCTACCAGCTATCACCTGTGTTCAACGGTTTGCGTGGCGGGGCGGTACAGGTAACCGTTCAGGACCGTAACCCGCTGGGCTGTACACAGCAAACCACCATCCAGTTACCTGTTCAAACCGGCTTGCTCGTTGATGACCCGTCGGTAACTGTAGGTAACAACACTTCACGCTGGAACGCCGCCTTTAATCCGGTAGTATTTACCTATCAGCGTCGAGATTTTGACGTCACGAAAATTGATAGCTACAACACGCGCGACGAAGGAATAAAGGCGAGGCTTTACGTTAACGGCGATGTAAGCAGGGCACAAAAAGGTGATCCGATTTATTTAAATGCAGGTTTATACAAGGGCGTATTTAAGGTTCTCGATATAATTAGTGGCAGGTTGATTATTGACAGCCCTTATAAAATTAACCAAACCGGTTTTGTGAATATCAACAGCGTGCGCCCTTACTACAAAATGGAAACGCGTATCACCTATCAGGATGCGGACACCGGGCAGGAGCAAACCATTGCGGCCACTCACCGTCCGGATAGTACCGGTTTAACCCGCGCTGATATTTCGACCTTTTTACAAAGCTTGCTGAAAGTTGCAGATAGCAATAATTACACGCAGGTAAACCATCGCGACAACAACCTGAGCGCCAGTTACAGCATAGCGTATGACGAAGTTTGGGATGGTAAATATGCAAATTCCGCTCAGCAGAAATTTACTGCCGTTGCAGGCAACTACTACGTGCTTTACGCGGCTAAACAACTGGGCGAAAAGCATGGCGGTAACCTGGCCGCTTACGTGCCATTCCGGTCAGTTTCCGGGCCATCGCTTAGGGCAAAGTGGGTAACTGATTTTGAAGAACCTGCCCACAGTAATGGTTACCCTTTTGATATCGGTTTTATTTATAGTGAAGACTTATTAGGGCGGCAATTGTTTTGTGAGCTAAACATGCTTGATATTAACCGGAAGCCTTTGCCGGGCGCTTTGCAAAACCAGTACCTGTTGAACGAAAACGGCTCGTGGCTGCTTAACCAGGATAGTAGTAAACTGGTTATAAGCAAGCAAACGGCGGGAGATATTTCTGTACCGGCGCAGTTAGGGCTTAACCGATTGCTTATTAACCAGCAGTTTCCGCAGGAGGCGCATTACATCACTATTGCCCTGAAATACGCCGATGATAACGGGCAGCAAAAAACAGTTACCCAGGTACAAACCATCCGTATGGATAAGGCAATTAATGAGAACTCGGTTTACCTGCGCTGGATCGGTCTTACAGGTTGCTGGAATTATTACCGCTTTGTCTATAATCAAGAAGTATCACTGGATGTGCAGAACGCTGTCATTATCAAAAATTATGTGCACGACTGGGAAAACCAGCAGGGTATTGAGGAAGTGATCAGCAAAAGCGCGGGGCAAAAAGTAAAGGTTATGGCTGAGGATTTGTCGGTTAACGATATAAAAGGTTTGCAATCTATCAAGTACTCGCCAAAGGTTCAGCTATTAGTAAACCGAAACCCGGTTAAATGGCAAACGGTTATTGTGAATACGGCTACTTATGCCGAGTACGAAACACGAAATGGGCAGGCACCATTCAGCATTACCTTTAATATGCCGGCCATCAATATTCAGGCGCAATAAATATAGTATAACATGCAGCTTTTTATAAACGATCAGTTGGTTGATCTGGCCGACGATACCACCATTGCCCTTACCTTTCAAATTAACAACCTGGGCGAAGTGAAAAATCAGCAGGGCAATACCTCAAACCAGTTCAAATTGCCTTTAACACAGCGCAACCGCAGGGTATTGGGCTTTCCGGATGATGTGGCTTTCAATACTGGTGCCCTTTACAAACGTTACAGCGCCAAACTGTTGCGGGATGGCTTGGAGATCATTCCATATGGTATTGCTGAACTTAATAGCGTGGATAATGATACGGCCAACTTAACCGTACTGTCGGGCAACGTTGATTTTTTTGACGCCCTGGGCGGAAAAATTTATGAGATGGGCGATAGTACCAGCCCCTACGGAAAACAGCAGCTTTGGAAGGCGTATGACCATACCTGGAATTTACAGAATGTTGTAGCCTCACAGCAAAAAAAAGAAGGCTGGATCTATCCCATAGTGGATTATGGCAATCTTAAATATAACCCTGCCGGCGGCGAGCACGAAGTGAACGTGCGCAGCTTACGCCCGGGTTTCTTTGTAAAAACCGCCGTTGACATCCTAGTACGCTCAACCGGTTACCGGGCAGATGGCTCTTTGCTCGCTGATACGCTATACGACAGGTTGATTTGCCAGTTCAGTAACAGCAAATGGGAGCACGGTACCGATTATCAAAATCAACGTAATGATTTGAGTGTGGCCGTGTCAATGGCATCTAATTTCGACAGAACTCATCCAACGGTAAAGAATAATAAAGGTACCGTTGAATTCACCCGCATTGACGGCGACGATAGCCAGCAATTTAAAAACCGAAGTACATTTATCGCTAATGAGAATATGAAGGTAGATGTGGCGTTTTTAATTCCGGAATTTGTTTTTAAAGGTGTATTCGGGAGTAAAAACAGGCCAACTTTCAAGTTTATTTTGCGGATAAATCGCAGTGGTAGTGAACAAATATTACAGGAACTACGATTTGATTTGACATCTGATTACACCATTATTCGTGATAGTGTTTTCAGGACTTACTATCAGCGCACTTTTAAAAATCAAAGCTTAATAACTGAAGTTGTTCTAAACAAGGGAAACGGCTTGCGCATAGATTATGAGTTTTTTGATGACGTTCCGTCGGAATTTAGTTTAAAACAAGGCGCTTCGCTTGCCATAACACCCATTAAGCAGGATGTACAATTTGGCCAGTCCGTACAATGTGAGCGTATACTGCCTGATTTGAGTCAGAAGGATTTTTTGAAGGATGTGCTGCAGCGCTTCGGTATTATCTGTCAAACCAACGCAGTTGAGCGTACCATTGTGTTTTCAAGCTTGCGCGATATTGTGAAGAATATTCCTAAGGCTAAGGACTGGACGGCTAAATGCCTCGATCAGGGCAAGCAGATAAGCTACCAGTTGGGTAACTACGCGCAGGTAAATTATATGCAGTTTGAGGAGGATGATGCTATACCGCTAAACTACGGCGGGGCGCAGCTAAATATAGATGATGCTTCGCTGCCTGCTTCGGCCGAGTTATTTAAATCGCCGTTCGCGCCTAGCTTAACCACTCCCTATATTGGCGGACAAATTACGCAGATCAGAATGACGGAGCAGGATAGTGATGATTTTAGCATCGAAGTTGCGCCACGTTTACTGATTAACGAGACACGGCTGGTAAGCGATGCCACGCCAATAAAGTTTATTGACGGTGATGGTAATAGTATAACCCTGAAAAACGACAAAATAAGCGTACCTTATTTTTACAAGGATGGTGCGCCCGATCACTTATGTTACGCAGATATGTTTGATGGTAACATCATACACGCTGGTATAAAAACCCGGTACTATGCAGAACTTGAAAAAGTGCTGCAACAAACCAAAAAGGTAGTTCGATATTTTATGCTTACCCCACGTGATATATTGGAGCTTAACCTGCTCATCCCTATTTACCTGCAGCAGGACAGCGCTTATTACTACATCAATAAAATTGATAGCTGGCGTAAGGGACAGCCTACGAAGGTTGAGCTGATAAGACTTTAATGCTAATTATATTAGTTTTTATGAGTAACATTTTTATGTTTATCACGTAAAAAATAATCATTTTTAAACTGATGAAAAAAATACTCCTTATACTGCTTATCACACTTATAAACTCCCCGGCTTTTTGCCAAAGCAAGGCTGACTCGGTTGAAATAGCTAAAATGCTTAATATTGATAAACTGGCTAAACGGCCCGACCGGTATTTTTTGGCCCGGTACCTTACCGCACGCTTGAAGAAACCGTTGGTGAGGAATATGTGGTTTTGCCGCTTGACTCTGGAATGAAAGAGTTGGGTTACACTTACATAAAGGCTCAAGGATCAAAAAAGAGGCTTTACAGTAATGATATTGAAGGAAAGGTACTTGTGTTAAAAAGTGTGAATAAAGATAGCGCTTATTTTGCCGGTAATGATGGCAATAATTACGTAGCGGTTATTAAGCATGACCGCACCATTTTAAGCATAATTCCTGTAGCTGAATATAAAATAGCCCAAAAATTATATCTCAACAAAACCTTATGGATGAAGTGGCCGGTGATTAATTTTGGGAGTTATGATAACATACTGGCCATCAAATTAAAAAGAGTGCAATTTGAGCCTGTTAAAGTAATTGATATAAAATACGGAACATTGGCATCGCACCCAATAGTATTCATTTTGCAAACTGTAGATGGATCAATAGGTTCAACCGAATGTGGAGTTAGTATTACTAATATTAACACTTCAATCGCTGCTTTTGAAAACCGTTTTTATACCAAAGACCCGAAGCTAATTTACAAATACACACCGGCTACATGGGCTAACCTGAAAAAAGACAAGGTAGTTATAGGCATGACGGAGGAGCAGGTATTATTAATTCGTGAAGACCAGGATGAGGTGAACAAGGTAGTTGTTGGTGGCAAGTATACAAGGATTAGATCTACAGAACCCAAATATCATTCATATCTGTTTTTAAATGGTAGGGTTACCATGGTGAAGGAGTAGTAATATTTATTAATCGCTACTGAATAAAAAATAAATTAATTATGCCATTTGGCATATAAAACATACATAACATGGCAAACTTTTATAACATTGAAGATCAGTTAAAAGCACAGCAGCAGGCCGTTGATGAATTGAAAAATTCATTAACTGAAGTTATAAGTATATACCCTAAATTCGCTCAAGGTTTTGAAGCCGGGTTATCCGCCCTTGGCGAGAAATTACCTGAAGTTGTTGAGTCGATAAAAGACCTCAATGCACAAAACAGGGAACTTGTTGCATCGGGCCAAAAGCCGCAAAGCGTTTTAAAACAACTGGCCTCGTCATTACTTTCATGGAATAGCGTTATATCAGTTGGCATCACACTGCTTAGCGTATACGGAAAGGAGATTTTAAGCTGGGTATCATCCTTATTAAAGGGTGAGCAGCGTTTAACGGCTTACGGCAAAGCGCTCAAGGATAGCCGCATTGTAATGGGGGCGTTAATTGAAGTACAAAAGCGCGGTAATTTATCGGCCCAGGATGAGTTGATTAAACTACGCTTACTTTACAACGCCACGCAGGATGTTACCCTAGGCATGACCGAGCGAAAGAAAGCGGTTAATGCCCTGCAGGAAAAATATCCGGCTTATTTTAATAACGTTAAGGATGAGGTTATTTTAGCAGGGCAGGCTAAAGGCCAGTATGATCAGCTTGCCCAATCCATCATTGCCACGGCCAGGGCACGTGCTGCCGAAAATTTGATGGTAAATAATGAGCAACGTAAACTAACCAATGAAACACGCGCCGGTAAACTTAACGAGGAGCTAAAAGCACAAAAGCAGCAGTTAGAGGCGGCCCGTAAGCATCAAAAAGAATTGGATAAGGTGCCTATGCAAGTTTCAAGTATGGGTGTGCCTGCTTCTGCAAATGGTTCTTTTGGTTATATTGAAATAAATGAGCTTGAGGAAAAAGTAAAGCGTACACAAAAAAGTATTGCTGATTTAAGTACGGATACTACGCTGTTAAACAAGCAGAACGGCGTACTGATTAAAGCGGTCGAAGATGATGTAAAAAAATATGGTGTTAGCCTATTGATAGATACCAAGAAAAATAACGCTGCTATTAATAACTCGTACCGTACCACTATTAAGGAGCAGGATGATCTATTCAGATTGGCCAGCCAGGAGCGGCTTGAGGAAATAGCCGGGCAAACCATACAAACGTTAAAAAGCTATGAGGAGCAAATAAAAACGGCCGAGGTTTATTTTAATAAATTAAGGGCCGGACATGCAAAAAGTAAAAAAGATCTTGCGCAGATTGATACGGAACAAGCCAAAACGCTGAAAGCTATCAGTAACAAATTTCAGCAGGAAGATGTGGCGCAACTACAGCGTTATGAAGACGAGCTGAAGCAACTGAAACTGGATAACATTGACGATGTTACCGCCCGTGAGCAAGCCCGGCTGACGCAGGAAACTGAGGATCGGAATAAGCAGTATCAGAAGGAATATAAAGTTCTCGCTGAGAGAATAGATTTTCGGGAAAAAGCCCTTGATAATGATAAATTGAGTTTTGATCAAATTCAAAATTTAAATGAAACAATAGCTCAAGAGAAGAAACTCCTTGAAGACATGGCCGCCTGGAAAGAGCAGTTTGATACCAGGCAGCAGCAAAAGCAAAACGCGCTTAACCAACAAAATGCCCAGCCCGACAAAAGCCAGGAAGAGCAGGATAAACTCCGGAATGCCATTACTGAAAACGAGCAGAATGGCAAACATTTACAAGCGTTACTACTACAGCAGCAATTGCTTGATTTGCAGCACCAGCAGGCTGTAACAGCGGCCCAAAAACGTGGGGAGTCGGTTGAAAAAATTGAGGCGGATTATGCCGCTAAACGCACCGTGCTCGAGCAGGATTTGGTTAGCGCGAAACTGCATGCAGGCGATAAGCTGATTGACGGAATACTCAAAAATTCAAAAAAGGATTCGGCCATATTTAAAGCTGCCTTTGTGGCCAAAAAAGCCACCGCTGTTGGCGATATTATTATTAGTACGCGAAAAGCTATTATGGAATCGTTACAAGCCTATTCGGGCATTCCGTTTATTGGCCAGGCTTTGGGTATAGCTCAGGCGGCATTTATGGCGGCGCAGGGTGCTACTTCTATTGCCGATATTGTGAAGCAGAAACCGGGGTATGCCCGTGGTGGCCGCTTTATGTCTGACGGGCGGGGGGCGCTACTATCCGGCTATAGCCGTACAGATGACACCAATGCCTATCTGCGTTCGGGTGAGGCGGTAGTAGTTTCAGAAGCCATGCGTAACCCCTGGGCCCGTAACCTGGTAAGCGCTATTAATGTAGCCTATGGCGGGCGCGATTTTTCGACGGGCAATGCCTCGCCCGCTTATGCGCTTGGCGGTGTTTATACCGATGGCGGCAATGCCGGGCGTTATTACAGCCAGCCGGTTAACGATGTTAAGGAAATGGCTAATACGCTGGCCTATCAAATTATAAATAACTTTCCGCCCGTATATGTTGATGTTAAGGATATCAACACACAGCAAAGCATCCTTGCCCGAACGGTTGACCGTGTTAACCTGTAGTTTTTAAACATTGTTTGCCAATATCATTTTCGCTAATTATATTTACCAAAAAAATTAGCAAAATGAACCGCCTGATTTGTACGATAATTTTATCATTAAATTTATCTTTATGTTTTGGCCAGCAAGAAAACGCCGAAAAACTGACCGAAGAGCAACGTACCTATATCGGCCCGTTTCGATACCGTACTTTAAAAGAAACTATTGGCGAAACATACGTGGTATTGCCGTTGAATGTAGATGATATGAGTCGTGGTTATCCTTTTTTAGCTAATGTAACTACCGGCGAAGAACGAGCTAAAGCAACCACAGCAGGCAAGCATTTGAAACTTATATCAATTGATGATGATTTTAATTATGGAAATTTTGTTGATAGTGCAGGGATAAAATATAAGTCAGCAATCTCGACTTTAAAGTCCTTTAACAACATGTCGCCTTTAAAAGATATTGAAAATGCTAGTAAATTATTTCTTAACAAAAGTTTGTGGATCAATTTTAAATTTTTAAAAATAGGTAATCCTTATAATCGCAAGGATGTTTTGGTTAGAATTGATAGCGTACGGTTTGAGCATGTTATAGTTATAAATGTTTCACCGAGTTTAAATAACGATGCCCCTGTATTACTTACAATTAAAACTGATAAAGGCATTGTAGGGCATAGCGTTGTTGATGTGAGTGGAACTAATACAATGCGAGATCCCGTAAATTATTTCAAAAACAAATTTTTCACCAAAGACCCTCAAACCATTTACAAATACCCGGCTACCGTATGGAAAAACATCAAAGCCGGCAAAGTAACTCTCGGTATGACGGAGGAACAGGTAACGCTGATAAAAGGCGACCCGGAACGTGTTAACGTAGTAAAAACAGCTGGCAAGGTATATCGGGATATGATCTACATGGAACCTAAATACCAATCGTACCTCTTGCTTAACGGAAAAGTAACTTTGATAAAGTAAAGTAACTAACCAACAAAGGGATTTTTATTTGTTTAAAATATGCTAAATGGCATAATTAACATATTAATATGAACATTCAAACCGCTAACTCACTTTACCAAACCGGCGTACTTACAACGCTATTTAAATCCGGGCTAATCAGTGCCAAAGTATTTACCTATCGCGAGATCTATTTATGGGTACATGCACAGGTAAAAACACGCGGCATCAGCCTGAACAAAGCGGTGTTGGAGGCCGAAGTGAAATTTGACAAAGCCGAACGTACCGTATGGCGAGCGCTCAACACCTTTACGGAGGAATAGCTGAAAACCGCTCCTAAATCCTCCCCAATGGAGAGGACTTTATTTTATAGCCCTCCCTTTGGGAGGGTTGGGTGGGTACTGCCATACTAATGGCACCATTACATCAATAATTTCTTGCGATATTTGTGTTGTCGAATCGCCTGAACAGGCAACACAATAAATACCTACTGCCAAACTAAAGGCACCAATAAGGCGAAATTAAATCCTGAAATTTGTAATAACGTTTCGCCTCTGATAACGAGGTCATCCAAAAACCTGGATGACCGATAACCCAAATAAGATCCGGACAACCGCTGATTGCGGTTTTAGAGATTACTGTTTAAACCGACAGTTTCAGGAATGCCGTACCGGCATCAGGCTTTTTTCAGCCGCGCATCATGCTTTGATGACAAATAACCAAACTAAAATGAAAATATACTTATATGATAACGAAACGGATAGCATAGGCTCGGGCAGCCTGTCGTCCGCCCACATTAAAACCCAGTTAGATGTTGCCGCGGGTGCCGATGTGGATGTACATATCAGTTCGGCAGGTGGCAGCGCGTTTGATGCCATCGCCATTTACGATATGCTGAAGAAGTACCCCGGCACAGTAACGGTCTATATTGATGCTTTGGCCGCCTCGGCAGCATCAGTGGTAGCCATGGCCGGCGATACGGTGGTGATGGGTAAATACGCCTTACTGATGATCCACAAACCCATGGTTGGCAGCGGCGGTAACGCTGATGAACTGCTGAAAGATGTACAGATGCTGAATGTGGTACAGGAACGCCTGGCGCAGATCTATATGGATAGATCGGGCCTGGACGGTGTTACGATTAACAGCCTGATAAACGCCGTTACCTGGATGGCTGCCGATCAGGCCCTTAGCTTGGGTTTTATTGACCGGGTGGATGATTATAGCGCGCCCATCACCAACAGCCTGCACATTAAACAATTCGCCTCAACCGCGCCTGCGGTATATCAACGCTGCATCAACAAAATACTAAACACAAATACAAACATGAACACGGAGAACAAGGAGCTTATCGAAAAAACGGCTACGGTATTGGATAAGATTATGAATTTCTTTAAACGGGTGGTAAACAAGCATACCATAACCGACAAATGTACCCTGCATCACGAGGGGGAACTGGCCGAGGGCAGCGAGGTTTACCAGGATGAGGAAATGCACCAACCCGCCGGTACCGACATTTACACCACAGCGAACGGCAAAAAACTAAAGGTAACTGATGGCTTGGTTGAGCAAATTGAACAACCGGCACAAACAGAACCCGATGAAGAACCATCGCCGGAAAAACAGAAACAAAAACTTCCGGCTAAAAAGATGGAGGTGGAGAACCGTATCCAGGAACTTAAAGCCCGGCTGCACGCCCAAAATGCCTTGCTTACCGAAGCCCGCGCTGCTTTAGAAACCGCCAATACAAAACTCAGTAAAACAACCGAACAGGTGCGTAACGAGATTCGTTCGGATTTTATGCCTGTAGGCTCCAAACGAAGCGCGAAAGCTAAAACGGAAGAAGTGCCGTTTTTCACTCCGCAGAGCGAACTTGCGCGCACCGCTGTTAAAAAGGCAGTGCAGGATAAAACTACAGCCCCCTAACCCCCTAAAGGGGAAACTCTTGCTCATCAATAAAACCTTATCATCTATATTATTATAACCTATCAATATTCCTAACGCCCCTTTAGAGATTGGGGTACTTCAAATTAACAAATGGCTCAATTTACATTTACAAACAACACCTATGCCGGCGAAGCGCTGGCGGGTTTTATGGCAAGCACGCTGCTAGAGGCCGACTCGGTAAAGCGCGGGCTGTTAACAGTAATTAACGACGTTAAATCGCGCAAGATCATCCTTGATGTTGATGATGACGTAAAACTGCAGGACCCATCGGGTATGTTTAACGATCAGGGTACCACGGCCTCGCAAACAGAAAGTTACCTTGACCCGGTGATCTATGAATTTATGAAACAGGAGCAATGGGACAACCTGGTACAATCATGGGAAGCCCAAAGGCTTAGTCCGGGTGCTTTCAGCGATTACGAAGGCGTTGTCGACCTGTCGGATTTTATGGTTCAACGTTACTTAACCAAAATACAAATTGCTAACGAGCGTTTGTACTGGCTGGGCAAGGGCGCAACCAAAGAGGCTACCTTCACTGCACCATTCATCGGTTTGTTGCCAAGCATCGCGGCAGCGTCAGGCGTGTATAAGGTTGGTTTAAGTAAACCGTCAACCTCAATGGCAGCTACGGCAATTGATGCCTCGGGTGTGGTAACCGTATCAAGCACCGTTACTTTGGCTGATGGCGATGTGGTTACTGTAACCGCGGTTACAGGCAGCAGCAAGGATACTACCAATGGTACCACCGGCGCGCCCAATGTTCAGGGGCAATCGTACTTTATCAAAGTGCTGAGCGCTACTACCTTTAAGCTGATGCGTAACTTTAACGAAATTAACACCCGCAAGCCTGCCACCTTTACCGGTACAGCTACCGCGGCAACCGTAAGCTACATTAATGCCAGCAACGTATTAACTGTTTTAGGCGAGGTATATGCACAGCTTGACCCTGCCGACCGCAGTCAGGACGATTTTAACCTGCAGGTACCGTTACACATAGGCTACGCTTATGCACAGGCACAGGCAGATAAAGCGGTGAACGTATTGAATGCCTTTACCGATAAAAAGAAAATGGACTACCTGGGCATTCCGTTGCAACTGATGAACCACTGGCAGGCTAATACTATTTTAGGGGCGCGTGCGTCAAACCTTTTCCTGGGTGTTGATTTGCTGGGCGATGCTTCAGAGCTTTCAACCGTTTACATGAAACCTTACACTAATGATAACGTGGTTCGCATGAAAGCCCGCATGAAGGCGGCCGTTAACTTCAAGTTCGCTAACGAACTTTTCTACCTGGGCGCGTAACCAAACGCGCACTAACCGAAGCGGATCGTAATGATCCGGCCTGTCGGTATTGTTCTCTCAAAAATCTAATTCATAAAAAACAAGTATGTCGATTTATAATAAAATAAACGCGGGCTTTGCCCTGGGCGCAAGTGAGCCTGTAACCGCCGGTGTTGAGGATGTAATATACATTTTTAACGAGGATGAAATTACGCTGACCTATAGCACCACCAACCCACTGATAGTAACTGGCCTTACTGCCGTGGCAACCGCCAAAGTTTACAAGTTTGAAGGTACTAATAACAGCTTTAATGCTACCTCAAAACTGGCCAAAACACAGGTAGGTCCCCGCTATACCGAGGAGATTGATTTCAACGTGGCCGGCCTGTCGGTTGAAATAAAAGCGCAGCTACAAGCCATGGGTTATGGCAGGGTACGTGCTATTGTGGTAAATAACTACAAAGCCAGTGATTCGGCTGTAGAGTTGTATGGCGCGGTAAATGGCCTGGTACTAACCGAGGCTGAGCGTAACGCTGCTGACGAGGCGCTTGATGGCGGTTACAAAGTAAAACTGAGTAATCCGGAAAAGCTGAAGGAGCCTTATCCGCCGCGTGCCGTATCTATCGCGCCGCAATCAGGCACGGCTACCTATGCCAGCACCATCGCCGCGATTGAAGAATTAGTGGCCTAACCCTATCCTGATGGCTTAAACACATCATTGCCCCGGCCTTTAAATAACCTTATCATCTAACGGGGCCATCAGCATCAATAGCCGCGGGCAATGATCTTAATTATTTTAATAAATGAGTACACCCAAAAAATATGTGTTAAAGCCTGGCAAGCATCAGTTTGCACCCGGCGAAACGGCGGCTCATACCAATGATAACTTAACCGATGAGCAGGCGGAATGGTACCTCAACCGGTATCCGCATATCGCATCGTTATTTGTTAAAGCCGAAGTGAAGGTAAAGGCATCTGGCAAAGAAAAAACACTTAAAAAGCAAAGCGGTGATTTGCAGCGGGAGGGTGGCGAATGAAAACGTATCTCCCGCAAATAGAGCGCCGTATACTGGTAAGGCCCAATCAAACTTTCGGCATTCTTAATTTTGATATTGATAATGCCTATCCGCAACGGATGCTTGAACTGGTAGCGGCATCGCCCACGGCAAAGGATTGCTGGAATAAAAGAGCGAAGTTTATAGCCGGTGTGGGTTTTGAAGAGGCTAAACTGGGTAAGCAGATTATCAACAGCAAGGGGTTAACCCTGGCTAAGCTTTTAAAAGCTGTTGCTACCGATAAAGCCTTGTTTACCGGCTTTGGTATTCATGTAAATTATAACGCCAATTTTAAAATATGCACGGTAAACTATGTAAAGTTTGAGGATATCCGCATGGGCGATACAGATAATGTGGATACTGCAGACAAGTATGCTGTGTATAACGATTGGGGACGAAAGACCTGGAAGCATATATCGCGCAGCAAAGTGATCTTTTTTGACAGGTATAACCCTGACCCTGAAGTAATAAAACAGCAGGTATCAGCAGCCGGAGGCTGGGAGCAATACAAGGGCCAGTTATTTTATTTTAATCCGCAGATTGATGATTATCCGCTGATAGAAGCTGATAGTGTTTGGGAGGATTTTGAGACAGAGGCCGGTATAAAGGCTTTTAACAACCGCGAGGTTACAACCGGTTTTCTGCCGTCAACCATGCTGTTCATGCCGGCCCGTCGCGAGGAAGCGGATAATAGCGGCGGCGTAGGGGAGAGTAACAATTCTCCATCGCAGTTGGAAAAAGACCTGGGTACGTTTCAGGGTGCTAAGAGTGCCCAAAAGATCATTGTAATAGAATACGAGGACGAAAAATCAAAGCCCGAGTTTCAACCCTACTCCATCCAGAATAACGACAAGCTTTTTGAAAGCACGGAGCGCTCAGTTGAGGCGCGTATTATCAAAGGTTTTTCGGTACCAAAGGAGCTGGTCAACCCTGAAAAATCATCAGGCCTGAGCAATGGCGGCGAAAAAAAAGAAGCCATACGTGAATTTAATGACAACACCGCGCCCGACAGGGCAGAGATAACCGAGGTACTGGAGGAATTATTCAGCCATTATCATAAACCTTTAAACCCATCAGGAAACTGGAATATAGTACCTGTACCTGCCAATGTAGCCGAAGATAGTATTGGTGTAAAGGCCGGTTCCGCCATTAACCAGTTATTACTTGCGCAGTTGCCTGCAGAAAGCAAAATAGCCACCCTCATACACGCTTACGGCTTTAAACAGGCTGAGGCAAAGGCCATGGTGCAGGGGTTGATATAACTTGTCAATAATTATTTGCGGATCGGTTTAACTGATTACCTCTATTCATTAATCGACGCTTACTCAAGCGCCGTCATTTTATCACCAATTACATTTTTAAACATGACCCAGATATATTTAATTGACAAAAGCACATTTCAGCAATATCAGGACATATCGGTAAACATTAAACCCGAACGGCTCAATGCCTTCATTAAAAAAGCACAGGATTTGGATCTGAAACCCTTGTTGGGGAGAAATCTTTTCAACAGTTTGATGAGCCATTTTGACGAAGCCGGGATATTGAAGCCGGAGACTCCCCAGCATTATAAAGATCTTCTAAACGGTGCCGAATATCTGGATGATAAAGGAAATATTGTGCTGTATGAAGGTATCATCCCGGCATTGGTATATTTTACATTCGCCCGTTTTATTGAGAACGATGCCGTGCATTATACACCAACAGGCCCGGTGATCAAAAATCAGGACGTGGGGCAGGCGTTGGCTACATCCGAGATCATGAAGCTGGTGCAGCAGCAGCGTAGCATAGCTAACGCTTATGCTAATGACATCGAGCGTTTTCTGGATGACCATAAGGAGCACTTTGCGCAGTGGCAGATGAGTAACAAAAGCCGCATAGCAAGGCAACCAGGTCCACGTATCCGCGCAGTTGACAGAACCCGCTACAATTACCCACTTACCGGTTCAACGCCTGAATTATACTATCCGATAACTGAATTTTTAAACTAATGGCGACTGATAAAAAAATAAGTGAGCTGCCTGTGGTATCGGCGCTTACGGCAGACGATGTATCAGTTATTGTAAAGGATGGAGCTGATTATCAATATAATCTTGAACAGTTGCTTGGCTTTGTAAGCAGCAATATATATGCAGGGGCGAATGTAAGTTTTGGTACAACGTTGCCTCAAAATAACCTTGGTAAAAACGGTGATGTGTTTGTTGATGCGCTTTCCGGGGCTATGTATCAGAAAGTGAATGCTGTATGGCTGAGCACCTATATCCCGGTACCAAATAGTGCAACCGGTAACACCACTATATATGCTTCGGGAATACCGGCTGGAGCAATTGGCGCTGATGGGGATAGCTATGTAAATATCGATACAGGCATTTTTTACAAAAAAAGTAGTGGTGTCTGGCTTCAGGTTTTTTCTATGGCGAGCGGTCCGCAAGGCCCCCGAGGAAACAGCATGCTGAGCGGCACGGCAAATCCGGTTAACAGCATGGGCTTAAACGGCGACTTTTATTTTAATACTACTACGCTTACTGTGTTTGGTCCCAAATCAGCGGGTATTTGGCCTGCAGGCGTAAGCATAAAAGGCGAAGGGGCAAACGCGTTGCTTTATGGTAACTCCAATCCATCAAACAGTTTGGGTAAAAACGGCGACTTCTTTTTAAATGCAACCAGTTACACTTTGTATGGGCCTAAAGCGGATAATGATTGGCCGCAGGGCGTATCGTTAATATACCAACCTGCTGAGGCTATAACCGTAAATATCCCGGAAGGATCATCTATTCCATTTGTAATTGCTTACGCCGCTGAGTTCGGTGACTTTGGAAACGATCCGGTAGTGACTGTCGATTTGATTGCATCAAACAATATTCGCCGATCGGTGAATGATGTGATGATAGAGAAACGCTACTCAGCCGGAAGTTTAAATACAATCCATGTATACGGTCATGACAGTGGCGACGGATCAACCACCATAGATAATTTAATAATCACCATAAAATAAACTTATGAAGAAAATACATTTAATAACGTGGTGCTTAAGCTTTTTTGTGGGTTTAAGTTATGCGCAAAACACCACGACGCTGCCTCAGGGCACCATACAAACCACGCCACAGTTCCGTATTAAAAATCCTGCTGATAGTATGCGGCAGACCTGGGTAACTTTTCCATTTTACGGAGCAAACAGATTTTACTCAGCTACTGAAACCAATAAATTATTGCAGGGATTGAAAAATGATACAATTGCGTTTTTCGGTGTAGACGCCACCAAGTTCGGTTTAAAAGCGGATAGCTTGCCTGGTAGTGCAAATGCAAACGTTAAGGCATTTAACAAAGCAGCAGCTTATGCAAAAGCGAAAAAGTTAAGGTTGATTCTACCTGCCGGTACCATTTATGTAGATAGTACCCTTAATGCAACCGGCTTAAGGGCGGTAATCGGAGGGGGGAGTAATATTACCATGATCAAAATAGCACCAGGTACAGATGTTAGCCGTTTCCCTGAAAACCGAGGAGTTTTGAAGGTTGAGGGTACCGCGTCCTTGCTTTCATCGGTAAGTTCCCCGGTAAAAAAGGGTGATACATCGGTTATTCTGCCGATTAACGTAAACTTAAAAAGAGGGGATATTGTCAGGCTAATTGATACGGTGAATTCGTCCTTCAACCTTTGGCGGACTTATTATAAGGAAGGTGAATATTTTATTGTCAGAAATGACGTGGTAAACGCTAAGGAGATCATTGTAGATCATCCGGTCAATGGTAATTATACAACAATTGCTGGTACTAAATTGTATCAGGTCAAGATGCAACAATGTGATTTGAAAGGGTTTTCGTTGTACGCTATACCCTACACTGCTTCAACAATGAATGGTATATGGTTAAATTACGTTTTCCGCTCTGCTGTTGAAGATGTCGCTGTTTATAACGCTGCGAGAGCGAATATATCCGTAAATCAGTGTCTGGCTTTAAAATTCGATCATATTTTTTCATATAAGTTTGATGAAGAAACCAATTCGGCGAGCGAAACGAGTTACGGGTTAGCGTTTAATAGCGGCTGTCAGGATATGCAGTTGTTAAATTCAGACTTATTTGGATCTCGGCACGGTTTCGCCAGCGGCGGATCTTACGTAAACAGATTTATCTATATTAAGAATACCAAATCATCTTCGGCCAGAGAATTCGGTTTTAACATCCATGGTAATACCCAATTTGCGGTTATAGATGGCAATAATATGCCTACGGGAGCTTCAATAGGAGGAAAGGATATCACCTTTATTAATAACAATGTAGGCTGGAATATCGGAGATGTTGGTAATACAGTTAACTCGCCGGGTACTTCACTATACATAAATGAACCTTGCGGTACTTCTTTTAATATCTCTGGAAATACCTTTCGAGCTAAATACATAAATGCAGATAGTAAAGGTGTGGCTATGAGGGTTTACAAGCCTGTAGATACGTCAGCAGTGTTTTCTTTCGCTAACAATAGCATTTTGTTCGAAAACGCCGCTATGGCCGACAGTAGTGTTGCTTACGCTTTGTTTATAAGTTACAATTTGACCTACGGAAGTGGTAAGTGCTACGCTCAATTTAATATAAAAAATAATATATTCAAAACCACCGACCATATAAAGCGCGTATTAACTACTGTCAACGGTTCAGCAACCAGTAATAGCTATTTTAAAGACATTATTTATGAAGATAATACGACCTATGGTGTCGCTTTAACTGATAATTACGTCGACAATAAAATTTATACGGGGAATAAAATAAATGAGACGAGGTGGAATGGGTTGTCATCTAGGTTTGGAATACAGATATCAGTCTTTAATAACATTTTTAAAGATTATTGTTTATCATCGATTAATTCCGATGTTAATAGAAATGCATATCGATTAACAGACCTGTCTATCGTAAGACGCTCTAATAACTCAGGGTATACCAAAGGTAGCACTCTGGTCAAGACGTCCATTGAAAATGTAGATGATCTGCGGTCTGGGCCGGAAACATATCCTGCATCACAGCAAGATATATTAGTCAATGTAACCGCGGAAGGTGCATTTTCATACCCTTTTTTCAACCAAGGGATTCTTTCATCAGCCATAACACTGGATGTCAGTAAAGCTTCGAAGATAAGAAGTTATCAACTAAGTGGAAACGATGGCCAACTAAACCTCCGCGCTACAAATATGCCAAGCCAAGGCCCCACTATTTCTATGTGGGGAAGGGATTTTGCTAATCCTGGTTACGCTGGTAAAACAACTATCGACGTAGGTGGATATGATAACAGAGGCAGGTTATATTTTAGGCAAATGAATTCAAACGGTAATTACATTTACCCGTTTGAAATGGATTATGCTGGCAATTTTGGCATCGGAACGGTTACTAATTTCTTGGACACGAATCGCCTTGCGGACCGCTTTACAATTAAGGGTAATTCTGCCAATAACTACATTTTAAATTTACAAACAAACACAGGTAATCGGCTTTTTACTGTGGCAAATACCGGCGACTATCCGGTGATGCTGCAAAAAAATGCTGGTAGCCTTGTTGGTTATGCTTTGGGTAGGGCCAACAAAAATAGATTTACATTCGGGTTAACCGCGACCACAGAAAGCGGATCAAACGCTGGATCAAATTTTATTTTCTATGCTTGGGATGACGCAGGAACCACGCCGCAAACAGTATTCAGCGCTAATCGCGCTAATCAAATCGTTTCATTTAAAGAATCGCCGATATTCATAAATACACCTGTTGGCGTTGCTGGAAGTGATAGTTTACTCGTTAAGGACGACTCAAGCAATTCCTTACGTAGAATATCTGCTAACTTTTATGCAGTAGCCGCCAATCAACCGTATTTTATAAAGCTGACCGGTAGCGGTAGTAGCGCAGGAAACACGATCGTTATCCCGCATGGCTTAAGCGGCTTGTCGTCTAACAGCTCGCTATCCGTAACCCCTCGTAATAGTGCATCTCAAGGAATTGCGTATGCTTCGGTTGACGCAACGAATGTTACGGTAACATTTGTTTCACCACCGCCCGCAGGTACAAATAACCTATTGTTTGACATCCTGCTAAAGCCTTAATCTATGAAAATATACACTTTATGGCAGCGGCTCACAGCAGAGACGCCTGCCTTTTTTAAACGCGCGCAGCTTTTCGGGGCCGGCTTAATAAGCCTTGCGCTCTCCCTGTCCGACATCGGAACTTTTTCTGATCGTTTTATTACTATCCTCTCCTCGGTAGGGGCCACTATCGTTGCAATATCCCAGTTCGCGATAAAGCAGTACCTGGGTTCATCTAAAGAAAACGATAACCATGACTAACATCGAGCACAAAGAAATAAAAGGCATCACGCTGAAAAACCTTGTCGTCACAATCTTCAGTATGATCAGCATAGTGGTTTCAGTAATGGCAACATACTTCAAGCTTCAAATCGACATTAGTGAACTCAAGACTGAACAGCAGGCTCAATCGAGAATTAGCGAGATTAGGTTAAAGGTGCTTGAAGAACAGGTGGCATTGTTGCAACAACAAATGAAAGAAATAATAATAAGTAGAAATGAATATAGCCGGAATTTTAAATAAGATAGCAAATTTCATCAAAAACCTGTTTTCAAAGGTATCAGTGGAGATTAGGCAGGCTATTGAAATAGCCGTTATTGTAACAGAAAACCTGAAGACTTTCGTTGATTCGCCGGGTGCAGATGCTTTGACAGCCCTGATACCAGGCACGGTCGACGATAAACTCAAAAATTGGCTGCGACAGGTACTGCCCGCTATATTGGTCAAGTTAAATTTGGCTCAGCATAATGAGGAAAACGTGGTGGCAAAAGCAGTAGCCGAATTGAATGCCATGGATCAGCAAGTTAAGTGCGCTTACCTGCATAGCATATCGGTGCTTTGCGCCTGTGAGGTTTCAAAAAACAGGTTAAGCTGGAGCGATGGGGTTTATTTGTTGGAGTGGTATTATAAAAACAAATATCAGCGTAAATAACGTAGCTCTGTTTGGCGTGGGCTTTGCTTAGCTATGGCTATGAAAGTAGAAATTGAAGCAACCACAAAACAGTTTGATAAACTGCTGCAAATAATTGATAGCGAGCCCGAGCTTGAGTCCCTTAAGCAACAATTGATCAACGGTAAAGCCCTTGCCGACGATAGCCAGGTGGGTGAAGTGCCCCACGAGGGCGATAATGCCATTATTAAGCGTATGGAATAAAAACTTATGCTTAAAACAAATTATCCGGGTTAAACTGCACAGGCATACGCTCCAAGCCCCTCTGATTTATCAGAGGGGCTTTTTGTTGTTATGGGCTACAATTATTAATTTCGGAATACACGTATTTACCTGCTTATAACTATGGAATAAATAAATTATTGGTGCACCTTTGTTTGCAGGATTTTAACGCCGCATTCAATTTTTTTAAATGAGCCGGATGCTTTTGGCTTAAATATTTTACAGTTAGTGATTTAATGAATAAACAGCAATTAGCCGCCAGGATATGGGAATCAGCAAATCAAATGCGTTCCAAAATTGAGGCGAACGACTATAAGGATTATATACTCGGTTTTATTTTTTATAAATACCTTTCGGAGAATGAAGTAAAGTTTGCCCTCAGGGAAGGCTTTACAGCCGAAGATATCAAAGCGTTTTCGGAAGAGAACGAGGAGCCGGTAAATTTTATAAAAGAGAAGATAGGTTATTTTATAGCCTATAAGGATTTGTTTTCAACATGGATAGCAAAAGGGGCCGATTTTGAGGTGTCTGACGTGCGCGACGCGCTTTCGGCGTTCAGCCGTTTAATTCATCCCGGCTATAAAAAGTTGTTCGATGGTATTTTTGATACACTGCAAACCGGGCTCAGCAAATTGGGAGAAACGGCGCAACTGCAAACCAAAGCGATTAGCCAGCTAATACAGCTGATTAAAGATATACCTATGGATGGCCGGCAGGATTATGACGTGCTTGGCTTTGTATATGAGTATCTTATCGAAAAATTTGCGTCAAGCGCTGGCAAAAAGGCCGGTGAGTTTTACACGCCGCACGAGGTTTCTGTTTTAATGTCGGAGATAATTGCCCATCACCTTAAAAACCGCGAAACAATAGATATTTATGACCCTACAAGCGGCTCCGGATCATTACTTATAAACATTGGTAAAAGTGTGGCCAAGCACCTGGACGGGCAAAACAAAATTAAATATTACGCGCAGGAGCTCATGCAAAACACCTATAACCTTACCCGCATGAACCTCATTATGCGCGGCATAAGCATAGGCAACATTGTAACCCGCAACGCCGATACCCTTGAGGATGACTGGCCGTTTTTTGATGAGAGCGACCCGGTGCACTCCTACAAACCGCTGTACCTGGATGCCGTGGTTTCAAACCCGCCCTACTCGCAAAAGTGGGAGCCTGCCGATAAGGATGCCGACCCGCGCTACGCCCGGTTTGGCCTTGCGCCAAAATCAAAAGCTGATTTTGCATTTCTGCTGCATGATTTGTATCATTTAAAGCCCGACGGAATCCTGACCATTGTATTGCCGCATGGCGTACTGTTTAGAGGTGGCGAGGAAGGCACCATCCGCAAAAACCTGGTGGAGCAAAATCATATCGACGCGATTATAGGGCTGCCCGCCAATATATTTTTTGGCACGGGCATACCCACCATTATTATGGTGCTGAAGCAAAAACGCGAGGAAACGGATGTACTGATCGTCGATGCGTCAAGAGGTTTTGTTAAGGATGGCAAGAACAACAGGCTGCGCGCGTCAGACATTAAGCGTATTGCCGATGCCGTTATTGAGCGGCAGCACATACCCAAATACGCCGCGCTGGTGAGCCGCGGGCAGATACGCGAAAACGAGTACAACCTCAATATTCCGCGGTATGTTGACAGTGGCGAGCCCGCCGAAAGCTGGGATATTTACGCTACCATGTTTGGCGGTATACCGGTAAATGAAATTAACGCGCTATCTGTTTACTGGGATGCCCTGCCCGGCCTGCGTGAAAGTTTGTTTACCCATACTTCTGCCGAAATGGCCGAGCTGAAAACCGGCGATGTGGTTAACTGCATTGAAACCCATGCCGGTGTAAAGGCGTTTAACCAAGCCTTTACCGCAGCTTTTACCGGTTTTGACGAGTACCTGAAGGGTAGGCTGATAAACGGCATGATGACGCTGAGCATTGCCAAAGAAATAAACGTATTGAGCGCCGGTATTTTTAGCCGCCTGCAGCAGGTTGAACTGATTGATAAGTACGAGGCCTACCAGTTGCTGGATAACGCCTGGCAAAACATAGCTGCCGACCTGGAGATGCTGCAAACCGAAGGCTTTGCCGCCGCCAAACAGGTTGACGCCAACCTGGTAACCAAAAAGCTTAAGGGCAAGGATGCCGAGATACAGGAAGGCTGGAAGGGCCATATACTGCCATTTGAGCTGGTACAGCGCGAGCTTTTGGGCGATAAACTGCAAAGCCTGATTGCTAAGGAAAACCGCCTGGCCGAAATTACTGCCCTGTACGAAGAACTGCTTGACGGCCTGAGCGATGAGGTTAAGGACAGCGATATTACTAACGAAGCCAAGGACGCCTTTGTGGCGGCCGAAGTGATAAAGGCCGCCAGGGAGATTGCCGCCGAAATGAAAAAGGGAAGGCAATACCGCGATGATGACGATGAAACCAGGATATACCGGGTAAACGCGCTGCTAACCGAAGAGAAAACCCTGAAACGCGAAGCTAAGAACGAGGCCGATGCCCTGCACGCGCTTACCAAAAAAACCATTGAGGCATTAACTGATGAGCAGGCGCGCCGGTTGCTGGAGCGTAAGTGGATAAGCCCGCTGCTGGGCGCGCTGCAAAGCCTGCCGGCCAACAGCATTGCCGCCCTTACCCAAAAGGTGAATTACCTGGCCGGTAAATACAGCGTTACCCTGCAGCAGGTAAGCAACCAGTTACAGGCTACAGAGCAGGCGCTGGCCCAAATGATGGGCGAACTTACCGGCACCGAACATGATATGCAGGGACTTAACGAATGGCAGAAACTTTTAACCGGCAGCGCTGATGGCAACTAAAAAATTACCCGCCATTCGCTTTAAGGGGTTTGATGGGGAATGGGGAGAGAAAAGGTTGGGGGATATTGGCTCTGTGGCTATGAATAAACGGATTTTTAAACATCAAACTGATGATAAAGGAGAAATTCCATTTTATAAAATTGGTACTTTTGGAGATCGACCCGATGCGTTCATATCTAAGTCTCTATTCGATGTTTACAAAAGCAAATATCCTTATCCAGTTAAAGGAGATGTCCTTATTTCTGCCGCTGGAAGTATAGGCAAAACTGTTGAATACCTTGGAGCGGATGAATACTTTCAAGATTCAAATATCGTTTGGCTTAAACACGACAGAAATGCTGTACTAAATGAGTATTTGAAAAATTTTTATTCGGTAGTGAAATGGGACGGTTTGGAAGGGAGTACTATAAAAAGGCTTTATAATAGTAATATTTTAAGAACGATTATTTTGCTACCGGAACTTAGCGAACAAACCCAAATTGGCAATTACTTTAAGGAGTTGGATGGCTTGATTGGTTTGCAGGAGCAAAAGCTGGAAAAGGTAACCAACCTGAAAAAGGCCATGCTCGAAAAAATGTTTCCGAAAGCGGGCGCCGATGTTCCCGAAATTCGATTTAAAGGGTTTGCCGGGAAGTGGGAGAAAATGAGTTTAAGACAAACGGCTGAAAATTTTTACGGCGGAGGGACGCCAAGTACATCAAGCGCAAATTATTGGAATGGAAATATTCCGTGGATTCAATCATCAGATTTAGAAGAAAACGCCTTGCTTAATCTCTCTGTAAAGAAACATATTACAAAATTAGGTTTGAAGCATTCGGCTACAAAATTGATACCTGAAAACTCAATAACAATAGTTACACGTGTAGGCGTAGGAAAGCTATGTATAGTGCCGTTTAAATTTACTACCAGTCAGGATTTTTTTACGTTAAGCAACTTAAACGTAAATATGATATTTGGAGTTTTTGCGATAAGTAATGTAATTCAAAAAGATCTGCATGCAGTTCAAGGAACATCAATAAAAGGAATCACAAAAGATGAATTATTAAAGAAGGAAATTAAAGTCCCGTCAATTAAAGAACAACAAAAAATTGGCAAGTACTTCAAAAATCTGGATGATTTGATCAGCCAATCCAAGCAAAAAATAAAGCAGCTAAAAAACCTTAAGCAGGCCATGCTGCAAAAAATGTTTATCTAAACGCAACATCGCCCCAAACCCAATGATAGTTTATAACAACGAAGCCCTGTTTGAACAAGCGATGATTGAGCTGCTGGCTACCAAGGGCTGGGAGGCCGCCGTGCTTGATAACCCTACCGAAGAGGATTTGCTGAACAACTGGGCCACTATACTTTTTGAAAACAACCGCGAGGTTGACCGCCTCAATAATATCCCGCTCACCCCCGGCGAAATGCAGCAGATACTGGAGCAGATAACCGGCCTGCGCACCCCGCTAAAGCTCAACGGTTTTATAAATGGCAAAAGCGTAGCCATTACGCGCGATAACCCGGCCGACACCCTGCACTATGGCAGGGAGGTGAGCCTCAAGATATATGACAGGCTGGAGATTGCCGCCGGCCAAAGCCGCTACCAGATAGCGCGGCAGCCCCGCTACAAAAGCAAATCAAAAATACTCAACAACAGGCGCGGCGATCTGGCGCTGCTTATTAACGGTATGCCGGTTATCCACCTCGAACTCAAAAAATCGGGCATACATGTAACCCAGGCCAGTACCCAAATTGAAAAATACGCCTATGAGGGTGTGTTTTCGGGCCTGTTCGCGCTCATACAAATATTTGTGGCCATAACGCCCGATGAAACCCTGTACTTTGCCAACCCCGGTCCGGACGGTAAGTTCAACAAGGACTATTTTTTTCATTGGGCCGATTTTAATAACGAACCCGTGAACGATTGGCGGCAGATAGCTGGCTCGCTCATTTCCATACCTATGGCCCACCAGATGATCGGCCTGTATACCGTGGCCGATAATGCCGACGGTGTGCTCAAGGTAATGCGCAGCTACCAGTATTATGCCGCCAATGCCATAAGCGATAAAGTTGCCAGAACCGACTGGAAACGCCCCGACGTGCGCGGCGGCTACGTATGGCATACCACCGGCTCGGGCAAAACCATGACGAGTTTTAAATCGGCCCAGCTGATAGCCAACTCCAAGGATGCCGATAAGGTGGTATTCCTGATGGACAGGATTGAACTTGGCACGCAATCGCTGCGCGAGTACCGCGGCTTTGCCGATGACAACCAAACTGTGCAGGCTACTGAAGATACCTATGTGCTGGTAAAAAAGCTCAAAAGCAATGATCCGGCCGATACGCTGATCGTTACCTCGATACAAAAAATGAGCAATATAGGGGGCGATGAGGATGGCCTCAACAGCCATGACCTGGAGCAGATGCGCGCTAAACGCCTGGTAATTATTGTTGACGAGGCGCACCGCACCGTTTTTGGCGAAAATATGCTGCCAGCCATCCGCAGGGCGTTCCCCCGGGCGGTGTTCTTCGGTTTTACCGGCACACCCATACAGGATGAAAATCAGCGTAAAGAAGCCACCACCTCAACCATTTTTGGTAACGAGCTGCACCGCTACAGCCTGGCCGATGGCATACGCGACCGCAATGTGCTTGGTTTTGACCCCTACAAGGTGCTCACCTACCGCGATCGAGATATACGCAAGGCCGTTGCCCTGCAGGAGGCCAAAGCCGCAACCGAGGCCGAGGCCATTGCCGATGCTGCCAAAAGCGCCACCTACTACCGCTTTATGGATCAGAAAACAGTGCCCATGGCCGGTTATTATGATAATGCCGGGCAATACGTAAAAGGTATTGAGGATTACCTGAACAGCGCGCAGTATGAGCTCGCCGGGCACCGGCTGGCCGTAGTTACCGATATTAAAGAGGGATGGCTGCGGCTGAGCCATAACCATAAGTTTCATGCCATACTGGCCACCAGCAGCATTACCGAGGCTATTGAGTATTACCGGCTGTTAAAGGCTGAATTTCCGGAACTTAAAACCACCGCGCTGTTTGATCCGCATATTGATAATAATGCCGGGTTCGCTTTTAAAGAGGATGGACTGCTGGAGCTGATGGCCGACTATAACCAGCGCTACCAACAGGATTTTACCTTTGCTACGCACGGCAAGTTTAAAAAGGATATAGCCAACCGCCTGGCGCATAAAAAACCGTATGACCGTTTGGAGCGATCGCCCGAAAAACAGCTTGACCTGCTCATCGTGGTTGACCAAATGCTTACAGGGTTTGACTCTAAATGGGTAAATACGCTTTACCTCGATAAAGTGTTGCGGTACGAGAATATTATACAGGCATTTTCGCGTACAAACCGCCTGTTTGGGGCCGATAAGCCTTTTGGCGTAATAAAATATTACCGCATGCCGCATACCATGCATCAAAATATTGATAAGGCGGTAAAACTCTACTCGGGCGACAGGCCTTACGGCTTGTTTGTTGAACGGTTGGACAGGCAGCTGCAAAACATGAATTTTACCTACGGGCAAATTGCCGGTTTGTTTACCAACGCCGGTATACAAAACTTTGAAAAACTGCCCGATGCCGATAGCGTTCGCGGGCAGTTTGCCAAGCTGTTTAAAGCTTTTAACCAGTACCTGCAGGCCGCCAAAATACAGGGTTTTCAGTGGAGCAAAACACAATACACGTTTACCGACCGTAAGCCCCGCCTGGTAATTGATATGCAGTTTGATGAAAACGATTATAACAGTTTGCTGGCCCGTTACAAGGAGATGTTTACCATGCCCGCGGCGGGTAACGGCCAGCCGGGCATCCCTTTTGAAATTGAACCCTATATAGTGGAAATTGACACCGGTAAAATTGATGCCGATTACATGAACTCGCGTTTTGTAAAATACATACGCTCGTTAGAGCAGGCGGATATTACCGACGGGCAGCGCAAGATGATATTGGACGAGCTGCATAAGTCATTCGCCACCCTTACGCAGGAAGAGCAAAAGTATGCCAACATATTTTTGAATGATGTAATGAGCGGCAACGTGCGGCTAAAGGCTGGCAAAACATTTAAGGAGTATGTTACCGATTATTTGTATGAGGCTAAGTACGGTCAAATAATAAAGCTTACGGCCGTTTTAGGCGTGGATAAGGATATGTTGCAGCAAATAATGCAAACCAACGTAACTGAGCTCAACCTGAACGAATATGGCCGTTTTGATGAGCTCAAGCAAACTGTAGACCGCGAAAAAGCTAGGGCGTATTTTGAGAAATTAGCGGGCAGCCCCTTGCCTAATTTCAGCGTCAGTATAAAAATAGACCAGTTGCTTAAGGATTTTATCATGAAAGATGGTTTTGAATTGCCCGGGTAAAGTAAGTTTGACAATTACAAGGGACATTTTGCGGTTAATTGTGCATGATCCCTAAAAAAACCCAGGCATTTATATAGTAAAAAAGCCTCTCTGAATTTTCAGAGAGGCTTTCGTTCTTCCGTGATCCCGCTGGGAACACATATACTTTACTGAGGTGCTGAATATCAGCAGCTTATATTGTCTTCAAAAATTGGTGACCGAAAAGGTGACCGAATACTTTGATTTCTCTTGATGCAATTTGTGTAAGAACTTTGTTGATACAAAGGTAAAAACTTTCCTCTATGATGCAATAGAAAATGATCATCAATAGATCATAATCATTGACACTCCAATAATGATGGGATTGAATATAAATAATGCTTGTGAGTAAATAACACTGGCAATTAGTATCTTCGATTTCCTTCTTGATCACATGCCCAAAATCTCTTTCGCACAACATAATCATTTAGATGCCATCATCAAGATATGGGGGCTTAATCGCGCAACGCTCGGTTTAATGCCCAGAGATGCTTTTAGGGACTGTATCGCTAAACGTTGGATACTGGTTGCGGAAATCGATTCACATGTCGTCGGTTATCTGCAATTCCGGTACACATTCAGAAATCAGACTATTTCTATTGTTCATTTGTGTGTTGATAAAGCATCCAGAGGACAGGGCATTGCTGAAAGTTTACTCAATAAGCTCGTTGATGAATACAAGTCAAAAGCCATAGGAATAAGACTGAATTGCCGTAGCGATTACGAACAGGCAATCGCGTTTTGGACGCGTTATAATTTTCAACCCAAAGGTAATTTACCCAGTCGTGGTAATAACCCCAATGTTCACTTGGTCGTATGGTGGTTCAGTTTTGGGCGTCAGGACCTCTTCTCTGTCCAACAAAATAATAAAGTAAAGGCCATCCTGGATTTCAATATCATTGTTAAGTTGCGCGACTTATCAGTAACTGATAATTCCAGGGACGAGATCAGGCAACTTCAAAGCGATTGGCTCGCTACCGAAGTTGAATATTATCAGACGTCTGAAACGACCAGTGAGATTTTTAGGGACGATAATCAAGAGCGTAGAGAGCGTAGCAAAGTATTTCTCAAAAATTTTCAAGAACTGAACATTGATAAACCAAGTATCAAACAAATTGAGGCAGAATTGCTCAAACTTTTTACGGGCACATCTGATAATGATCGTTCCGACCGACGGCAAATCGCCGAGTCTATTCTTTCAGGTTTTCCATACTTTGTAACTTTAGACGAGGGCATCCTGAAACAAGCCAAAGCAATTTTTTCCCTCTACCGACTCAAGGTAGTTAAACCGTCTGCATTGATCGCCGAAATTGACCTTACTATTCATGCAGAAGATTATTATCCAAGTAAACTGTCGGCTAACAGTTTTACTATCGCCAAAATGCGACCGGATGAACGTTCGGCGATAGATGATAATTTTCTCAATACCGGCAAAGGAGAAAAAAAATCATCTTTCACTGGGCTTATCAATGATCTGGTCGCCAAACCGACAGGTTGCGTGAGAACTATTAAAGAAGCTGAGAAAATCGTGAGTGTATTTGGTTACTTTGAACAAGGCGAAACACTTTATGTTCCAATCATTCGTACAAAGCAATACTCATTACGCCAAACCATCTTTATTCAAAATGTAAACGACCTGCTTAAACTGGCCCTATCAAAAAATAAAAACTTTATTGTTATCGCTGATTCTTGTCTAACGGATATTGAAAAAGATTTATTAACGGGATTAGGCTTCTTTGAGCAGCAAAATACTTATATCAGAGGAATCAAATCAGGTTTGTATGCCTGCAATGAAGTACATGAAGTCATTGCACCGATTGCTGCAAAAATACCGGATCTGAGAAATTTTGCCAGCGGATTAACGCCTGATGCATTCGTTCCTGGCCTGACGTTGGAAAAACTTTTATGGCCGATGAAATTGCGAGACATTGATGTGCCTTGCTTTATTATCCCAATCAAGCCTTACTATGCAAAATCATTATTTGATACGAAGGCAGCCAAGTCAGAACTGTTCGGTGTACAACCCAGTTTAATTTGGAGCATAGAAAATGTTTACTACCGGAACGTCAAACCTAACATAGAAAGATGCCCGGCACGAATACTATGGTATGCCAGTGCGGAAAATTACGCTTTAAGGCAAAAAGCAATCGTAGGCTCATCCTACCTAAATGAAATAGTGGTTGGACCAGCGCGCGAAGTTTTTGCAAAACACGAAAAATTTGGTGTGTATTCCTGGAAAAAGGATATTCTTAAATTGGTCAAAGACGATCCAAATGCTCCGATAAAAGTGCTACGGTTCAGCGACTCTGAGTCGTTCTCATTGCCTGTTTCCATTAATAAAATCAAGGAGATTCTAACTCGGAATGATGAATCAGACAACAATTTCCAGTCGCCGCTTCGTATTAAAAACAGTACCTTTATGGAACTGTACTCGTTAGGTAATGGTTTTTAATTATATGAGCAAGCTGATTCTAATATCTGTCAAAGAAAAGTATGTTGAGGAGATGCTCGCGGGTCGTAAAACCATTGAGCTTAGGAAGTCATCTCCTAAGGCTGAACCGGGAGATATGCTGATCATTTATACTACACAACCAAAAAAAGCGATCACAGCTATTGCAACCGTTAAACAAATTATCAAATGTTCGCCCTGCGAGATGTGGCAACGCTATTCCACCAGGTTGGGAATTGACGCTGACGGATTTAACAAATACTATCAAGACCATAACAAAGCTGTCGGTATTGAATTAACAAGCGTCCTGCCACTCAACGAAGCAATTCTTTTAAGTGCCATAAAACTTATCCATCCAGATTTTACCCCGCCGCAGACCTTTAAGTATCTTAAAAAGTTCAGCACGCTTCGGGATTTTAAACATTTGATTGTTTAGTATCAGCGTTCAGTGGATAGCTAAAATACATTACTCGATAGTCTGCAGATTTTTTAAATTTGACTGTCTTAAACTGGAATAACTAATGCCTTTTAAGCTCTGCTGATGATGGATCATAATAAAAGTCGCTTACTGTACCATCTTTAATTTTGTCAACCATCTGGTCAATTATAAATAATGGCATCAAAAACCATTCATTTGCTTTCACAGGTTTTCCGAATCGGTCATTAATTTCAACTTCTAATTTAGAATTACTAAAAAACCTATGAATGACTTTTTCAAGTTTTACTCTATTAATATTAGCGAGTTTATAAGTGGCGATTACTTCAACGTCCGCCATTAAAAAGGTAGGATCATTTTTAGCGTTAGTAATACGCTTCTTTACATCACCACCTGTCACGCCGATTTTATGGACTAAGGATTTATTAGCTTTAACTAACGGGTGGTCTGACAAACTTCTAAGTACATAAATTGTCCCGCTCTCAAGATCATCTTCACTGCTTTCTCCTGAAAAAAGTGGCCCTGAATTAGGGTCTGTAATAAACCGGCTTGTATCGTCTTTATACATAGCGCGGATTAATGATCGTAATAAAATATTACTTTCAGTACCGTTATCATAAATCACCCTTAATCGCGCGTCATCTTCACCGTTCGGTGCTTTTATAGTTTCTCCAATATCATCTATGTAAGCAATTTGTCCAACGATAATCAAAAACTGACCTTTTCTAATGGTGGTTTTGGTAAACCCTGCATCTTTTCTAAATCTGATTGTGGATCGATACTTTAAACTAATATCGTTTTTAACTTCATCAAACATTGGTTTAAAACGCTCGA
Organism: Mucilaginibacter defluvii; assembly: GCF_039543225.1. NCBI lineage: Bacteria > Pseudomonadati > Bacteroidota > Sphingobacteriia > Sphingobacteriales > Sphingobacteriaceae > Mucilaginibacter > Mucilaginibacter defluvii. The sequence goes on from NZ_BAABJI010000001.1 coordinate 659,969, forward strand.
AATCTTCACAAATAGCACGGTTGGCAATTTCCTCAGCGGCTTTTTTTTCAGCCTGGGAACGTACATGCTTTAAGTTGGTAATCGAATTTTCCTCAGTTTCATCTACACCAAGTTGTGCAAGCAATTCGTCATCATCTAAATCGTCAGTTTCATCTAATACAGGCTGAAAATTATCAGCCAATAGCCCCTTATCGTCAAATTTTTGGAGCAGAGTTTTACTTTCCTCGCTACCTCGGATTTGATCAAGTCTTATGGCGAATAATCGTTCAAAAATCTCCTTATCCTCCCCATGCTCTGGCAATCGACCATTATCTTGAACAAACTTTTTAATTTCTTCAAAACCTGCTATGATTCGTTCTTCACGAGAATTAAATGTTGCATGCTTCTTGAACTCAACCTCGATACCGAGTTCGGCCAATAGCGCATCATCTTCTTCAGTAAGTATTTTTTTATTAGCCATTTCTTTCTTCAGCTTTAATACGGGCAAGAAATGCGATACCTTGTGCCATACGCTGCTCCCAAGGATCTGCGGATTTAATTTCAGGTAATCTTCCTCTTTCTTTCTTAAATTTTAACGCTCGTTTGGCAAGTTCTCGTGCTTCATCCAAAGTAATATTTGGTTTTTTTCCTGAAATGACTTCAGCCATAGCTTTTAAACTTTGCTCCGTCATTGCTTTAGATAAAATAGAGTAAGCTTCGCTGAATGGGTTAATGCTGTCAATCCAATCCACATCAAGATCGCGCACATCCATTGTAAATCTGCGTACGCCATCTATTAAAGCGGTGCTGCCCCGGCTGCTTAACTCTTCATCATTATTGAGCGTTTCCTTAGCTTTTTGAGTAAGATTAATAGCAGCGATAGCATGTTGCCGAACAGCTTCAATATCCTCATCATCCAATTCAGGATAGCGTTCTTTAATGATTTTCCCCATTCGGACTTGTGTTAATTCTTGTGGAACTAACTCTTTATCAAACAAGCCGCGTTCAATCGTCTGCTTATCTTGCGCAAAAGCGGCTATAACCTCATTCAAATCCTCCTTACAAATACGTACAGCGTCTTTACTCTTAGGCAAGGTTAGGCCCTTAATTTCTATTTGAAATTGTCCAGTTTCTTCATTAAAACCTATATTTTCCTTTTCTGGATCGTAGCCATTTTCCCCGTAATCATATCCTTCCACCGGCCCGTTTTGCGGTCTTTTCGGTGTAAAATTAAATCTTGGTGCCAAAACTTGTTCCATCAGCAAACTTGCTGATATTGCTTTAAGTGTATCATTTACTGCGTCCGTTACCGCGCCTTCGTTAGCATCGGGTTCAGCGATTAAATTTGTGAATCGGGCATGTGTTTTATTAGGGGCATCACGCGTTGCGCGTCCAATAATTTGAACAATTTCTGTAAGACTGGAGCGATAACCGATTGTCAAGGCATGTTCGCACCAAATCCAGTCAAAACCTTCTTTAGCCATGCCAAGCGCAATTATAACATCTACATGATCACGGTTTTTTTTTGCTTCAGGTAATTTCAAAGCGGCAGCAACCCTGTTTCGTTTGGCAACGTCGTCGTCCACCAGGTCTGCAATCTTTAAAGTTCTCCCATCTTTTGTTTTGACTAAATGAAAGCCCGTTTTAGGGTCAATGCCTTGCCAGCTACCTAATTCCTCTATAATATGTTCAACCTCTTTAATTTTATCACCCATACTTTCCCGGCTATTTACATTCGGGATATGTATAATGGTTTTTTCGTCAGCATTAAGTACGTTTATAATCTCATCAGCGTAAGCACCACTATAAAAATAATAGCCCAAATTCAAGGTTTTTAGGTATTCATATCCGTTAAGTTGCTCGTAATAAGTGTAAGTAACAGTTTCAAATTTAGCTTCATCTTCGGGCATTAGTACGGGATTAGCATCCCCTCGAAAATAGGAACCAGTCATTGCTACAATATGTACGCTATCCCTTGCAACAAGTTGTTTTAGTTGAGTACCCAATACATTACCCTCATCAGCGCTGACGTGGTGAAATTCATCGACGGCTATAAGCCTATTATCAAACATTTCTACGCCAAATCGGTCTAATGCAAAACGAAAAGTAGAATGCGTACATACCAAAACTTTATCGTTACTTTCTAAAAATGTTTTTACTGAATTAACCTTGCTACCATCCTCACCAGGAGCGTTACAAAGATTCCATCTGGGCTCAACAACCCAATCATAATGAAACCCATATTTTGTTAATTGCTCATTAGCAAAGCTGGAACCGATGGATTTTTCTGGCACAGCTATTATAGCTTGATTAATTCCCTGATTATTTAATTTATCAAGCGCGATAAACATCAGCGCACGACTTTTACCGGATGCGGGTGGTGATTTTATAAGCAAATATTGTTCGCCTCGCTTCTCATACGCACGCTCTTGCATAGCTCTCATGCCAAGTTCGTTTGATGTCGTCGAACTTTTTGTGCTTTTATAATTGACTGTAACTGTTGGAATTGCTTTTCTCTCTTTCATAAAGCCTTAGGTTTAGAGGTAATATTGGTATAAAGGTCAAAAAGTTTTTGAAGTCGTTCAGTATCATTTCTGAATTGTCGCCCGATATATATACGTTCAATAACTTCATCGTTGCGTTCATGCGCACGTCGCAAATCCTCTGGCATTTCTTCTGAATCGTACAAATCTGCGATGGTGGCAGGAAAATGCCGTTCCCTTGCGATGAGAATGTCCTCTGCACATCGTGTTAGATCAGATTTGTTTTTTTCAGTTAAAAGAGGAACTGGAAACGTATTCCATCCCATTGTATTTGTAAATCGGTAATCTGTTCTCATTCTGGAACAAACAGTTGCAACCCAAATTAAATTCATTTTTGATGCTATAAGCGCCAAAACCCACAACTCCTCGCAAGGCATCCCAAAGGATGAATTAGAAATGGCGGTTTGTGATTTTAGAAGACCAACTGGTAAATACTCTCTATTCTCGGAACTTGTTACTGGAACACAAATTATGGGCGATTCAGGCAAAGGTTTTCTTTCGTCGAATCGATGCGGCCAATTTGCAGCATTGATCGTGGCTTTTTTTGAACTTTCAAGTCGAAAGGCTTTAACTTTCTGTATTCTTGAATAGATAGAGGGTATATTTAAGGCTTCTTGAATATTTTCATCCTCTATCCAAATGCAAAACCTTTGTATACCTCGAATAAGTTCGAGAGAGCCTACAAAAGGTCGAATAAACTTTTCTTTCTGTTCTTCAGTTAAACCTAAATATTCTACTTCATAAGAATCTAAAAGTAAGTGTCCACCATCTGTTGGTGAATTTCCTCTGCTAAACTCTGGTAGCTTACTAATTTGATCTTTACTATTTTTTACTACTATGTTTTCGCCAGATACTAAATACGGATTGATGTTTTCTACTTGCCGAACTATACTTTTTCCGTTTTCGTCAGTTTCAAATATTTTGCGTTTTCCCTTAACGTTCTTTTTAATACCGACTATCACAACTGTAACGCCGGCATTATGAGTTGCCAGATTGGCCCACTTAAATGAAGTATGTGCAAATGAAATTTCATGCCCTGTTCGAAATATAAGCGGCCATAGTATTGCAACCTGTTGCCCTTGGCAAATCGAATTAGTAGTTACTAAAGCTGTAGCAGTATTTGAAACACTTCCAAATTCTGCAGCTTTAATTAACCAAGCCGCAACGTAATCCAACGGTTTCCAATCATCCGTGTATTTTTCGAAAACATTTTTTAAATCATCTTTATGAAGGTCATTCTGTCTTTTGCTTCCTAAATAAGGAGGATTGCCACATATATAATATTCACCTCCCTCATTTTCAAACTCGATTTCCGATTGGTCTTTAGGGGTGTTAAAAAGATCATCACCAAAAAGTTGTACACCTTTACCTTTTACGTCCAACAGGCCAAACCAATCTAAACGAAGTGAATTTCCACAGATAATCCAATTTTCTGCATTTAACGGTAAAAATTCTGCTAATGCAAGTTGTTGACCACGATAGAGTAAATCGCATTGATATTCGGCAATAATTAAAGCCAACCTTGCAACTTCAGCTGAAAAATCCCGAAGTTCAACCCCTCTAAAATTTGTAAGAGGTATTTCCGTTGGTTGATTGTTTTCATTACGCCGTAAATTTATCTCATACTCAATTTCACGTAATTGCTTATAAGCGATTACAAGGAAATTTCCAGAGCCACAAGCTGGATCGAATATTCTTATACGTGAGATACGCTTACGTAAATTTAGTAACTTGCGCGAATTATCGCCTGCATCTGCTAATTGCTCTCTAAGATCATCTAAAAATAATGGATTTAGAACCTTTAATATATTAGGAACTGATGTGTAGTGCATCCCTAATTCCCCACGTTCATCGATGTCAGCAACTGCTTGAATCATTGAACCAAATATATCAGGGTTGATTTTCTTCCAGTCAAGATTACCGACATGCAGTAGATAGGAACGTGCGATTTTTGTAAATTTTGGCGTTTCCGTTGATCCTGAAAATAACTGTCCATTCACGTAAGGGAATGGCATTGCCCAATTTTTTATTTTCTTTTCAATCCGATCTTGTTGCTTAACATCCATCGAGCGAAAGATCTCACTAATAACTTCATGAGTGTTGGATGCATCACTCGCACTTATCTTTTGAACTGTATCAGTGAAAAGGCCATTGCCTTGAAATATATCTGTATCTTCTGCGAAAAAGCAAAAGATTAATCGAGCCAAAAAATGGTTCATATCATGCCTGCGCTCAGGTGAAGCCCATTCAGGATTGTGGCGAAGTAACTCAATATAGAGTTTATTCAAGCGACTGGTTGCCTTTATATCAAAGGCATTTTCTCGAATCTGTTTTACAGTACTAATTCCGGCAAGCGGTAAAAAAAAACCAAAATAGTTATGAAAGGTTGAATATTCGCAACTTACTGTTTCTCCACTAAAAACATCTTCCGCCTGAAAATCCTTTCCATCAGTAGCCAAAATAAATTTAACTTTCCCTTTGACGGTTGAAGGGCTTTGTTTCAATAAAAGCAAAGTTTCATTTACTCTACCTTCATCGCAAACAGCAATATGAATGTTGTTTTGCTGTAAAACGCCCCCAACAATATCTGATTTATTATTATTTCCCGTCCTCAGACGTTTTATTGTGGTTTCTTTATTTCCGAAAGCCGCTAAAAACGAAAAAGGAAATTCAGCACGAACAAAAGGTTGCTCTGCTAACGATGATATGGCTTCTTCGATTTCTACTGCATTCATTCTAAATATTAACTATAACACTAAGAGCAAATAATCTTTGATTTTGAACATTATAAAATATCCAAATCATTAGAAATTAAAACGAAAATTAGTGCGCTTATTCTAACAAGATTAGCAATTTTTTCGTAGCAATTCTATATGTTTTTTCAATTACTGGTGTTATCAAACCCTGTTTTTTTTCATAATTAGTAAATCTTGGTTCAAGATATTAATTGCCGAAAATTAAATAATCTATAAATGATCTGGTTTCAAATGGTTTCTGTTATTTGATCAAACTTTCTTTACATTGCCAACATATTTTATTGATAAGCTAACTCGCTCATCATATGATAAGGTTTATGTTAAAAATCGCTGGCAGCACTATTTGATCGACGTCATATTTTAATCTGCAGGTAGCTTCGTTGTATCATATTGTTCAGTTTTCGAAGCACCGATAATTCTTTTATAACCGTAAATCTCTCGCGTTAGCGCGTCATGGTCATTGACAATACAGCAGTGAAAAGTGTCGAGGTCAATTTTATTATCAGGATCATCAGCTACCATACCGACAATTCACACGATGACAGTGCGGAGATTACTTGGCGGAGTATTACATAAATGGTCAAATCACCGCTATGTTTTGTTCTTATAACATTTAAGCCAACAATTGCATATCTATGATTCTTTGCAATAGTTGCTCCTTTTGACAAGGATCGTTATAGAAGACCTCCTTTACCTTATTATGGAGCTTGGATAAATTGGGTCCTTTTTTTGCACCCAACATAATTAAGTCATCACCGTTAACAGGACAAAGATCTTTTTTGTGAATGTAGTTTTCAATTATTCTTGTGGCTTCTTGTTTAAAATTAAATCCATCGGCCAGCACGTTTAATTCGTTCCTCCAGTTGCTAATCTGAGCTTTCGCTATTTTATTAGTATCAAAAATATTGGAAAGGCCATGATTTTCCAGGACTTTGATCAATACTTGTTCAAATTCAAATACTCCATAATTTCTAAGGATAATATTTATCCAAGCGGGCAAGATAATATCATCGAAATTCTCGTCATTTTTTACTGCTTTCAAACAAGTGAGCAAAGATTCTAAAAGACTAATAATTTGATCTAAAATATAATTCGAACAAGTATTCCAGTCGTCATTGTTGGTTGGAAAACTTTTCTCAATTTTTGAATTGAACCAAGCATCATAAAAATTTTTCTTTTTAATGTTACTTGCTTCAGTCAAGTCTAAATTGTGATTTAAAACTGTTCTTATAACTTGTATGGCTATAAGTATGTCAGTTGATTCGCTAATGCCATATAAGTTGAATTTGTTTTTGATAAAAGTTATATTCCTGGCCGATGCTTCATACAACAAAGCATAGAGCCAATTTATAAGAGTTCTGAAAAAAAGCTCCTCGCTTCCATCACTCATCGTTACAGTAATATCTTTAAAAAATAAGAGCTGGCTATTGCTGATATTTGTGGTTAAATCATTAATTACACTAACTAATGATTTAATGCGTGTATGTTTTTCTATCAATACTTGCATACGCATTAATTTTTAGCAGGTATTGCAATAGGTCCCCTAAAATTAAATGCTATATAAAGTCTTGAAATCTTTTCACCTTCTTGAAAGTAGTTCTTACTAAAATCAGGTAACAAAAATGGAACATAGGCTTGAATTTCATAAATATATATGTCTCCACGTTTTTGACCTTGAGCATAAGAAACAGACCGGCTGATCCTTCCTGAGTATTCTTTAGGCGATCCATCAGGATTTGACGAAAGAAAAGTTTTAGCTAACCTTCGTCTGCCGTATAATGAAAAATTTGTTTCAGCATCCAGAATTTTGAAAGTTTTGAGCGAATCCTTGATTAAACCTTGGTGAAATTCAATTACACCTTTTATGTAATATATCGTTGCTGACTGATAAATCTCATCTTGAGTCAATAGCGCATTAACCAAAAGTGAACAAAAATCCCAGTCCTCAATAGTAAATTTCAAGACTTGCTTTTCATCTGCAAAGAAGTTCTTTTTTGCTTTTGAAATCCACCAGCATTTTAGTAATAAAAAAAGACATTTTCCATCGCCCTTAATATCTAACAAATGGCTTTTGAGATATAAGGCTGCTTCGGAATACTTGGAAGCATCTTTGTCGCTTATCGAACCCACTCCAACAGATGATACGTCATTTAACAATGCTTTTGCGCGGAGGTAAAAGCCGGATGCATATCCACTTACTCGTAAAAAGTTAAAAGTTTCATCTGCAATTTTTTGATTTCCTACAAGTTCATAAAAACTCAACTTTCTTCGATAAAAGTCTTCGATGTTCTGATCACTTACACCCTCTACTTCTACTAATTCAAAAAGTGTACTTAGATATGTTTGAGCATTAATGGTGGCAACTTCGTCCAATATGTCTGCCTTTAATAAATCTTCCGTTGCCCAAGCAAATACATCCAATGCTTGATAATTTTCTGGGTTTGACGCAAACGCGTAATTAAAAGTCTCTTTTAGCAAGTCATAGGTTTCAATCGCTTGTCTATTATTACCAGAGCGTAAAAACTGCTTAATCTTTGTCCCTAAAATAGCAGCTAATTCAACTCTCAAATAGGTGTTTATTGTTCGTTCCTTATAATCCCTGAGTTGATATAGAGCATCACTTACAATATTTTCTGCGCGATCTAATATTGTTATGACAGGTTCAGGCAATTCAAAATTTTGCTTGACAATTTCTCTTAAGAAAGAAGCTTCTTTCAAAATCAATCTTGGATGATATGCAAAGTCGTTTTCACGTAAGTATCTTAATTCATCCGTCAATTGATATAGAAATTCATAAAAATTCTCTTGAGAATTGGGCCCTATTTTACTCAAAAGTTCTACTGCAAATTGGATTTCAGGGTTGGTTTCAGGACCATAGGAAATAAAATCGGAAGATGATATGTTTCTTAAAAGCCTAATTATATAAGTAATTTCTTCCGATTTGCCCCCCAAAAAAGATGTGAGAATTTTGGCTTCCAAAGCAGTTCTGGGGCCAAGCAAAAAGTCGCCTTGATTGTCCTCATACCATTCAATTAATTTTACTTCATTTAATGCGTAAAACAAGTCAGAAGAAAATGTCTTATAACCAATAGTACTAAGTAATAACTCAAATGGAACGTTCAAGCCATACTTCCCAGGTACCATAATGGAAAATATTAGCTGGTCAGCCAGGCTAACATCATCTGCATCGGTATCAGATTCATTTAATTCGGCTAATGAAGTATCATCAATGATTCCAGACTGTTTAAGGTTTGAGTAGAAAGATTCTTTATTTTTAGAATTTTCCTCAACGTCATTATTCGAAAGGAAATCAGAGAAAAAATCAAACTCATTTTTAAGCCCTTGCTTTATAGCAAAACGGGATTCAGGCAAGTATCTATATAACATTGCCAATAGGTTTTGATCCTTAACGGAAGCTATATTAGTCGCTATTAATGGGTTGATTTTACTCAAAAATGTGATGAAGTCCTGTTTTTCATCAGCGCTTAGTGCTATTGGAGATTCAACATAATTATTAGCCTGTGGATTAATTTTGCCAGAAGCATAACTGCTACCAACTAATATTACCTTTCTTCCACGTGTATTTAACCGTTTTAGAAAGCGAAAATAATTATCTGGCTCAAGCATGCCATCCCAAATAACTACGGTAAATTTTGCATTATGATCCTCTGCCCATTTGCAAAAATAATCGATGTCTAGGTCGTCAACCTTCTGATACCGTTTTTCTATGAAAAGAACTGGGCAATGTAATTCAATATATAGTTCATACGCTAATAAACCCAAAGAAGTAGTTTTGCCACTACTCGATTGACCATATAAAATAAATGGGATTTCCTTATATTCTCCACCTTTTAAACTCTTAATTACCATTCCCTTTAATACGGTATAAGAAGTTCTTTTAAATGCAAATCCCTGCGGGTATCCTGCCCAAAATGGGGAAGAATTGGTGGATGACAAAAATCTTCTAAAATCAAAATACCGATCGTCCTCTGAATTTTCGACTTTACTGTAAAAATAACTATCCTCAATGACTGTTGCTGATTTCGAAATTCTACTAACCAGCTCTTGGGGAAGCTTAATCTTCTTTTCATTTATAGTCACCCAGCGCCCATAACTTGTAGTAGCTTCGCTCGTAACAAAATTCAGTCGACCATTTGCTTCCCAGTTTCCAATCAATTCCGAAAGAGTTTCTTTTACAGCAACAACCTTATTGTTCTTAATTAATTCTGCAATAAATTCATTTTCAATAATTTCTTTTGTCGAGCTACATAATAATACTTGTCCATTTCCCAAACCCGATATAACAGGGTATAATTCTTCAATACTTAATTGATCGGTTAACTTATACGCCTCAATAACTAATATACCCTTCGGTGTAATTATTTGAGGCAATTTCTGTAATAGCGGATTAAAAGCATTTTTTCTTCTGGTGAGTTCAAGCTTGTTGAAAGGGGGCCTTTTGCTAATATCTGTTTCAGAGATACTCCCCAATAGATAAGTTAGATGGAGTGTTTGTTTATTCCTCGGATCTGGAACTCGAAATTTTTCATCCGTAATCGGTTGAACCGTCCGCCAATCATTTATAAAAGCGCGTTCTATAACGGTGTCAAACGCCGTTGTATATACAGCAGACCATGGAATTTCTGCGACCTTATAAAGCCACTCTGGTACCGAAATGCTTTTACAAAGGTTGGACATCCAAGATGATACACTCTCATAATCCTTGCTAAGATTAAGTGGCATGAGAGAATTATAATCCGAGAGACTGAGATTAGGATTTGAAGACGAATATTTTTTGATTGTTTTTGACAAAAAAACATCTAAGCCTGTGTCTTTTTGTAAATATGCTTGACCCACAAACAATACTGCCGGGCCTTCTTCAATTCTTTTAATTACGTCCTCAATCATACTTCAATAATAACGAAATATAGTGAATTAGTTGAGGCGTGTTCGACTCGTATTTGAGGAATAACGAATTTAAATTATAAGTTAAGAAAGCCCGAAAACACTCGCTGTTTTCGGGCTTAAACCTAAACCTTATCACAAATCCATGCGAGTGCATGGAAGTATGCAGCTAATATAAAAATCATTTGCTAATACAACTTAATGGGTTCCATTTTCTTTTTTATTAACCATAAGATGCTTTAATCCCGGATCATTCAATACCCGGTCCATAACGGACTGAACGATCTGGTCAACATCGTCTTTAATTTGCAAATAATTTCGCTGTACCATACTATTATCCAGCTTCCGTAGCTCCGGTAATTCTTTGTAAGCATCTGTTTCACGCTTCAGCGCGTCATGATCATTGACAATACTGCAATGAAAAGTTTTAAGATCAATTTTATTATCAGGATCGTCCGCTACCATTCCAACAAACTCACCAGATGAAAGTGCTGAGATTTTACTCGGTGGTACCGCACTCTCCAGCTGTTTTGACTTGCTGATGGAGGTGTCATTACTATTAATAGATAAGCTTTCCCGCTCCTGCATAATCTTCCCAAAACGCTCACTCAGTTGTTTGGCTGTGTCGCCGGTCACCTGGCCGCTAACAATGTTCCCGGTGATGTTCATAATTACATCTGCCTGTTCTTTTCCGTAGTCTTTACGGAGCTGGCTGAAGTCCTGAACGCCGAGGCAAGTAGCTACTTTGTTGCTGCGTGCCGTTGCAATCAGACTATCTATATTATTTAAGTAAATGGTAGGAAACTCGTCAAACACCAGGCTGCTTTTTTGTTTCCCTTTTTTATTCACCAGTTTAACCAGGCGGTTAACATACAAAGACAAGACTGCTCCGTAGATCTGTATTTTCTGAGGGTTGTTGCCAACACACAAAATCTTTGGATCATCGGGATTATTGATGTCCAGTTTGAACTCATTTCCAGATAGAACATAATACAGCTGCGGTGATGCCAGGCGTGCCATTGCTACTTTTGCAGATGCGATCTGCCCCTCCAGTTGTTCGGTAGCATCATTGAGAAAAGCATTTACGAAGGGATTGATCAACACCTCTATTTCCTTTTCGGTACGAAGGATGGTAAAAAGATTTTCGTAGTCCGTCTGCATTAGTTCGATTACATGCGGAAGCGTACAGAACTCACCGTCATTGAACTTGCGCAAAAACCAGATGATAGCAGACAAAAAGTTGATAGGGCTTTCAACGAAGAAGTCGCCCTGGCGCTTAATCCATTCCCGATTTAAACCCATCAGGATTGTCCGGGCCGATTCGGTTGCATCAGTTATATCCAGCATGCCCGATGGGTCTAAAGGATTGCACCGGTTAGTTCTCGTCAGGTCGTCAAAATTTATGTTGTAAAACTTCGGCACCACCTTGTAAGCCGACTTGTTATTCAGCCATGTGTTATAGGCAATGCGGGTAAGATCATCGAACTTAAAATCATAGACGAACATGGTGAACCCTTTCCTGATATGCTGTGTAATGATATGCCGGATCACAAAGTAAGACTTACCGGCACCAGGGCTGCCCAACACCAGTACAGCACGGAACGGATTGATGATATTTATCCAACTGTCCCTCGTTTTGCTTTTAAGCTGGTACTTAGCTGGAAGGTTAATGGAAAACTCATTTTCCAGCTTCCGTTCTTCTTGTGGAAACGTCTCGTTTTCCTTGTTAAAAATATCCTTGTTATTAAACGACGAGCGTATAATGCGCGACAGTAAGGTACCGCCTGTAAGGATCAATAAAAATCCTGTTCCGGTAATAGTCATGTAAATAATTCCAACCGTGGTTACCGGCATTTTAAGCAGCAGTGACAGGTAGCTGATAAAGTACAATAATAAGCCGGTCAACAGGTAGGCGGCTGCTTTTTTAAAGTTGAGTTTATCGTCTTTCTTTCCTCTTGCGCCGATGAGTGATATGGTCAGCACGCCAAGCGCAATTAGCTTGCTGTTATGAAATTTATTAAACAGACCGGTATTCCTGATATTACCCATAAGACGGTCTGTGAATTCCATTGTAAACCGCCACTCGACAAAGGCGGCGTAACAGTAATAATAAAAATGCAATACAAGTATTGTGATTGCTATCAACCTGGTCATGTCAAGAATTTTCCTCAACGCTTGTTCATTTTCTCCGGTATGTGCCATGACTGAAAATTTTTAGTTATTATTCGATAGATTTCTTCTTTTTTTCTTTTTGCGGGTCTTTTTAAATGGGTATGGAACATAATCGCCACCTGTCTCCTGATGCAGCAAGGCGTCCATTATTTCACTGCCTGAGGGTTTACTTTGTTGCTCGGCCTCTTCTTTTGTAAACAGTTGCTGTTGACGAGATACTTGCTCCTGTTTTACTCCAGGTTGGTTGATGGTTGAGAGTCTTTCTAAAAGTCCTTTTGCGCTGTAGGCTTTGCCAAGATCGCTGCCATTGAATACGCACCGGTTTACATTATCAACGTAGGTCAGCCCGTAAATAATACCATCTTCATTTTGGCGGACAGCGAGGTATATACCATCCTTTATTAAATTGTCAGCAAGGGACTGCAGGGACTGCCGTGGTGATTTGAGGAGCGACAGCTCTATAGCATTCTTTATTCTCGTCTTTAGATTATCTGCTGGTGCGTTCTCAAAGCGTTTTTCGAGGAATTTCAGTGTTGGCTGGCTATGGAATAAGCTGGCCTTTACTGGCACACCTACCGGAGTACCATCTCGGTCAATGATCTTATAGAATAAACCGCCGTTGCGATAGGTACTGGAATCTTTCAGTCCACGGTCTGCAATAACATTATACTGGCGCAGGATCGCGTTCAACTCTGGCAGCGATTTGTATTTATAAGACGGCAGAACAGCATCCAGGACGTTGGCAATGGAACGCCGGGATTCTGACTTGCCGTATTCTATTTTAGCTGAGTAAGCAGATTTAATTTTGTAGTCCTTTTTTGCCTGGTCTTCTGCCCGTACAAGGTTATACTCCTGCTCCAGTTCTTTGCGTGCCGGTTCCGACAATTTTCTGCCGATATTCTGCGTGTCTATTCTTGAACCGTCAGCTTTAATTTTTAATGATACGAGGTGCAGGTGCGGATGACCGGCATCGTGATGCTGGTACACTAAATATGGCTGGTCACCAAACCCGATGCGCTCCATATAGGCCGATGCAATTTCAGTTAGTATAGGCTTAGTAAGCGCCGTTTCCGACGGGTCAAAATTGAGCGAAATATGGATACTGTTGCGGGTCACATTCTTGTTCAACTCTGCCTGTTTCAGCAGCATATTTAACCGCTGTGCAGCACTTAATTTTTCTGTGTCCAAAGGATAATTTTGGGCGCAAAGCAATTCCGCTTTTCCTTCTTTTAACTTTAGTTCGTTGTAGTTAAAAATGCGCCTGATCGAGTGTCCGGATTTGATTACTGCAACCATTGTGAAGCTATTTTTTCAATGTAATCTTTGATCTCTGCAACCTTGTTTTCAACAAGCGTTTTACCCTGTTCCCAGGAACGGATAAGCTTTAGGGCATCATCCGATTTATCGATTGTATGCAGCCTTTTTACCGCTTGATTAAAGTTGTTGCCGATGTTGTTTAACTCCTTCCTGAGCAGGATGGCTTCTGCCATAAGGTCATCTAAAGATTTGTCTCGGTAAGTGGCAATAACCGGTTTGCCGAGCAACACATGGCGGGCGTAATCGCTCAATTTCCGGCAGGTAGTCTTCCTGAAATTCTTGCTAATAGTATCATGCTCACTATCTGTCAGGCGGATGTGCAGCCACTTTTTTCTGAAATCCTGTTGCTTTTCCATACACTTATCGTTTACACATTTTCACTTGGATTAAGGAACTCATACCGCCCACGACTTCGGAGTGAGGGCGGCAAGATTGCGGTTGTGTGATACAACCGGACATCTTGCCGATTGCAGCTACCTCGCAATCCGGGAAGCAGCTTTCTGTACTGGAGGACTTATGGCAATTCCTGTTAGCTTCAGCCAACTATGGGTAGAAAGCTCCAATTTGACCGATATTCTGAGTGCGGGCATTCCTGATGTTGAAGTATAAATCAGATTACCAAACAGCCTTTCCTGACAAGATGATCTATCGGTGGGATTGTGTGCAGATTGTCCGTTTAACGGGTAAGGAATCTTATCACTATTTACCTGTCTGCAATTTTGTCGGTGTGTAATAAACCTGTTTTTAGCTGTTAGCAGCCGGACAGGTACTTTCAGCCTGCACCATTTTATTATGATGAACAAGCCCGTTTCAGGTGTTCTTTCAGAGCATTTCATAACCTCTCATTTTCGTTCTCACTTAATCCGAAAGCTAAGGTAGAAACATGCGATATGACTTACACAACCCCGCCATATTTTGAGTAGGATGGCGAAGGTTGTAACCGGTAGATTTGTACTGATAATTTTATTATTCACTTAAAAGAAAATTTATGCTAAGTACAAATGAGTTGGCTGGTGTGTATGATGCGCTACTAAGCATGCCAGGGATGAATGAAAAGGTCAAAGTAAACCTTAATTTAAGCCGGAAAGATGCACTCCTTTTGGGATGCCTGATCAAGAAATCGACAGCAGGAAAAGAAGGCGAAAAAGCAGGTATTATTTTAGACAATTTATCAGCAGAAAATCTGAAGGAATTGGGTGTGTATGCAGATGAGATTTTGAGCAAATCTGAAATGACAGATGTCAGCATCAAACTAACTTCTCTGGGCGGTTCCCGTAAGGAGTAACGGCCCAACTTTTTACATTATAGACTTCGGGTCTTCAGGCCCGATGTCTATAATTTTATGGCTCATCAGCCATACCCTGAAATCATCCGGCGCTGCGGGTTCAAAATGAATAATCCGGTTCTCAAAACCTTCTTTCAGCATTATGGAAAACAATTCCAGTGTTTGTTTGAATTTATAGAGTTCATCAGCCTTATATAGCAGGCCAGGGTATTCATTTTTAGGGGTCATACAAAGAGTTTAGTCACTCAGCTTGGGTTGCATAAAAAGAACGCGGGGCAACTTGAACTGATAGGCACTTAGGAAGCCTGAAAACACAAGTGCACCCGCGCCATAGCGCGAGCGTAATCACCTGTGTCCTGTCTCAAAAAAGTTCCTAAGTTTTTATCAGTTGGACACTGAGCAATACGCTGAACAATATTTTATAGGTGTGCAAAATAATTCATTTTTAAACACCACCGAAAAAGCAAAGGCGCCCTGTTAATGAGGCGCCTTACTCGTTATTATCGAATTACAAGTATTATTTACTTCTTTCTTTTGCAGCCTTATCCCTGTAATGCCTTGCCATGTTGTTATTAAAAAAATGTACAGCAATGAAAAATAGCCCGGCGAAGATCAGGACAAAGCCAATGAGTTTGAGTAACCCTTCCACTTTGGTGGTCACTCTATAACCGGCATACGTCTTAAATAGTTCTACTCCGGCAGCATTTCTCCGGTAAAATTTTCTCCTGTTGACCTGGTATCGCAGGATATAACCTACAACTGTCAGGATAATGCCTAAAATAAGTACCATACTCACCTCCATTATTTTTATTTAACGATTGATAGGTTTCATTAAATGCAGCAAAAATCTTTCCCGTCCAACGTTTTCTTTGCTTCTTTCTTTGTCGTGTTCGGAAACAAAGAAAGAAGTCCCCGCGGTAGCGGGGACAGGTATTCTCAGGCAACAGGAATAGGCTGTGATCTGAAATCTTTCAGGTTTAAAAAAAAGCCTTTATATGCTGTCAATCCGTTTCTAAACAAACTCCACAATAAAGAGCTTCCCATCTGCGCCAAAGATGAATTGATATATAAATCCTGTCTTTCCAAAGCTTCAGCAAGTGAGCAGCTCGGCGTATCGTCCGTTTCTTCGGACTGCCGGAGCAGGTCGCCAAATTCCTCGGTGACAAAAGGCAGTTTTGCTACAACATCGTATTTCTTAGAATTAGGTTGTCTGATATTGCCGATGGTGGACAGAATAACCTGACCGGAGTACTGGCTGTTACCATAGTCCATCCAATATTTAGGGGTATTGAAATAGCTGCTACGGTCACACATCAGAGTTAATATCTCAGCAATGGCAAATCGTGCCTGCACGGTGTCCACGCATGATAGATAAATGCAGGCTTCATAATGTTCAGGAGGCCTGCCTGTAACATCTTTCTGAAACCTGACGGTTTCCGCTTTCCAGTTCGTGCCTGACCACCTGTTAGCACGGTTGATGAGCGCCACAGACTTATATAATCCTGTTTCGCATTCTGCAAATCGCTGCCTGCCTAAATTAGCTGTCGTCACTATATCATCGTCCCAAAGCCTCACCATCAAACCCGCATGGCCCAGAGCAATCAGGCTATCATTCATTTATATAAGTGCAGTAAGCACTTTAGAGCCTGTACCGCCTGCGCCTATCAGGTTCACCGTAACAGGGTTGGTTGCATTAATCAGATTGGTATCTGTAAAGTGTACCTTTATTTTTTCGCTGTCCATAGGAGTAATTTTTTGATGGTTCTTTTAGTGACAATCAGGCGGTCTTTCGGAAAATCTTCTCCGTTTTCTATAAGGCTTTTCCATAGGGACACACAGTTACCATTAACAGGATTATGTTCATTCACTAAGTGACTGAAATAGCTGTTAAAAAAATAGCCTTCCCATGCTGTTGTAAATTCTTTGAGGGATGCAGTTTTCTTAATGCGCACGTCCACCGTTCCCATACAAACATTTCCATCTGCGTACACATTAAAAAACGGAGCATGATATAACGGTGTACTATCTTTTGGCCGCCTGTTGCTTTTAAGGGCGTAAATGTTAAGACTATTTCTGTCGGCAACCCACAGTAGTGCCGGAACGTTTGCCCTGCCATTTGGGATGCCTAAGCCGTCCCTGAAGTAAAAGTTCTGTTGCATTGCTTTTGTGTACCATACAACGCGGTTAGCGGAAGTGTCCACCTGCAAAATATTTGCGGCCATGATGCCATCAGATTTGAGTACGGGCGTTTCTGTTTCTTTGGCTACCCGCAGGGACTGCGCAAGGCGTCCGGCTTCACGAACGGTCAGGGGGTGGGCATTTACGGGCAGGCCATTCCTGTCCATATCAAAACACTCCACGTAACTACCTTTTAACAAGTCTTCAGAGCGGTAAAATACCAGTGCTGTTATAGGATGGTACAACGTTCCGAAGGCTGATTTTATATCGTTTTCCATAACTCGTCATTTAATAGTGATACAAAATATACGTGAGGTCATCTATGAGGTTAAACAGGCGGTTTTCAAACTCAAGTGTATCGTCCGGCAACTTATTTCCATTAAACTGTTTACAGATTACAGGTTCTTCTGTATAGCCATACTCGTTAAACTCGTTATTAACCATTTCCATCAGGCTGTCATAGAGCCACCCTGAACCGTCCGCAAAAAAAGATACATACTTGTCTATGCTTAGTGTATTCTCTGCTTCCTCATTGTCTTCGTCCTCATCTGTTGTAACTGTATGCCGCACGTTTCTGCAATAGCATTCTGTTGGATATTGAGTATAAAGGTTAAGGGCCTCTGCTGCCACATCCAAACATTGCCGTTCAAAGTCATTGCGGACTGTAAAATTTTCTACACGGGGTCGTAACTGTGATAGACTGGCACGGTTAAAGAGTTTTTGTTCTATCGCTTCACCTATCCATTTGGCTTGCTTTAACTCCCTTTTGTAAATTTCGGTTATGTCGCTTTCTTCATCTTCATCCACCCAATCAGACAGCATTTCATATTGCCAGTACAGGTAGCTGTCTTCCTGTGTATAGTAGGGAATATCCGCTACATGATACAGGTACGCACATACAGAAGTCAAGAGGTGGGCTGCATGCTTATATGATTTGTGGTGCAGCATCCTGTAAAGTGGTACTACGGGAATATAATACAGGTTTCTTCCGGTATCGCAACGTTCTTCCGTCTCAATAAAAATCTTGTTTTCGGTTTGTATAAGTCCTATGTTATCCCAATCCCTGACTTTAGCTTTCAGTTGTATTTGCAAATCCCAAAGCGCAAGTGTTACGTTGTAAGGAAAATTGTAGTCATGGGTCGGCATTGGTTCAATGCCATAATGCCTTGTCAGTTGGGCAAGGGACTTATAAAAAGTCCCTGCCTCCATAACTGGTAATTCCTGTGCAGTCAATTTTAATTTAGGCAAAAAGCGTGTTTTTAAAAAAGCATCGGCAGTTGAGATACCGGCACCGCTTTTTTGCTGTCTTTTTGTATTTCTGCGGCATCTTTTGGCCTGTTCATCCAATCGGTGAACTTGGCTAACTGCTCGTAAAGTTCCCGCTGTTTCGGTGCTGCCAGCGGTTTGACCATTCCTGCTATGATATGTGGTTGCATAATCCATTGCTTTAGAATTTATAGTTATCCCTTTGTACCCATCGCACTTTCAAATACATATTGTACCGTATCATCCTTAATAACTGGTGCAGATACCTTTGATGTGGTTAGGATGGGGTATGTATTTGCGTAAAAGTTCATCACTGAATCAACACTCCATTTTGGCTCAGGGTCGGTTAAACGGACTTCCTGACCTTTGTCTTTCAGCACGAATACGCGCTCTAATTGTGTGGCTAATAACATTGTAATAATTTTTAAGGTTTATCATTCTTGTTCTTCTTCGTTCCAATCTTCTTCCTCTTGGTAGTCAGTCCCGTCATGATCTTCGGCAGGCGTATTGTCCGGCGCCTGTGTCGTTACTTTTTCTTCGGGTACTGATACACTGCCGAAAAGGTCGGGCGCAAATTTTTGAGATAAGGAAGATTTACGTTTTTGTATAGCTTCCGCATTTTCGGGGAAAAGTGCAGTGTCAGGGACTTTCATCCATGCGTCTTTGTATTTACCTTCCTTTTCCAGTTCGTCCACTTTTTGCATGGCTTCTTTATACTTCTTTTCTTTTTCGTCTTTAGCCCTCTTTTCTTTATCGGCTTTATCCCTTTCTATTGCCGATTGTTTTTTGGCTTCCTCCAGTTGTTTCATAAATGCTTCCATGTTGTCGATGAGGCCGGAGGCTGCTTCAATAGGTTTAGCTACTTTGTCAAAAAATTCACTATCCAAATCGGTAGCTGTTCCCCGATAATTAAAAGGTATTATCTGAAATTTGGCGTTGTCGCTACAATGTTCATTTATCGGCAACATGGAAACAATCAGATTTTCACCTGCGCCTTTACTGATGGTTAGTTGCAGGTCACCGGAAAAATTGATGCCCGCTATCTGTGAAAAAAAGTTGGTGTTCATAATCTAATGTTTTATGTTTTCTAATGCTTTTAATTTTTCATACAGGTCATTCCAGTATGCCTGTCTTGCTCTGTCCCAAATTTTTGCGGCAGGGCTTGGATTTACATGATTGAAATATTTGAACCTGTCTGCCTGCCGGATGGCTGCATTCAGGTCTGTTACCTTAATGTTTTTACCATCCATATCTTTAATGATTAGCTTATCCATGCCGTAAACTTCAGTTATCAAAAAATAGCTGTATAGCCTGTACCAGTTTTATGTTAGGTTCTTTACGGGTTGTTATGTAATGATTCATGTACTGTATCATAAAGGCACCATTATAGAAATCAAATAGGTTGTCAGCAAATGCGGTGCTGTTGCGGTACAATTCTTCGCGGTGTTTTTCGATGGACTTTTTGATTTCCTGCGCAATGTTTAACCAGCTATCAAAAGTGAAAAAGGAACCTTTCCACGCTTCACGGTATTTTGCCTGATCTTCGGAAAGTGAGTCGGCGATATTTTCTACATATTGAATTATGTTTGGAATCTCATTTTTAAAAAGCTGGTGAAAAAGTTTTGCTTTAGCATGATTATCGAGATTTTCTAAAGTTTGCATAACATTCATTTTAGAGGTGATAAATGCAGGGGCAGTAATGCCCCTGCTATTGACTTAATTAAGGGTCAGTGCATCGGCTCCATACTTGGCGAATGCTTCGCACAGGTCAAACGCTACCTGCGTTTTGCGCTGCGCCTGTCCACCATAGAACAGGTTTTCCATTTTGGCTTCCGCATTTGCGTAATCTTTCACATTCTGGTAATACCCTGTGATGGCATTGTAAGCACCAAACACAGTTCCTTTGGTGGTATCTAACTGCTGCGTTTCATTGTACAGCGCATATTGGAAGGCATTATTAACCATGTTGGTAAAGCGGCTGGATAAATCCTGCTCCCTGCCATCTTTGATAATATCCAATGTTTCTTTGTTGGGTGCGAAAACCATCTGAATAAGGCGGTGTACTTCCTTATCTGTGATGCGAACCTTTGACCATTGGTTAAAGGCTTGTTCCAGTTCATCGGAAAGGCGGTTGGTAATGCCCATCATTTTGTGGGCTTCTTTTAACTTTTCACCTGCGCTTGCAGTATGTTTGATGCGAATAGCGTTCTGTTTATTTCGCATAGCAGCTGATAAAGTATTGGCGCATACAATGCGAATAGGTGTAAACGCTGCGGTAATACTTCCGCTTCCATCGTGTGAGGTGGTTAAAAAGATATACTTTTCTATGAGGTCGTTGTTACCAACTTTGATATAACCCGGTAATTTGGCGGTAATAAAAATGGTTTCACCTTTGCCTAATGCTCCTGCAGTCTCGTATAACATCCCTTCCTGTCCACCTACAATAGCGTCGAAAAATGCGAATGCTTCAGTGTTTTGCACAACGGCGTAGTCCTTGCCCAACTTATCGCCCAATATGGCATGGTTGTCATCGCGGTAAGTAAAGAAGCTGTTATCAGATATGATGCTGCTGCCGTCCGGTAGTGCGTGGGTGTTAGGTGCCTTAATAACGGAGTAGTCCAAACCTGCAAACTGTATCGCTTCCGCACTGGTCGGATAATCCTTAACAATTTGGCCTAACCCATGCCATGCCTGCTCCTGTACGCTGAAAAAGCTGTGCTGTCCTGTAATGCTGTTGAAATTGATATTGTGTGCCATGATAATTTGATTTTAATTGTGTTTTACTGTTAATCCTGTTTTTCTGTGGTCTGTTAGAACGGTAGGTCATCGTCTGCCGGAACGTCTACTCCCTCGGCAGGTGCTGCAATGGCGGGTTTTGCGCTGTGGAATTTGATATTGCGAACATTCAGGGTTAACGCTGCCTGTGGGTCGCCTTGCTTATTGGTGTAGGCTTCCGTACCGATTGCGCCCGTAAGCTCTACTACTGTGCCTTTAGTCAGGTACGGGGCTACCTTGTCCGTAATCCAATACGCACACCGGATAAATTGGGTGTTCTGCTTTACTTCTCCTGTTGCCTTTACCTTGTACGGGTCGTTTACCGCTACGTTGAAGTTGACAACCTTTTTGTCTGTTTTCGTGGTGCGGGTAACTGCATTGGCCGTTACTCTCGCTGTTGTGGTGATGTTCATACACTTCCTTTTTATGAATAAATAATTTGTTGTTTACTTATCCTTTCCTCCGCCTGCTCTTAAAAAACTTTTTCCCAAAAGAAAAAACGGAAAAAAAGAAAGCACAGGAAGTGTATTCCCGGCGGCTGCCAAAAGGAAACGGAATAAGTCCCGCAGGGTGGCGCAGTGAGGAACGAGCGGCGTCATTATGCCGTAGTCTTTTGGCTGCCGATGAGAGGGAATACAAACTTCGCTGCCCTTTTTATCCGTTTTCGATGGGAAAAGGACACTTATCAATTAAAGACATTCAATGGAGATAGAATACAGCTAACGCGGGACCCGTTAGCGATTGCAGCGGATAGCCCGCAGCGAAGCGAGGACTTGCAGCGTAAAGCGTGGGCCGCAGGCAACGGCACAAGAGAGCCCTTAAACGGCGATGCGCTATATTAAATAACAAACCTTATTATAAATTGAAAATAAAAAGTAGCTTTATTCGGCCTGAGTGTTTTAACTGCCATATTATAAAGACCTAAACACAAATGAAATTTGAATTCAAGATAAAATTTGCTGAAAAAGATATAGATCAGTTCATCACCACCCTATACAACGCCTATAGATCGAATTCCAAAGACGAATATTTATTTGATCTCACGGAAATTGAATATATGGCAAGCCAGGAGTTACTTGTATTTTCTGCTATCGTAAAGCTATTTACTCTTGGTGGGATAAACTTTCGAGTGCAATTTTTAAAAAAAGGTATTTCTACTAATGATATAAATGCACGTTCAAAAAGACAGCTAATCCAAATATGGGAAGTATGGAAAATATATCAATTGGTTCCAATGACTGATTTGCCGAAACGATTCGATATCGACGGTAATACAATACAGCGTTTCAAAAAACAAATTAACTATAATCCTATTGCTTCAGAGATATTTAATCGTTTTGGTGTAACACCTTTTATGCAGCTTGACTATGTAACTAACTATACTCAAAATGATATAGGTACTATTGTTGAGCCAATTTATGATTTGAACGCTGCAATAGTATTATTGCTTAAAGAGCAACATTGTTATCATCCTTTTGCAAGTAAGGCTTTGAGCGGCATTATAACTGAAGAATTGTTTTTAAATTTTCTCGACCATTCTTCAAAATCATCCTTCAAAGGATTGCCGAACCTTGCGTTTATGAGCATTTCGATTCAGACTAAACTTGATGAGAAAATTACTACTATTACTAATGTTCAACAAATTAAAAAGCGAAATTTCGAGGAGGAGCTATTGCCTGAAAGCAAAAACTTTTATTATGATAGTACTCGGGCTGTTTACAAGAACTTTCCATATATACAATTTTCATTTTTAGATTTTGGGGAAGGTATTGTCCATACATTAAGCGAACAATTTAAAGCCGTTAACCTAAAACCAGAGAGCACACCAGATGATATATTGCGATTTGCATTCGGCCATACATCATCCAGGCATCCAATTAATCCTAAGTTTGATCAGGAAAATTTTATTCCACGTGGACTTTTTGATGCTATAAGTATCGTCAAACGATATAGAGGACTGATGATTGTCCGGAGCAATGAGGCGAGGATAATTTATGATTATTCAGACCTTACACACCCTGTAGAAGGAACTGCTTTTTCGGAAGACCAAGATTACAATTTTCCTGGAACACTAATCAGCATTTATATTCCAGCTTTGGAAGATACTTCAAGATTCAATAAAGCTGTCATTAAGCCGGAAATCAACTTTTTCAAAATTGCGGGTGTGCAAACCCGTTACCTGAATATTAATAAAATAGTGGACGTATACGGCGAACCAAAGCATAACATCTATAATAAGCTATTCAAAAATCTAAGGCAAGTACTGAAAGCAACACAACCTACGCGACATTTTCTAAATTGTGAGGGAAGTAATTTTATCGATAAAAGGTTGCTAAAAAAAGTAATGTTTTATTTAACCGCAGATTATGATATTAACTATAATAATAACGTAATAATTTTCGGGCTTGATGACGACGCACTGGTACAGGAAATTGAAAATGAGCTATTGAATTTGAGTAGCGAGATTAAAGATTTCAAAATTCATCCGCTACCAATCATAAATTATGATTATGAAAAAAAAGCGCCAAGCATTAAATGGCTGGGTGTGTTTAACATTTCGGATCAGGAGAAACTAAATGATTTATTATTTGAGGAGTTTTCGTTGGCCAAGAGCGACTTTAAAGAGCCACACAATATTGTGGGGCATCTAAACGAGTTTGATGCCTATGGTAACCTAAAAAGTTATTTTCCTGATGGCGCCTTGATAGACAACTTTTTCCTTGAGCAGAGGAATAAGCTGTGTGCTGATCAGATCAACCGACTGATTCTGAAACACAATTGCTTAAGCGAATGCGATGACAAATCAATATTTCTGTGTAATGGGAATTATTATCAATACAAATATGTCGAGTTAACAAATTTACTTAATGATAAAACGGACTGTGGCATCTGCGCCCGCATGCTATTTAATAATTTGAGGCTATGTTTTGATATATCAAAATGCAAGTTTATCGGAGTAACAACAAAAAGTCAGAAGATCTTAAAGTCATTAGAAGAACAGCGCCTGATTGCAACAGAGAATTTTATCATTTTTGATAGTTATCATTCTTTTGAAACTGAGGGCACTTGGGAGATTTTTAATGATACTGATTTTCAATATATCTTAATTTGTGATGTTATAGCTACCGGCTATTTGACGGTACGTTTAAATAAAAAACTAAGTTCACTGGGCACAAGACTTGCAGGTGTTGCAGTACTTGTTGATACTATAAATCCAGGATTCAGTGGTTCTTCAATCAAGGGAAACGCATTGCCTTCAATTACTTCTATCACAAAGTTTGAGATTGAAAGATTTCTAAAGGATGATGTTTCAATCGAATTACAAAAACGTGAAATCATCAGGACGAACATTCATACTAATGTTCCGATTACTTTAAGTATAGATCAAACCAGGTATGATAATTCAATTTTGTTTGATTCAAACGTTAGGTATAACCAGCAGACGCAGGAGATAATAGTTGATAATCGTTTCCTGGACTGGGTTTCACCTAAAGACATCTCTGTGGGATATCTTAAGTATAACAATGTTATACATCCATACTTTTTCAATACTACAGGCATCTTTCAACGTATGGATCATTACCATTTTGAAGAAGTTTTTGCCAGGCTTAATAAAGACTATTTATATAACACACCGATAAAGCTTTTTTATCCGAGGAAATCAGGAGTTGAAACAGTGAACCTGGATAAAATAAAAATGGCCTTAAAGAATTATAACATCGAAGACATAGTGGTGGAGCGAATCGGAACAACGGAAGGTTGGAGATTCCCACACAGCAGTAATTTTTTAAGTTCCAAAATTGACCGGAACGTTTGTCTTATTCTCGATGATGGCTCATGCACCGGGGATTCTCTTATACAAATGGTAGATGAAATTGCGTTTTATGATGCAAAGGAAATTATTGTTTTATGTGTGATTGGGCGGCTGCAAGATCACAAGAGGGAATTTCTTTCGAGGCTAACGCAGGTAAAAGTGAAAGACGGCATGACCATTCCCTTAACAATATACTTTGCTACCCATTGGCATATCCCAACTTATTACTTTGATGATAATCCGAACATTCGTGAAACTCATTGGCTGAATGAGGTGATTCATTTAACAAATACCCCACAGTATATTAAAAATATAGCAAGCAATGTTCTGTCAGAAATACGACCTAAGCAATGGGAGAACTTCAGCGACTATAAATACCTTCCTAAAAACAGGCTCAAAACAAGTAAGTTATCTTTAATAACGGGTGCTGCTTCAGGAGGTGTGACCCTTCCCGAAATGTCCGAACTCTCAATAACACCAAAAAAAGATCTCCTAAAGATCAGAGAGGAACTTGGAAAGGTTACCAGTTACCGCCTATATAAAGAAAGCTTCCAGTTTTTTAATTTCTTTTTTAAGAAATATGAAAACAAGGTATTGAGCCAAAACAGATATAGGGAGATCGAACTTTTATGCGGAACCTTTATTTATGAACCGTACCTATTTGACAAGTTAAGCGGCCTTCCGGATATAGTAGAACAGGTTAAAGAGTTTGTGCGGGTACTTATATTCTCAGACAGGAGAATCTATCGTCTATTGACTTATGAATGGGATAAAAAGGATATTGTACACCTCTTTTTTATTGTATTTAAAGATGAGCAATTATTTGAAGAATTAAATAAAGAGAATAATTTCAGTAAACTGATCGCCTTTACCGAACCTGAATCAGCCCTGAACTATATGCTTTATAAGCTTCTGGCATATATTCCGTTGAAGGTGCAAGATTTTGAAGAAAAAAAATATGATAATCTACTCAAGGAATTGATTGGACGGCAGCTCCAGAGAGTGTCAGGACCTTCTAAAAAATCGTTGAAGAAATATTATAATTTCCTGTATACCCTGCCCTCAAGGGAGGAGTATCTTCCGCAGTTGATGAAACTTAGAATGAATTACCAATTTAATGATGACGCAGGAACTCATGATAGTAAAAAGTCGTTTAATCACAACGTTTCTGCCTTGCTCGCCGGTATCCGGGCTATTATTGTCCAGCTTGGAAAAAAGGGTGCCTTTGATGCCGTCTATATGGAAGAAGTTTTCAGTTCATGGTTTGCGTTATTGGAATATATCAATCCTATTTTAGCATTCGCCCGAACTTTTAACGGATTTCTGGTACCGTACCCTTATTTCGACCTGATGAACAAAGCTGAGACTGGTGAAACATCTTTGAGAGCGCTGGTCGGTGTTGCCGACGGTGTAATCATGTCCTTAAGCGAAAAATTTAAAGACAGTGAAAAGCTGTCTATTGTTGAGAAAAATATTAAAATCATCCAAAGTGGGTATTTCACGGATCAATCTGCTTTTAAAAAACTGATTGTTTCACCAATTTACAATCTTAAAACTTTTTGGGAGGGTTTGATTGATAAGTTGAGTATTGTATCATCGAAAATCAAGGTCACCGATACACCGATCAACAGCAACCTGCAAATGACTATTCCAGAATATTATGCCGAGCAATTATTAATAAATGAATTAGCTACAAACTTAAAAAACCATTCTGATCTGTCGCAAACAGTGATGGTTGAGAGTAGATTTGAAAAAGCTGAAGATTTTGTGCTAACAATAACTAATAAAGTTTCGCCGGCCGAATACGTAAAGAGTAACGGAGAGGGCGTCAAATGCATTCGGCTTATGGGGGCATTTCTCCCATTTGAGTTTCAATACAGTTCAAAAAAATCCAATGATAACTTTATTCAAAAATTAGTATTTAAAGTAGCATAAAATGGATACATCGTTAATAAACTTGTTTGTATATGACACTAAAGAAAATTTCAATAAATCAAAGAAATATATAGGTGCTGAAGGAGTGATTTTTAAGCAGGTGATCCAAATTGAAGACTTTGCTGATTTTCAGAAAAAATTTGATGCGCTTGAAGATAAAGAATACGTGGCCTTAGCAGTACATGTATTTGCTACCGATCAAATATCAGGGATAAAATCATTTGCCGTGTCAGGAATAAAAGAATACTACCCCTCTCTTAATATTATGTATATTTCTGAAGGGAATGCCGATGAGATCAAACATCAGATGGTTGACGCAAAGCTGGTGACCTCAGAAATTTTGAAATATCATGAAATTCAGTCAAACCTAAAAGAAGGCATTAATCCTGCCTTTACAAAACATTACCTGTTAAGTGCGAAGAATTTGCCGGTCGAATCTCAGCAGTCAGTGACCTCGCAAAAAATCACTGATTATCCACAAGTCGATTTAGCGATCATAACTGCATTATATAACGACGAATTTGAGCAACTAAAAAAGTTTTTCGACTTTCCAGCGGCAGATAAAATTAAAACGGCCAAAAAAACTTTTTATATCGGCACGCATAAAACAACAAAGCAAAAGGTTGTTGCAGCAATACCTAACGCTACAGGTATGGTTGATTCATCTATCGTAGCGACCTTGCTGATTGAGTATTTTAGGCCAAAACTATTAATTATGTCTGGTGTCTGTGGTGGGGCAACAGACAAAAAATTTGGTGATATAGTAATTGCCAAGAATATCTTCACGTTTCAAAAAGGAAAAATCTCAGGTATATATTCTAAAGATTCCACGGGAAAGCAAATCCCCCTTGAACTATTTGATAGAACAAACAATAGCATTGACTATGAACATTTGTTCGATGCGGAAGGCAACCAAATTACGATATCCATCGAGAAGTTTGCAATTGAGCACGATAGTATGATTAATATCAACACTGGCCTTGAAGATGAAATCACGCCCCATTTAAAAGATATAAAAAAATTAGTTGCAGCGGACGTCGAATCGACCGGTTTTTTCAAAGACATACCTCAACCAGACATTTCATTCGGTGGAATGGCGTGCAGTACGATGGTCATTAATAAAGAGGGATATTTTGAAGATGTTATAAAAAACGTTCACCGCCATACCTCAGCAGTTGAGATGGAATCATATGGCGTTGCACGAGCATGTGAGTACGCAAATGAAGGAAAGACCAAATTTTTAATTTTCAAATCTGTTATGGATCACACATTCAACAAGGCCGACAATGTTGGTAATATTAACTATAAACAATTTGCTGCATTTACAAGCGCCTCGTTTTTAAACCATCTTCTTACACTTAGTATATTATAAATGGACTAAAATAAATGTATTATGTTTTGAGTAATTTAATCAACTCAAACGGCGCAGGCCGCAGGCAACGGCACTTGTAATAAACAGAATATCTATTGCTTATATTTGTAAAGAGTGATCTTTAAATAAAACATAGCAACATAAATAGGGTGATGACACAACAGGCAGGGGTAACTTTTCAAAATGACCGAAAAAGGAATGTGATCAGCCTGACTGTTCTTTTGCTGCTTTCTTTAGCAACCATCGGTATTGACTTCCTCTATGCACAATTCAGAAACAGTTCATTCTACCTGTCCGAATCTGCACTTTTCAGTAGTTATTGGTTACTGTTTCTGCCTTTATTGAATATTCAGTGGAGACTGGCAGAACAGCTCCAAAAGCCATTTAGCGCATTAATATTTATCCTTTTAGCCACGATTGTTCATCTGGTTTGTTATCCTGTCCTTGTTTGGCTACTATCAGGAAGCTTTTATGAGCATACCTTTTCATACAGGCAAACCTTGCACTATGGATTAACGGATTATTCTATCAAGACCTTACTTGCATACGGGCTGTCATTATTACTCTTAAAAATTTCCAGAGCCGGTATTGTGAATCAATCGGCTGAATTGAATAGCGAAAATGCAGAGCAAGAGAAAGAAAGCTTTGAAACGGCTTTGGTTGTATCAGACGGAAATAACAGGAAGACAGTTATTGTTATACAGGATATATTATACTTCTCTGCTAACTCACCTTATGTCAATATTCACCAGCTATCTAAAAAGTACCTGCATTCAGCAACGTTGAAATCGTTGCAATCACGCCTCGACAACAATCAATTTATACGAATCCATAAAACGTATATTGTCAACATTGAAAAGGTAGTTGGCTACCATTCCCGGCTGAACGGAGATTATGATTTAACACTCATTGATGGTACAATGCTAAGAGTCAGCCGCAATTATGCAGCGACTTTTAAAAGCAGTTTTGAGAATAGTCATCGCCTTATAACGAAATAACCTCACTTCACAGCATCTGATTTGAAAATCAGTGCATTGTTGAGTCACCTTTGCAGGAAACGATGGACGATGAAAAAGTTTTTCTTCTGTAAAGGACTATTAATTTTTTACTTGCTGCTTTCAAGCTGTCACGGTCAGAACACTAAGAATGCCCATGCAACAACAGGAATTGTAGGTGGTGGCTGCGATGGTTGTGAATTAATGTATATCGGCATGCCAAAACAAATCAGTGCAAGCAGTACCAGCCCTGGCTGGAATGAGAAAGGTCAAAAGCTGGTGGTGACCGGGACTGTTTTCCGGACAGACGGCAGAACACCAGCACCCAATGTAATTATTTACTATTGGCAAACAGACAACAACGGCTATTACTCATCTAAAGCAGGAATGAATGAACAAGCAAAACGGCACGGCCATATCCGAGGTTGGGTAAAAACCGATGCAAACGGAAAATATACTGTCCGGACCATTCGCCCTGCACCATATCCTAACCAGACAATGCCTGCGCATATCCACTTATCCATCAAAGAACCTGGTATCGCTAATGAGTATTACCCTGATGAGATTAATTTTGATGATGACAAATTCCTGATTCCGCATTTTAAAAAACATCCGCAGGAAAACCGTGGAGGAAGTGGTGTTGTCAGGGTCTTGCTGAAAGATAGCCTGCAGGTTGCAGAACATAATATCATTCTCGGCCTGAACATTCCGAACTATCCACGAAGACAAAGCACGGCAATTCGATCAGGCTTACCTGTTGGTGAGGATCAGCCATCCTTTACACCATTTCACGCTTATGGTCCGGACAAGGGAACAAGGACATGCCCGGTGTGCAAGTACGGGCGTTACCAGGGCATCATTTATTTTGTGGGTAATAACCCGGACTGGAATGCTATGAAAAACTGGTTAGTCTTTTTGGAGCAGCAAAGTATCGAACGGCAAAAATACCTGAAAGTATATTTTGTTTACGGTAATGAAAAGGACTATGACAAAGGAGTACGGGAAAAGCAGCTGGAGCGTTTAGGACAAGCCCTGCATATCCAAAATACAGCGCTTACCTTCGTACCTTCTTTTGCCGATAGAGATAGCGAAGTCTGGCTCAATAAAATCGATCAAGGTGCCAGCAATACGTTCATCATTTACAGGAACAGGAATATTGTTGATAAATACACAGACCTGAAACCAGTTGCTGAGAACTTTAAAATTATCTCAGAAAGCCTGGACAGAACGCGCGGTGATTATTTTGATCTGCCGGAGCCAAAATACAACTGAGATGCCAACTTGTGGAAGTAAAATTTCATACCTGATTTAATCAAAAAGCGTTAGATCCGGCCCACATGGAGAATTGTTGTTATCGTCTTTAACCCGGAAATTATTCATCTTTTGATCAACCGGCCAGCCTTCCAGCAGGTCATTGGGAACTGCTTTGAGCACTTTCAAGCGGTCAATAACGTTTAAACTTTTATCTAACCAGGTACTGGCTTCCGCTTGTGTTAAGATGCACGGCATGCGGTCATGAATAGCTAACATGAAATCATTGGCGGGCTGCATGAGCATGGTACAGGATGGGATAACGATACCTGTTGCCGGGTCTTTCCATGTGTCCCAAAGACCCGCGCAATAGATCAGCCCTTTGTCCTTACGCTGAAAGAAAAAGGGCTTTTTGTTTTCGCCGCTGCGATACCACTCGTAAAAACCTTCTATAACAAAAACGCAATGCCTTTTGCCAACAAGGTTACGGTAAGTCGGTAACGACTGCATGGTTTCCACTTTGGCGTAGGTGGTGCTGTACTTTGGCTTTTCTGTAGCATTATTGGGAATAAGGCCCCAACGCACATAGTGTAGTTTACCTGGTCTGGCATCAAGGATAACGGGCATTTCACTTCCCGGCGGACGGTTGTTGTCTTTTTCCTGCGCTGTGCCACCTTCTTCTACTCCAGCTTTCTTTGCCAGCTCTTTGCTTTCGCTTACTAATGTCCTTCCACACATAACTTTCTCCATTATATACGTAAATCCGCACCATCGGGATTATACCGCTTTTATGATTTCGTGCCACCTGGTCGTATATCCCTTGCTTAAAAACTCGTGCTTGAGACGCCAGCTTTTGACGTATCCTTCGCTGGCCATTCGCAGTGTGCCCCGTCCGTAGGCAAGGTTAACCCGATCAATTGCTTCAGACAGCAAATCAAGTTTGCCGCCATCGTGCGGCTTAAACAAGTGTAACTGCAATTCCTGCTCATGCACCAGTCCTGTAGCCACCACACCGGCTTTGCGGTATTTCATTCCATGCATAAATAATGCCCTGGCTACCGTGTTGGCGATTTTAACAATGTCATGGGTATTGTTGCTCGCAATAGCGAGCTTGTGTGTATGAGAGGGATAATGCTGAGGGTGGTCTTCCCGGTGTTCATTCGTGTAAAGAAATACCTGCAGGTAAAGACAGCGCAGCCCTGCGCGTCGCAATTTTTCAGCGGCGCGACTGGCATACAATGTAACTGCCTCACAAAGTACAGTCGGGTCTTCAATATAATTCCTGAATGACCGGCTGACGCTAATACATTTGGTTGTTTCGGGCATGTTGTCAAAAGGTATAGCCGCCCGTCCCCACAGTTCGTTCCACATACGCTGCCCCTGGATGGTCATGTGCTGCTTGAACCACATTTCAGGAAGCTCCCTTAGTTGTCCAACCGTTTCAATGCCCAGGCTTTCCAGCTTTTTATAATACTGCCTGCCAACGCCCCACAGATCTTCCACAGGGAATGTGGCCACCGCTTTTGTAATGGCCTCCGGGGTATCGAGTATCATTGTGCCGCCTGACTTTTTTGCTATTTTATTAGCCAGCTTCGCCAGTGTCTTGGTGGGTGCCACGCCGATAGAAACGGGTATGCCGGTGTTCATCACAACGGATGCCCTGATTTTAGGGATTAATGTCTGTAAATCCTGTACACCGCCTAACCACCCGAAAGCCTCATCAATACTATACACATCCAAACGAGGGAACCAGCGGGCCAGGTTTTTCATTACCCGTTCGGAGATGTCGCCGTACAGCACATAGTTGCTGGAAAAAATATTTACATGATGCTTTTTTAAAATGTCCCGGATCAGAAACTCAGGATCACCCATTTTAATACCGCATTGTTTGGCTTCCTCACTGCGTGCGATCACGCAGCCATCGTTGTTACTCAGCACAACGACAGGTTTGCCATTCAATGCCGGATCAAAGAGGCGTTCGGCAGAAGCATAAAAGTTATTGCAGTCACAAAGTGCAAACACGTTCGTAGTCTCCTTTTCTTAATTGTGATGGCAATGTATTGCGGCATATTGCGGTCACTACTCCCCAGATCTGTAAAACCTCACCGTCCGTGGTTTCGATGCGGTCTGTATCGCCTTTAAGGAAAGGGCGGCCGTTTTCTGTTTCATAAGAGCGGCAATGAAAAGCACCGTTAACATAGGCGACGACAATAGCGCCTTTTACCGCTTTCATCGACCTGTCAATGATCAGCAGATCACCGGAACGCAAGCCATAAGTTTTCATGGAATTGCTGTCCATCTGGAAATAAAAGGTGCATTCCGGATCGATCACCAGCCGGTCCACGATATTCAACCGCCCTTCCAGGTAATCATCTGCCGGTGATTTAAATCCTGAAACATCTTGTTCTGCTCTTTGCTGATACTTCCTGATCATGGGGTCACATTAGAAGTACAAAATTATACTAAAAATATTAGCAATTGCAACAACTGGTTACAACGGTTAGGTGTAAACAACAGCAGGATGGTAAAAAAAAGTGTTACGCGGTTAAAAATGAACAGCTTAAGCCGTGAAAAAAAGTATTCAACAATTGCTACCTGGAAAAGGACTTTCAACCGTTGTCAGACTCGGTTCCGAAAACATTATTTTTTTTTAACCACTGTAAAAACTCATCAGGATCTTCCGGCATAAAGTGATGTATCCGGCCATCAGCCAGCAATAAGGAAAACCAGCCGTTCACCGCGTAATATTTCTCGATGTAAGCGGCCTCGTAAAAAAAGCCGGGGAAGCGATCGGGCTTAGCCATGAACTAAGGTTGGAAGGTTCTGGTTCCACGATCACAAAAAGATACGCGGGGCATCTCTATCTGACGGAGGCATTAGGCGTGCCAGGACAAAGTAAAGTGCACCCGCGCGTTAGCGCGAGCGTGTTACCCTTGTCCCTTTGTCCTTGAAAGTGCCTAATTTTCCGTCAAAGGATTCGTGTAAACCGCTGCAATATTTTTTATCGTCTGCAAGATAGATAAAAACTGTCTGCCTGATCGATGGGCAGTCAGAATACTGTTTGAAATTCTATGCGACTGCACGAATTTAAAAAGAGGCCCTTATAGGAGCCCTTCGTCAGCAAAGCTGAAAAATGCGGTCGGCGTCACAATCAGGTGATCGTCGATCTGTATATCTAAAAGATGGCCTCCTTCTTTTAATCGCTGAGTTACAGTTTTATCACCGTTGCTTGGTTTGATGCTACCTGATGGGTGATTGTGCGCTAAAATTATTCTTGGAGCGTTCGCTTTAAGTGCAGCGGTAAAAACAAGTTTTGGATCAACCAAACAACCTTGTGTTGAGCCACTACTCAGGTGATAGTATCCCAAAACCCGCCCTGCATTGTTCAACAGAAGGATTTTGAAATGCTCCACGAACTCTATTGTGTCCATATCCCATACGCTGAGCAATGCCTGGTAAGCATCATTGGATGTACTAACCTGCAGACGATCTGTAGCTTTAACTTTTGTCCTGTAGACCAGTTGAATTTCTGAGACTTGCATAATTGTAAAATTTAAAGTGATGAATCAATTATGCGGTCACACAGGCGGCGGGCGATCAAGGCCATGAAGCAACGGAATAAATGCGCAAGCGTTTATGCCGGAATTTCACTGGCCGCTTCAAAAGCCTGCCGCCTAACTTTGCAGGCTGATTGATGAATGGCTGACTATTCCTTTCTAAACAAATCCGATAGTTAAGTTGGGCAATTTAGCCAAAGCTGAACTTCACTCACCACATTTTGTATAACTCTGTCAAATAAGCCGTAACATTTCAATTTTACCCAGAAATCAGTAACAAACTATTTTTTATTCGGACAAATTGGAAAGTCAGAAAGCACCTCACTATTTTTATAACTTATTGTATATAAGCGAATTAATGTAATTGACATATTTTAGGACTATTTCTTATTCGTCCAAAATCAGCATTATAAATTGGCATGAAAAAAAATTTTAATTTGGTTGTTTAAAATCCTGTGATACTTTCGCTGCACACTGCTTGACACACCAAATGCAGGCACAACTAAACCAAATTGCGACCTTTCCTTATTATAACACTGCTTATGTTAGCGCGATGCTTACAGGCACAAGACCAGGCCGATACTGTACTATCTGCAAAGGACATTAAGGGCTTCGTGCAAGGCATACAATCAAGAATCACCAGCCTGGACAAGACCACGGGTAAGGGTCTGGGAAATTGGTTAAAAGGTATCAGGAAACAGGAAAAAAAAATACAGGTAGAGGTAAGCAAAAAGGACACGACCGCAGCTAAACAACTCTTTGCCGGCAGTACGGCTACCTACGACAAATGGGAACAGCAGCTAAAAGGCAACGATACCACACAGCA
The DNA here is from genome assembly GCF_039543225.1 of Mucilaginibacter defluvii. Taxonomy (NCBI): domain Bacteria; kingdom Pseudomonadati; phylum Bacteroidota; class Sphingobacteriia; order Sphingobacteriales; family Sphingobacteriaceae; genus Mucilaginibacter; species Mucilaginibacter defluvii. Next base: position 694,895 of record NZ_BAABJI010000001.1, read on the forward strand.
GCTCAAAGAATACATCCCTGCATTAGATACACTCAAGACCACGCTGCGTTATCTGGAAGGCAAGGCTGACCCGAAGCAACTGGCAGAAGCAAAGCAACTATTACAGCAATACGAGAGCAAGCTACAGGTTAGCAATACGATTAAACAACAACTTAACGAACGCAAACAGCAACTCACCGGCAAGCTAAAAGAGCTGGGGATGGCAAAGCAACTGGAAAATTATAAGCAGCAGGTTTATTACTATAACCAGCAGTTGAACGAGTACAAAGCCCTGCTTAAAGACCGCAAAAAGCTGGAAGCAAAGACCATTGCCATCCTGCGCAACAGTAGGCTGTATAAGAACTTCCTAAAAAAGAACAGCGTGCTGGCAAAGCTGTTCGGTGTGCCGGAGAATTATGGAACACCTGTGAGCCTTGCAGGACTGCAAACCAGAGCATCAGTCACACAGCAATTGCAGCAACGGTTAGGCAGCATGACCGGTGCGACCGGCGGTATGGATATTAATCCGCAACAATACCTGAACCAGCAAATGCAGGTCGCACAATCGCAACTAAACACACTAAAAGATAAGGCCATCAAACTAGGTATTTCCAATTCCGCAGATGCTGCAGACATGCCCGATTTTAAGCCTAACCTGGAGAAGATGAAAAGCTTCTGGCAGCGGCTGGAATATGGCGTTAACCTGCAGAGCCAGAAAAGCAACAGGTGGTTGCCCAGCATTACCGACATCGGACTTAACATGGGCTATAAGATCAGTGCGAAAAGCGTTGTTGGCATCGGCGCTGCTTACCGCCTGGGCTGGGGACAGCCACTTAGTAAGATCAGGCTGACCCATGAGGGCATCGGCTTAAGAAGCTATCTCGATATAAAAATCAAGGGCAGCATCTGGCTGAGCGGTGGCTATGAGTTGAACTACAATCAGCGGATGAACGACTTAAGCGCTACACTCAAGAATCTGCACGCCTGGCAGAAGAGCGGCCTGATCGGTATTACCAAGAAAATAAAGATCAAAGGGAAGAAGGAACTGAAGACCTCTTTCTTGTATGACTTATTACACAATAATCAGACACCACAGGGACCTGCATTCAGGTTCAGGGTGGGATGGGGATTTTGAAAACAAAAAAGCAAAAACTATAAATAAAAATCGAAACAATAATTCTATTGCTATGAGAAAAGTTGTCTTATTGTTACTTGGGCTGACAGTTAGTATGATAATTACTGCCCAGGTGCAATTACAGTCAGGAAGCGCGGAGTATAGTCTGCCAATTTTTACCTACTCCGATCCAAAGGCCGGCTTAAGTTCTACAATTACACTTAACTACAGTGCCGGCGGAGGTATCCGGGCAGGTCAACTGTCTTCGAACGTGGGTCTGGGATGGGACCTGGTAGCATCAGGTGAAATCGAACGTATACAAAACGGTCAACCTGATGACCAGTATAATCCGATACCCTATACCGGAGCAGGTAATCATTTGATATTAAAAAGGGATACCTATGATGATCAATTTAATCAATACTATGGTGACGGATTTTTGTACACTCCTTACTCAGTCGACGACATACCGAAGTCTATTGCTATCCAACCGAGATTTGGAAAAAAGCAGTGGTATTTTGGTCCATTGGACTACAAGCAGAGTCCAATGGCACTTGCAGATAGAGAACAGGATGTTTTTTCATGTAACCTTAACGGTAGAATTTTACAGTTTGTCATAGGTAAAAATCGAACTATTGAATGTCTTGATGACTCAAAACTCAAAATAGAGTTTACAGAATCAGACATGACCTCAAGCAAGATAAGAACTAAAATCAATTGCTTTATTGTTACAGATGAGACCGGTCTACGCTACAAGTTTAACGCCCTTGAATTAAGTGATGCGGTCAACTTGACTGAAACATATTCGGAAAAAGATAATGATTTTACATTCAATGTTTTTAGGAGTAAGCGAACAGATAACTACATAGTTACAAAATGGCACCTGACTGAAATATCAAATGCCTTAACCGGAGAGCGGATTATTTATAACTACACGGATGTGAACATTGATGTACTTACTGATAAAAATGTTTCCAGTACATTGATAAACGGACAGACTGCCAAATCATTGGTCTTAACTGAAAATAGAACGTTTGTAAAGGGGAAACGCTTGATCAGCGTACAATTTCCAGATGGACACAGTCTGGAGTTGTACTATGGTGGTCATATAAGAATAGATGTTCCAGGTGACGAAGTATTGAATGGGATTGTCTTAAAGTACAGCAACAGGATTGTAAAACGTTTCGACTTTTTACAAAGTTATTTTTATAAAAAGCAAATTGTTGCTACTACTGCTTTTGCACAAAATCCTGCATATGATAAACGTTTTGCAAGACTTTGCCTTAAAGGGTTACAGGTCTCAGGTATTGATGGTGTAACATTACCCCCTTATCAATTTGATTATTACACAGGCTCAGAGAGTCAAGATCCCAAAGATATTGTACCCTCTAGATATACTTTCAGCACTGATGAATGGGGGTATTACAACAAATCCGGATTTGTAGATGATGAAGCAACAACGTATGATAAGAACAAGCTTTACGGTCTTCTAAACTACTTCCTTCACCGGCAAATTTTCCCGAATGCTGCAACCTTCGGTATGTTAAAAAGCGTAACTCTGCCTTCTGGTGGAAAAACGACATATGAATACGAGCAAAATAATTTCTCCAGCGGTCAAATTGAAGATTACGTTGCAGGCGTAAGAGTGAAGAAAATAACCGTATTTGATGACGAAGCAACATCAAGCAATCAGGTCACTGAGTATAGGTACGTTTTAGAGAACGGCTATTCTTCCGGGAAATATTTTGAGGGTACTGGGTCTTTTACTATTGGCCGGGCAATCTCTATTAGAAAATCTGATAATTATGACCAAGGCGGAATTTTTCTATACGACCAAGCTACCAAAGCAGGAATTAATGCTATCAATAAGGTAGGTGGGTATCTCGTAAATATTACACTTTCAGTAGTAAATGTTGGCTGGGCCGGAGGCCCAATAGGTTTCGCTGCCGGTATTTACATAGCATGCCTTGCACCTACAATTTATGGCTTCTTCGACCAATGGGATGATGCATACATGAGTATAACAAATCTAAGCAGTTTTCATAATCAAAACAGGCTGCCTTTCTTATACTCTCGCGTAGAATACAGCACTGTTTCCGCGCAAAATTCAGGGAAAACTGTGGCTGAATTTTCAGTGCCGGCAAATTGGCAGGAGATGGAGAATTTGCAATTTCCTTATAGTGCAAAGCAGCGCTACGAACCGTGGCGGTATGGCCTACCCATCAAAACGTCTATTTATAATAGTGCGGGGGCGCTTATCAGTATTACAGAGAATACCTATCAAATTATAACTACACCGCTTGACAATAATTTTCGCTCCTGTAAGATAGATGCTGATCACTATTTGTCAGGACCCGTAGATTGGCCGGTACATAACGACGATGATGTGGATCCAACATGGATAAAAAGAGAATTTTATAACATGAAAAAAGGTAGATCTGTTCTAAGTTCTACGCTTACTAAACTGTATAACTCATCGAATGCCATATTATCTGAACAGGAAGTGTTTTACGAGTATAACAGTTCAAACAATCTTCTGGCTCACACATACTCTTCTAATAGCAAAGGTGAAATCGAAGGAAAAAGCATCTATTATTCGGATGATTATGATAACTCAAATGTTGCGATACACGCAATGAAAGATAATCATATTATAGGGGTGCCTTTATGTACTGTTTTATGGCGTCAGGCTCAACTTGGTGCTACAAAATTGATGGTTTCAGCCGCAGCAACAGAATATCAACTTCTTTCCAGTGGCAGACTGAGGCCAGTCAAAAAATACAGTACAAATTTATCACAACCTGTTGCAAATTCTCTTACGGATAATCCTGATCCGGCTAACCCTTACAACTACTCATTTTTCGAGCAAGAAGGCGATTTGGTTTATAATATGTGGGGGGACCTGATAAATGTGAGGGACACCAGGGAAGGAAATCACGCAATGATTTATGGCTATCACAAAAGGCGTATAGTAGCTGATGTGGTTGGAGCAAGTCCTGATGAAGTTGTTTATACATCATTCGAAAAAGAAAGCGATGAAAACAATATCGATGATAACGTTAACAATCCGGATAACATGGATATGGGCAACGGATCAAGAATTAGTTATTCGCCTTTGAAAATCAACAACGCCTACACCGTTATGGGTGATTATAACTTTCCGGCAGAAGAAGGCATTTCATTTACTGTCAAAAATAATAAACAATACATTCTTACAGTTTGGGCAACCGATCATGCTATAAATCTTGACGGCGCGCCACCAGATCGCACTGGACCAACTATCAATGGCTATACCTATTATGAATTTGACATTGCTCCTGGTTCAACAAACCTTACATTTTCCGGTGATAGGGGTGTGTACATTGATGAGTTTCGGGTGTACCCGAAGGGCGCAAAAATGAGTACCACTAGCTACGACCCCACATTCGGAAAAACTGCAGAGTGCGACATCAACAATCGCATAAGCTATTTTGAATATGATGGCTTGGGAAGACTTGTTATTGTAAAAGATGACAGAAGGAATATTATTAAAACCTACGAGTACCATTATAAAACCAAATAAATTTTTGAAGATGTTAAATCGATTCATCTTTGCTTTACTGATTGCACTTATTGGTTTTTCAGCATCTGCACAGGAGTCCATCACCGGACCTGATGTTGCAATTGAAGGACTTTCCTATACCTACAATCTTGACCCTTCTAACTATCCGGCTGCGGGAAGTCCTGGCACCTGGATAATAAAAGGGGGTGTTATTCAACAACAAAACGCAGATGCTGCAAACGGGACGATATATGTAACAGTTCAATGGAGTTATCTGAGCTCTAATATGGACCGTGATGGAAGTGTCGCTTACAAATACTCAAACGACAAAGGGTTTAGTATTCATGTGAACATAATTGACTGGTATAATGCTGTAGTAGATTGCAGTACAATTGCGCCACTATCCCAAGAACCAGAATATTTAGCTACACCACAGGTTATAGCAACGCCAGGATGCGCTGTACCTAACGGGATGCCTTTCACAATTGTATACCAATGGGCTTATGCTACCCTACCTGGTATTTACTATGGTGAGGGAAAAACTGAATTTATTGACCTGAATACGATCACGTGGACAGATATTCCTGGTGCAACAAACTATAACCTGACTCCGTTTTCAATGAACTATTTAGGCACCACTGTATACAGACTTCGCACGAAAGTTATAGCAACAGGAAGCGTGCCCTTGCCAGCACGAAATACTTTTTTTAGCTACGCTTTTGTAAAGCTGAGTGAATTTGATGCGGGTTCTATCAGCTATAATACACAAGAACCCTATTTTCAAACAGTAAATCATTCTTTTGCCTGGGCATCAGTTCAAGTTGGTTTAGGTACGGCACCCCTGCAAATAGGTCAGCTACCTTCTAATGGGGGACTTTGTACTTCTAAAACCTACACATGGCAGGTTTCTTATGATGGCGAACCGTGGCAAGACATTTATACTGGCGTCGATCTGCCCTCGCAATTTCACCCGGTAGTAAATATTAACACAAAGATTAGAAGAAGAGTTGAATGTGCCGGTGTTGCCCTCTACTCAAATACACTGACATATGACTATATATATAACTCCCCCTGGACAGAGAACAGGAATTACCTACGGATAAACAGTGTTGAGATTCCCGGCGTAAAAAGTTGGGCACAGGCTGATGCATTGTCTATTGGCGAGAAGCAGCAGGGAACTACCTATTATGATGGATTGCTGCGCCCTATCCAACAAATATGTAAAGAAACCAGTGCTGATGGTGACATCGACGTTTGGAGTGATGTAGTCACCCACATCGAGTACGATGGTGCCGGCAGGAGCGAAAAGCAATACCTATCTTATCCTTCTCAAACTAATATTGGTCTTTTTAAAGAAAATGCGAAGGCGGAACAAATAGATTTCTTTCATAACTATTACAATGAAGGCCCTACTGCCAATACCTTTCGTCAATTAGAGTTTGACAATAATCCATTATCCAGAGCGGTTAAAAGAAGAGAAGCAGGTGAATCCTGGGGTAGTAATACAAATTATAAGGCTCCGGTAGTTGATTATAGCTTTAATAAGGCACAGGAAAACGTTCGTATATGGAATATCGGTGCGGCACCGGGTGACTATCCCAGTACAAGTACTACATATGCTGAAGGCAGTCTCTACAAAATCACACTGAAGGATGAGCAGGAAAAATTAACTGTCCAATATATTGATTTTAGTGGTCAGGTTATATTCTCTAAAGTTCAGTTAAATGACGCGGGGCCAAATCTTGATATGGATGGCTATGATGGTTGGTTATGCACCTACTACGTATACGACGACTTTGGTCGTTTTAGATTCGAAATTACGCCAAGTGCCGTAACAGCACTGAGGAGCTTGAATTGGAATTTAGCTGGAAACCCAACCATCATAGATGAATTATGCTTTTACGCTGATTATGATGCTAAAGGTCGCCAGATAATTAAACATTCCCCGGGTGCGGGTCAGATACATTCAGTTTACGATAGCCGTGATAGGCTCGTGCTTACTCAAGATCAAAAACAGCGAGCCCTTGCTAAGTGGAGTTTCTGCCTTTACGATGAATTTGATCGCCCCGTAGCCAATGGTTTGTTTGAGTCAACGGAAAATCGATCCAGCCACCAGTCGTTTGTTGATAATTCTACTCAGGGAAAGGTTAATGTAACGCTATTTACCGGCATTTCTGAAACTGTCGCGGCCTATAATCCTATTGCCGGAGGCGGGTTTAGTTGCAATAACTGCAGTAATGAAGTAATCAACAAGGTATATTACTATGATGAAAATTCTTTTACTGGAAGTGCAACTTTTGATCCCGGCTATTCATTCGATGGCGTATATTCTTCAATTGCTGAAACATCAGAGTTATCGTTCAGGGTCAATGGCCATGCCGTTGGTTATAAAGAAAGGGTAATTGACCAATTACATGATGACAACAATCCAGGGAATGACAGGTTTCTGACAACAACAATCTTTTATGATGAGCAATTAAGAAACTTCGAAACGATTTCCCAAAATATCAAAGGTGGATTTGATATCAGCGTCGAACTGTTTGACTTTACTGGCAAAGTAATTAATGATTTTGGCCGGCACGCATACCCCAATCATGCGATGGACGGTTTTCAAATTTTTAGTACATACTATTACGACCAGGTTGGACGCTTTCTTTACGGACGTAGAAAATACGGTAGCAATAATTCCTGGAAACAGGTTAAGACACTGCTTTATGACGTATTTGGTAGAATAAAAACAAAAGCATTAGGTCAGGACTACTGGACCGCTACACCTGCCCTCGAAACACTAGAATATAGTTATAACATTCATGGATGGTTGACTGGCATCAACAGAGAGTATGCGTTATCTAATGTTGACCATGACCAGAGAAACAAATATTTTGGATTAGCACTGGATTACGATAATAAAAGCGGAGAGTTCTTGAATAGTCGGCGTAATGGCCAGATAAATGCAGCCGTTTGGAAAACACAAGGCGACAATGTAACCCGGAGATTTGATTATGGTTATGATAATATCGGTCGGTTTGCCAGCGCTTCTTATTTGCAGAAAGATCAGCCTTCAGGACAGTGGAGTAATTTAACAGCTGACTTCAGCGTCAAGGGTATTTCCTACGATGAAAATGGAAACATTTTAACCTACCAGCGAAAAAGCCAGTTGCCCGGGCAGCTTGGCGGTACAATCATAGACGACCTTGAGTATCATTATAAGTATCGGAATGGTATAATGACTAACCAGTTGGACAATGTCATTGATCATGCGATTGGCGATTTCAAGATGGGAGATTTCTATGGCGGTAGTTACAACCAGCAAAATGCTTATGAATATGATGATAACGGCAATTTGATCAAGGATGAATATAAGCACCTGAGCAATACTGGATCGATTGAATGGAACTATTTAGATAAACCCTGGCGTATTAAAAAAGATGGCGTTTCAATTACCGAATTTGTGTACGATGCAAGTGGCGGGAAGCTTCAGAAAATTGTTACCCAATTGCCCACCATTGCAAACAACAATCAAACAACTGTAACGACTACCACATACCTGGGGGATTTTATTTACGAATACACAACCACATCGCCCGCGGATGAGCTGAAATTTATACTCTTTGAAGAAGGTAGAATCAGAATTACCACTCCTGTTAATACCTATGGCAGCCAGATACCTGCCCTCGAAATTTCAGGCGGCATTCAATTTCCTGCCATTTCTAAGATTGGTGTGTTTGATTATTTCGTCAGAGATAATCAAGGGAGCACAAGGATGGTGCTTACTGATGAAGTTCATAAGGAGCGACATGCATGTACAATGGAAACGGCTAATTCGGCCGTACAACAATATGAAGAAATCACTTTTGGAAATGTTGATAATAGCGGCAACGTAAACTCATCGAACGAAGTAGTAGCAACCAGAGTTTTAAAAACAACAAAAAACTGGCAATGCAATTCAACAGGAAACTATGTTAGCAGACTTTTGGCAACATCAACCGATGGTGTTGTAGGGCCTAACATGTTTCTAAAGGTGATGTCTGGTGATAAAGTAAGTGCAAACGTATCTTCCTATTTCCCAGAGGATGATCAAAGTACCAACGTTCCTTTATTAACTCCATTGGCAAACATACTGGTTGGTAATTTTAATAATGCTGTATCCGGTTCACTGCTCAAAAATAATATTAGTAGTATCAATACTGAACTGGTAGACCCTTTCGGTTCACTTGTCAACTTTTTAACAACTCAGGAAGCTAATGCCAACCCGGGTCTTCCTAAAGCTTATTTAAACTGGCTCTTTTTTGATGAGAGGTTTCAGTTAATTAGCGGCGGCTCTGCTCAAATAACCAGGGACTGCGGCCAGGTAACTATGCAGGAACAAATGGCGCCTAAAAATGGATATGCGTTTGTTTTTATAAGCAGTAGAATTCCTCTGCGGGCAGTTTATTTTGATGATTTGGTCGTAAATCATGAGCGTTCTGCAATATTGGAGGAAACACACTATTATCCTGGTGGGCTGAAAATGCAGGCTATCTGTGCGAAAGCACTAAGTAAAATGCCTAATCAATACGGCTATCAGGGGGCCTTTGCTGAAGAGGATGAAGAAAGCGGCTATACTGAGTTTTTTCTTCGGATGTATGATCCGCAATTGAACAGGTGGATCAGCCCGGACCCTTTCGATCAGTTTGAAAGCCCTTATGTTGGAATGGGGAATGATCCGGTGAATATGATCGACCCGTCAGGTGGCTCTGTTCCCGTACCGGTACGATACATCTGGAACGCTTCTAAGCCGCTTGCAGAAGTTGTCGTTGTTTCATCGCCACGTATTGCAGGTGTCATCAGGCTTGGGGGAACAATGGTACTTACCAGCACCGGGGTCCGGTTGAATAATCTAACTCACCTGGCCACGCCATCATCATTTCCCCAACCTGCCGAAGTTACCCGGGCTGCAGCTGGTTCAGGATCTTCAGGTCGGGGGCAAACGGCCAGTGCTCCAAAGAAGAAATGGAGTGAAAAAATTAAAGCGACCAAGTTTGAGTATTCGGAAACCGACAATATTGCACAGTCCGGGGGCAAGTTTGTAACAAACGTTGTTTTTAGCCTTTGGAATGGGTTAGTTGGCACGGCGGAATTTATCGAAAGCCCAATTGAATCGACTGAGAATTTATTCAATGCCATAGATGCCGGTGTCAGCTACATTCAAAATACAGAATTTGATGAAATTTTATCGGATGCCGGAGACTTTGTAAGCGATCCTCATAATTGGGAAGATGCTGTCGCGCTTATCGCGGGACCAAAAGTGTTGCCCAAAATAGGGAAGTTCGGAGGCAAAGTTTTAAATGCTGCAGCGGACTTTGGATCTGCAGCTGTGGGTGCTGCAAGCACAGCTGCGGGTGCTGCGGGGGCGGCAGGGGCTGCTGTTATCCGCCGCGTTTTCGGAGCAGTGCAAAGACACCACGTAATACCCAATCAAATATATAAGGAATTTAAGCATTTTATGCCCGACGGCTACAAGCAAAATGGAGCTTGGAACTTGAAAAAGCTGCCTCGGCCTTTTCATGGAAATCATCCTAAGTATAACGACTTTGTTAGAAGAAGAATAAATTCGATGTTACAAAATGGACCTTTATCCGATCCTGGGTTAAGAAGCTTACAAAAAGAACTTAGATTTGAAATGAATGATATTTTAAAGAACGGTACACACCGAACTTTAAATGATGCATATAGATTTAGATTATGACGAAATACCTACAGTTGAGAATATCAGTTGAACCTTCTATCGTTGGAGTAACGAATGGAGGATGTCAAGGTTGGATAGATGAAAAGAAATATCCTAAAAAGGACTATCTCGAACTTGTAACGTGCAACGATTACAATGTTTTTAAAAGTTTAATTAAA